>CATYZI010000074.1 GCA_958415625.1 uncultured Collinsella sp. | reverse complement strand
CTGTATCACTACGAGTTCACCTCGCGCGGCAGGGAAAAGGCCAACGAGGAAAAGCTGCGCCGCTGGAAGCGTGAGCAAGCACTGTTCATGCAGCGCTGGCCGGAGTTCTTCCTCAGCGGCGATCCGTGGTTGGGGCCAAACCTATCTGCCGAGAGCGAGTATTTCTCGTATTAAGGCAATGGGTTTAGGAAGTCCTGAACTTTCTTTCGCTATGAGCTTGGAAGAAAGCAATGGTGGACTATTAACTAAGTCATATTACGAAAGCTCGATACTTCCGCGATAAGTTTATACAGCCTTATATAACTCGATATTATTCGATATAGTCTGCGATAATTATTTAACCGATGATTGGCTGTTAATCGATTCCCTAGAAAGGCAAACAAGTGAGCGCCACAGCATTCCATAATCCGTTTCGTCCCACTGCCGGCGCTGAGCCTCCGCGCATAATTGGTCGTGATGATATTGCCCTTGAGTTTACCGAGAGTTTGAATGCGGGAATTGGTGCACCTGCGAGGCTCATGCGTATTGCTGGACCGAGGGGCTCCGGAAAAACTGTTTTGCTCTGCGATCTTAGGGATCGTGCGCGAGAGCTTGGATGGAAGACCGCTATTGTTTCTGCTGGCCCTAACCTATTGCTGGACTTGAAGGATCAGGTTGCTGATTCTTCCCTTGCGGCCAATGCTTCGGTCGGTGTAAACGCCGGCTTTGTTTCTGCGAAAGTCGATGTTGCACCCAAAGAGTCGAGCCTTAGAAAGTTGCTAAGTTCGGCGGCGAAGTCATCCGAGGGTCTTTTTATTGCCATCGATGAAGTTCAGGACGCTCCGATTGACGATATGCGTGCCATTGCGTCTACGGTTCAGCTTTTGATAGGGGAAAAAGTAGATATCGCACTTGCCTTTGCCGGGTTACCCGCCGGTGTTATGGATCTTATTAACGGCAAGGCGCTTACGTTCTTGCGTCGTGCCCTCCCCGAAGATCTGGCGCCTATCAACCAGGTGGAGGTAGCGCTCTCTATGGGCGATAGCTTTGTCGCGACTGGCTTGACCATAGAGGACAATCTCCTGTCGAGAGCCGCTAAGGCCACTAAGGGCTATGCCTATCTGGTGCAACTGGTCGGTTATTCCATTTGGCAGCGCGCCAACTTGCATCGTGCCAAAAGTGCCATTGTGAGCGAGCGCGACGTCACTGAAGGCATTGCGCTGGCAGAGGCTCGTTTTCACGATGTTGTTGACGTGGCCGCGATTTCTGGACTGGGAATTAACGATTTCAAATACCTTTTGGCGATGTGCGAGGATAAACAACAGTCCAAATCATCCGAGATTGCTAAGCGCATGGGTAAAAAGACCAATGAGGTCAGCTCCATTAGGGCAAAATTGCTACAAAGAGAGGTTATTCAGGCACCACAGAGGGGCTACGTGCAGTTTGCCGTGCCGGACCTAGATATCTATCTGCGAGAGAACGCCGAGGAGATTCTCGAACGGTTCTAGGTCGAGTGAGGGCGACGTCATGTTCTTTAAGACTGCTATCAGCGTCGATTGCCATATCGGGTTTTTCTGGGGCGGCAGTCCCCGTGATAATAGAGATGTGGCATTCATCGTCGCCCGCTAATCAGATTTCGTCTATCTATAACATTGCGTGTTTTAATTTGCAGGAACAAAGATATCATTCGCAAAGCGTGAGGGTTATCTTGCCCGTGCACAACTGTTTTCGTTGCTAGACACCAAAAGCAACCCTTTTAGTTGCATGAGACATAATGCAACTGTTTTCGTTGCTATATACCAAACGCAACCCTTTTAGTTGCAAGAGACAAAATGCAACGGTTTTCGTTGCCTGATGCCAAACGCAACTCTTATTATGTAGTTGTTAGCTTTCTCACATACATTCATTTACAACAGGCATCTACGAATTCAGCCGTCTCATATATTCCTTATAAGGCATGAGAAAATGAACCCGATACATGGTATTCAGCGCTAAAAGAGACGAAATGGACATACCGTCTCTATGCTGCCGATACGGCATCGCGAACAACCCCTTCGCGCGGTTGCCCTTGCCCTTGAGCGACTCAGGGAAGTAGATCTCGTCGAGCTCGCCGCCGCAGCCCCGCCCGGCCCTGAATGGGGGCAGTGGGCCGAGAGGCACTCGATCAGCCTATGGCGCATGGCGTAGGCGGTCTTGAGGCAGACGCGGCTGCGCTCGACCTCGTAGGCGGAGCCGGCCGTGTCGTCGAACGCCGCCGCGCGGATCACGTCCCTGACGGACTCAATCGCGCGGCGGCGCTCGGTCCCGCTCAGCTTCGCCATGTCCCGTTTGAAGGCGATTACCAGGTCCTCGGCGTTCATGCTGCCCCGCGGTCTACGAGGCTAACGATATGGCGCCGTGGGGACAGATGTGTGTCAATCCTGGTCTAACAGAGCTTTTTTAATTGACGCGCCCATATAAATCTTTTCTGCATACTCGACTGCTTCTGCAGCCTCTGCGGCGCTCCGTAATTGGTAAAGCGACCTGACAGAGAGTGGAATTCGATGTCATAGCTGGCGTCTTCATCGGAGGACAAGACTGCTTGATGACTATATGTTTTCATCTCTAGCCATCTCAGGCTATTATAAAT
>CATYZI010000073.1 GCA_958415625.1 uncultured Collinsella sp. | reverse complement strand
CCACATAGCCGGCAAGTAAAAGTGGTTGGACAACACATTGATGCATCGTCCAACCACTTTGATTAAAGATAGCAACCTTACATAAGATATATTATCGTACTTATCCACGGAGAAACGCGTATGTGCTCGTTGCCGCTATGGCTCCGTCCGAAACAGCGGTCACAACCTGGCGTAAACGTTTGGAACGGATGTCGCCAGCGGCAAATAGACCTGGCGTGCGGGTCGCCATGGATTCATCAGTCAGAATGCCGCCATCAGGCGCCAGATCGACTAGATGCTCAACAAGCTCGGTATGGGGCTGCGTTCCGGTAAAAACAAAGATGCCAAACGAGCCGGGCTCAAATGACTCGGTATGAGTCTCGCCGGATGCATTGTCCTTAAAGGTAATCGTCGTTGGCATGGCTTCGCCCGATAGCTCCACAATACTAGTTTGGTACCTAACTGTAATATTGTCCTTTGCGAGTACTTTCTGAACAACACCATCGGGCGCACGGAACTGGTCGCGGCGCAGCACGATGGTCACACTGTTGGCAATGTCGGACAGGAACAGAGCCTCTTCGCATGCCGAATTGCCACCACCGATTACAAAAACCTGCTTGCCGCGGAAAAACATGCCGTCACATGTTGCGCAATATGAAACGCCACGACCGCGATACGTATCCTCGCCTGCGAAACCTGCCGGACGCGGCGTGGCACCCATGCAAGCGATAACGCTCGAGGCCAGCGTATCGCCCATATCGTGATGCACCGTAAACAACGCTGCATCGGCATCGTAATCGATACCCGTAACCATGCTCCATGCAACCTGTGCTCCCAGGCCCTCTGCATGCTGCTGAAAACGCTCGCCGAGTTCGGCGCCACTCAGGAGCGGGAAACCCGGATAGTTCTCGACCTCATTGGTTGTGGCGATCTGCCCTCCCGACATGCCCTGCTCAATCACGGTCGTCGTCAGGTTGGCACGCGCAGCATAAATAGCGGCAGCATAGCCCGCGGGGCCGCCACCGATAATCGCAACATCGATCGGCTTATCGGTAGTCATGAAGCGTCCTTTCGTCGAAACGTTGTCGTTCTTTGCGCTCATACCCAAATTTACGTGAACGTGACACTCATGCACTACAATGATAAATCCGTATTACAAAGCTGAAGGGGAGTTATCGATGGACCAGGCGCAGACGAGTGACGACGCTCCCCTGCTCACGCACAGCACTCCCCAATCGGAGCAAACCACGCTCCTGGCTCAGCAAAAACCTCTCGTGACCATCGTGTATGCCTCCGTTGGCTCGGGCCACAAGGCCGCCGCAAATGCGATAGCGCAGGCATTCGACCTCATCCGCGGCACCAATGGCATCCCCGAGGATATTGAGATTGAAGTGCTCGATATCCTTGATTTTGGACGTATTAAATTCGACGGCAATAAGACCGCGGCTTCTTTTACGGGAGCCACGCGCCCCATTTACGACCTGACCTGGCGATATACGCTTACGGGACATCTTCTCTGGGGTGGCGGAACGGCATGGTCGCGAATTATGTTCCCCGCCTTCAACGAATATATTCGTAGCCGCAGGCCCATAGCCGTGGTTGCAACGCACATCACAGCAGCCAATGTTGCCGTGGGCGCCCGCGTAATTACGGGTATCGATTATCCGGTCATCTGCGTACCGACCGACTACGAAGTCGAGGGATGGTGGCCCCACAAGGACACCGATTTATTCTGTGTTGCCAACGAATTTATGGCCGAAACGCTGCGTCCGCGCAAGGTGCTCGAGACAAAGATTCGCATTACCGGCATTCCTATTCGCGCCGGATTCGACACGGATTACGATCGCGAGGAAGAGCTAGCTAAGTTCAACCTCCCCACCGAGAAGACCGTCGTGCTGGTAATGGCCGGTGCCAGTTTGCCTCAACCGTACGTTCGCTTTCGCGCGGAGATGGACCGCACCCTCCCCTTCCTACGCAGCTTCGAAGACATGCACTTTGTCTTTTTGCCGGGCAAAGACACCGAATATGCCACCCGCCTCAAAACGCTCTTCGACGCCATGAAGCTCGAAAACGTCACGGTTCTGGACTATGTCGATGATATGGCAGCGCTTATGCACGGCTGCGACCTGGCAATTCTCAAATCGGGCGGACTCACGGTCACCGAGTGCCTATGCGCACATCTGCCGATGATTCTGCTGGGCAAGTCCTATGGCCAGGAAAAGGCCAACACCACCATGCTCACCGGCATGGGCGCCAGCATGCATGTCACCACCGCACGAGAACTCATCGTAACCCTGCGCCACCTGCACGACCATCCCGAATCACTCAAAGCGCTACTCATCAACGGCGAAGTTCTACGCCGCCCCCACGCAGCCGAAGACATAGCCATCGCAACCATGGAGCTCGTAGGCAAACCCCAAAAGCGCAAAAGAGCCTTTTGCCGCTTCTACTGGGGCGGAAAACCCGCGCATATCCGCTAGCGTCTTTATGTCCGCTTACCTGCGGGAGGCCCCTATATATCATCCCATGCTCAAACATTCTCGCTTCGCTGCGAAACTGCGCGTGGGACGATATATAGGGGCCTCCCGCAGGTAAGCTGCGGTTACGTACTAGCAGCTATACCAGATTCCCCACCACGAGAACCATCAAAGGCGAAACCGGAAAAT
>CATYZI010000072.1 GCA_958415625.1 uncultured Collinsella sp. | reverse complement strand
GGCCCGAAAGAAAGGTAGGAGGCCATGACGAAAGGTCTGCACGTGCCTTCCGAGATCGGCAAGCTCAGGAAGGTCTGCCTGCACCGTCCCGGCGACGAGCTCCTCAACCTGCCGCCCGACGAGCTCGAGCGACTCCTGTTCGACGACGTCCCGTTCCTGGAGGTCGCGCAGCAGGAGCACGACACCTTCGCCCAGATCCTGAGGGACCAGGGCGTGGAGGTCCTCTATCTCGAGAACCTCGTCGCCGAGGTGTTCGACCAGGTCCCCGGCGCCCGCGCCGAGTTCACCGACCAGTACATCGCCGAGGCCGGCATCCGCGGCCAGCACATGCCGCAGATCGTCCGCGAGAAGCTGGACTCCATCGAGGACAACCTCGAGTTCGTCAAGAAGACCATGGCCGGCATGACCAAGTCCGAGATCGACATGCCCCTCACGGCCTCCACGACCCTCGACTCCCTGGTCAACTCCGAGTCCGAGTCCGACCTGATCATCGACCCGATGCCCAACCTCTACTTCACCCGCGACCCGTTCGCGGTCGTCGGCGAGGGCGTCAACCTCAACCGCATGTACTCGGTCACCCGCAACCGCGAGACCCTGTACGGCAAGTACGTCTTCAAGTACCACCCCGACTACAAGGACGTCTCGCTGTACTTCCGCCGCGACTGCCAGTTCCACACCGAGGGCGGCGACGTGCTGAACATCAACGAGAAGACCCTCGCCGTCGGCATCTCCCAGCGCACCCAGGCCGCCGCGATCGACGTCATGGCCCAGAACATCTTCTGGAACTCCGACTCCAAGGTCGAGCGCATCCTGGCCTTCGACATCCCGGTCTCGCGCGCCTTCATGCACCTCGACACGGTCTTCACCCAGATCGACGTCGATAAGTTCACGATCCACCCCGCCATCATGGGCACCCTGCGCGTCTACGAGCTGACCGCCGGCAAGAACCCGGGCGACGTGAACATCCGCCTGATCGAGGACACCCTCGAGCACGTCCTGGAGGACGCCACCGGCGTCGACCAGGTCAAGCTGATCCCCTGCGGCGGCGGCGACCCGATCGCGGCCTCCCGCGAGCAGTGGAACGACGGCTCCAACACCCTGTGCGTCGAGCCCGGCAAGATCTGCGTCTACGCCCGCAACACCGTCACCAACGACGTGCTGTACAAGGAGGGCCTGGACCTTCTCGTCGTGCCCTCCGCCGAGCTCTCCCGCGGCCGCGGCGGCCCGCGCTGCATGAGCATGCCCTTCTGGCGCGAGGACCTCTAGGGTCTTCTAGGGCCCGTACAGGTCATAATACATACATCTAGCTGCCATTAGATGTCTCCCATTGGGGCGGTGCGGGTTTTCGCACCGCCCCAATCTTGTATGAGGAACGTCAACACGATTGGATGACTGCTTTTGTAAGGAGCTTGGCCATGGACATCAAGACGATTGGCGTTGAGGAATGGCTCAACGTTTGGGAGAAGAGCGCCACGTGGGACATCGCCCAGTCGACGATCTCGTCGCTCACCATGGGCGAGCTGCGCGCGCTTGATGAACAGGACGGCGCCACGTTCTACGAGCGCCTGGATCGCGAGAAGATGAACTACGGCTGGATCGAGGGCTCGCCGGAGTTTAAGGCCGAGGTTGCCAAGCTGTATCGTCGGGAGGTCAATCCCGATCACATTCTGCAGACCAATGGCTGCACGGGCGCTAACCTCAACGCCATCATGGCTGTGGTCGAGCCCGGCGACCATGTTATCGCCGAGTGGCCCACCTACGCGCCGCTCTACGAGATTCCGCGCACGCTGGGCGCCGAGGTCGAGTATTGGGAGCTTCGCGAGGAACTCGGCTGGAAGCCCGATATCGAGGAACTCAAGCGCTTGGTGCGCCCCAACACCAGACTCATCTGCATCAACAACGCATCGAACCCCATCGGTACGGTGCTCGATGCCGATATGCTCGGCCAGATTGCCGAGATCGCCCGTTCGGTGGGCGCCTACGTGCTGTGCGACGAGGTGTATCTGCCGCTTGAGAACACCGAGGCCTTTATGTCGATGGCTGACGTGTACGAGAATGCCATTGTCACCAACTCGGTGTCCAAGACCTATTCGACGCCTGCGGCCCGCGTGGGCTGGGTCGTGGCAGACGAAGAGATATCCAGCCGCATCCGCACCTATCGCGATTACACCATGATCTGCGGCGGCGTGTTCAACGATGCCCTGGCGACCTATGTGCTTGAGCACAAGGACAAGATCCTTGAGCGCAATCGCAAGATCGTGTTTGGCAACCGCGATATCGCGCAGGCTTGGATCGATACGCAGCACCGCGTTTCCTGGACGGCGCCGCAGGGCGTGTCCACCTCGTTTATCCAGCTTGATATTCCCGAGGACGACGAGGAGTTCTGCAAGCGCCTGCTGTCCGAGAGGGGAGTGCTGCTGGTACCCGGCAGCCGCTTTGAGCTTCCCTGCGGCGCACGCCTGGGCTACTGCGCGAGCGAGGACGTTCTGCGCGAGGGCCTGAGGCTTTTGGGCGAGGCACTGGCGGAGTTCGATCGCTAGGATTCCGATGATCTTCGAGGGCCTTATCCAAATTAGCCGAAGATAATCGAAAACGGACCCGTTTCCCTAGTGAAGCGGGTCCGTTTTTCTATACCGAGAAGTCAAGTTGTTACAAATGGAGCCGTAAAGCGAGTCGGTATCCGCTGGGCCTTATACTGAGTTTCCGGTGAACGGTATCAAGCGTCTGGTAAACGGTAATTTATTTACCAGAAATGAATAGGACAAACTTTTTTC
>CATYZI010000071.1 GCA_958415625.1 uncultured Collinsella sp. | reverse complement strand
GTCGTAAGTAGGCGAGGGGCGGGAGAGCGGCGGCTTGTGCGATGGGTGCGGCGTGGCTGCACGTTTGGCCGGCGGCGCCTGGGCGCATCCTCGGCAGCTTACCCTAGCGCCTGTGGTGGCGCTCCTCCTTGCGTTCTTCTGCCGCCTGCTCCTCTTGCTTAAAGGCGGGATCGTCGGGGGTGACGAGCTCGTCCTCGTGCGTGCGTTTGTTGTAATGGTGACGCAACACGGGCTCAAACAGATGTAGATGCTTGGCAAAGGCCGCCGAGCCAATGGCGAGCACGGTAAAGATGAGCACGCGCATGGGCACCTCGACCTGGTTGATCGCGGCGGCGCCGGCCGAAAGCATGATGCACCAGGCGTAGATGAGGAGCACTGCCTGCTTTTGGTTGTAGCCCTCTTGGATCAGGCGGTGGTGGATGTGGCCCTTGTCGGCTTGCCCGATGCTAATGTGGGCGCGCTTGCGGCGCACGATGGCGCTAAACGTGTCGATGATGGGCACGCCGGCAACGATGAGCGGGATGATAAGCGAGGTGAGCGCGGCGGTGCGGCTCACGTTGAGCAACGAGATGGAGCCCAGCGCAAAGCCCAGAAGCAGCGACCCCGAGTCGCCCAAGAAGATGCTTGCGGGGTTGAAGTTGTAGCGCAAAAAGGCCAGACAGGCGCCAAAGAGCGCAATGGAGAGCGCGGCGGCGTCGATGCGGCCCGAGAGAACGGCCATCGAAAACATGGTGAACGACGCGATACCGCAGATGCCCGTGGCCAAGCCGTCGAGGCCGTCGATGAGGTTAATGATGTTGGTGAATGCCACCAGATAGATCACGGTGATGGGGTAGGCGAGCCATCCGAGCATGATTTCGCCGGGGGCAAACGGGTTGACGATGACGCCGATCCGCAAGCCGCCGATACAGGCGATGAGCGCGGCGAGTACCTGACCGGCTAGTTTTTGTTTGGGCTTGAGCTGATAGACGTCGTCGATAGCGCCGGTCGCAAAGATGACGGTAAAGGAGAGCGCCAGCATGGGATAGCTAATGTGAAGGCGCGGGTGCGGCACCAGGGCGGGCGGCCAGCCTAGGTGCCAGGTGCCTAGTATTTGCACAATGCAGGCCACGACGAGGCCCAAAAACACCGCCGTTCCGCCCAAACGCGGGATGGGCTTGGTGTTGATGCGGCGCTTAGAAGGGTAGTCGACGGCGTCGAGCTTAATTGCCAAGCGCTTGACCAGGGGCACCGTGAGGAAGGTCGTGATAAAGGCCGCCGCTGCCACGCATAGATACGGTATGTAGCTCGGGGATGAAGCCATGAATCTAAAAACCGCCAAGCGTCGAAGGAAAAGGTCAAAGGTTGCTACGCAAAAAGGCATAGCTGACCCATGATACTCGACCGAGGGGGTGCGGAGGTTTGCACCGTGCGATTATCACGCGCTTACCAGATATTGGGATGTTGGTGGGGATTCTGCTGGATGCCGCTGAGCGTCCATGTGGGGTCTGCAGCGGCGGTATTCAGAAAAATCGGCAAAAGAAAACCACCCCCCACGTTACGAAAATGAACCCACCTAAAACAGGTGGGTGCCCTCATCGACTGTTCCAGCGTCCTTAACAACGAAGGATACCTGTACTAGGTACGACTGTGTGGGCTCCCTAAATAAACGCGACGGTTCACCCAGTTGCTCCGCGGGGGGCGGAATACCTACATCATAAAGCGGCACTTTGTCGATTCCAGTCTTGACATTATAAAAATCGTGTCGGACGATTACGGCGCCTTGGGCTCGAGCCGTCTGTGCGGTTGGTCCCTTTACGTTTGAGCTGCTGAATCATTGTTTTGGAGCATGTTTTTATGCCGACGTCGTTGACCGAACTTTTTTCGCCCGCCTGCCATTTGTGTCCGCGCCGTTGCGGTGCGGCGCGCGACGAGGGCGCGCGTGGCGTGTGCGGCGCCGACAACACGCTTAAGGTCGCCCGCGCGGCGCTCCATATGTGGGAGGAGCCGCCCATTTCGGGCGAGGCCGGCTCGGGTACGATTTTCTTTAGCGGCTGTTCGCTCAAATGTATCTATTGTCAGAACCACGAGATCTCAACGGGCAATTTCGGTCTTGAGATTTCGCCCGAGCGTTTGGTCGAGATTATGCTGGAGCTGCAGGACCAGGGCGCCAATAACATCAACCTGGTGACGGCGACGCACTATGCGCACCTGTTGCCTGCCGCGATTGCCGCGGCACGGACGCGCGGGTTGGTCATCCCAATTGTCTACAACACGAGTGGTTACGAGCGCGCGAGTGCCGTGGCGGCGCTGGGCGACCTGGTCGACGTGTGGCTTACGGACTTTAAATATGCCGATGCCGGGCTTGCGCAGTCGCTTTCTCATATTAAGGACTACCCGCGCGTGGCCGTGTCGGGTCTGGCCCAGATGGCGCGCGAGATTGAGCGCCGCGGGGGAGAGCTGGTAGACGAGGACGGGCTCATGAGGCGCGGCATAATCGTGCGTCATCTGGTGCTGCCGGGGCATGCGGACGATTCGTGCCGCGTGTTGGACCTGGTGTGGCAGACGGTGGGCGACGTGCCGATCTCGGTCATGAACCAGTACACGCCCAATGCCCTCATGCGCGAACAAGGCGGCGACCTGGCGCGCGCCGTGACGCGCGAGGAGTACGAGCAGGTGCTCGACCATGCCGACGACCTGGGCTTTACGACGATGTTTTGGCAAGAAGGCGGCGCGGTAGACGAGAGCTTCACCCCGGCCTTCGACACCACCGGCGTCCTCACCAGCGCAGAGTAGCGCGTTCGCCGATGATTTTTCTGGGACGTGTCTCTATGGTTTTGTCAACCGCGTGCTTCGCGCCATTTCGGCATGA
>CATYZI010000070.1 GCA_958415625.1 uncultured Collinsella sp. | reverse complement strand
CACCCCCGTCGTGGGGCGCTTTGCCCCGTCGCCCTCGGGCCGCATGCACCTGGGCAACGTGTTCAGCTGCCTGTGCGCATGGCTTTCGGCCCGCAGCCAGGGCGGCAGTATCGTGTTACGCATTGAGGACCTGGACGATCGCTGCAAGCGCCCCGAACTTGCCACTCAATTGATTGACGACCTGGCCTGGCTGGGGCTGGAGTGGGACGAAGGCCCCTACTACCAGCACGACCGCCTGGACTTGTACGAGGACGCCCTGCGCCAGTTGCAATACGCCGGCCTCACCTATCCCTGCTTTTGTACGCGCGCCGAGCTCCACGCCGCGAGCGCACCGCACGCGAGCGACGGCACGCCCATCTACCGTGGCGCCTGCCGAAGTCTTTCGGCCGAGGAGGTGGCCCGCCGCAGCGCCCTGCGCGCCCCGGCCACACGTCTGTGCGTGCCCACCGTCGACGACCTCGCAGACGACGTGATCGAATTTGTGGACCGCACGTACGGGGCCCAATGCGAGGCGCTCGCCACCGAGTGCGGCGACTTTTTGGTCCGCCGCAGCGACGGCGTGTTTGCCTATCAGCTAGCCGTGGTGGTCGACGACGCCGCCATGGGCGTCACCGAGGTCGTGCGCGGATGCGACCTGCTGGGGTCCACGCCGCGCCAGATCTATCTGCAGCACCTGTTGGGACTGCCCACGCCGCACTACGCACATATTCCGCTGCTCATGGCGCCGGACGGCCGCCGCCTTTCCAAACGAGACCGCGATCTGGACCTGGGCGAACTCCGCGCCCGCTTTGGCACGCCCGAAGCGCTGCTGGGCTGGCTCGCCGGACAAACAGGCATCGCACCGGGCACCACGCCGCGCTCTGCCGAGCAGCTGGTCGAGCATTTTAGCTGGGATGTTATCCGCAAGCACAGGGAGAACATCACCGTAACGGCTGAGTAATCAGGCACCCCACCCCTACGCAACATCCCAGGGCTGGAGTTCGTCGCCCAGGCGAACGATGCAGTCGTAGAGCACGGTATGGCGCTCGGCCGGGCTGGCATCTCGATGAAAATGCCCGTAATACCAGCGCCTGTAGTCCAAGCGATCTTCCAGCTCATCGAAAAACGCCGTAAGCCGATCAACGGCGGGGCAATTCCAGCCGGGCACCGGATAAAGCGTGGGCGAAAGCATGCGCGTAGAGCAGGTGTGGGTGATCACGTAGTCGACCTTCCAGCCCACGCTGTCGAGCTTTGTCCGTGCCTCCTCAAAGTTGCGCTCGTCCGGCAGTTCCTGCGGCCACCAGCTGGAATACGGAATGCGGTATTCCTTGTCCACGCTCGTGGCGCCGCCCATGGTAAAGACCGTTGAGCCGTCGAGCTCAAAAACCTCGCCGCGCGTCAGGCGCCGTATGGGCGAAGTATCCGACAGACGCTGCGTCAACCCACCATGCCACAGCTCCATGGGGCGCTCCGCCCAATGGTCGTAGCGTTCGTGGTTGCCGTCGACGAACAGCACGGTATAGGGGCGCGACTCCAGCCAAGCGATGTCGTCACATTCCTCGGCGGAGAAATCCCACGGAAAGCCAAAGTCGCCGGCAATGATGAGATAGTCGTCGCTCGTCAGGCTTTTCCCAAGATCCCAATCGCGCAGCTTTTGCATGTCGAGGCCACCGTGAATATCGCCCGTCACATAGACCGTCATCGGATCACCACTTCCCTGTAAGTCGCTAGCCCACATTCTGCACGATCACTAAGCCAACCGTTCCAGCCCTTCCATCCCTCAGGGCTTACCCCTCGTTCTTCCATCCAAACGGGTCGAGCACCCAAAAAATCAGATCGAGCACGCCGCCGGTCATCATGGCGCCGGCAAAGGCCATGCAAACGTGCAGAGAGCTGGTACTTCGGAGCACGTCGAACGGCCCCAGAACAGCCAGCAGCGCGACCGCTGCGCCGGCTACGCACAGCGCGAGGCACGGCCCCGCGTCCTTGACGCATTTCTTTGCGAGATGTTTGGTGTTGTCACTCATCAATATCGAACTCCTTAGAGGGTCGTTGTTTGGGTACATGCCGCCGCGACATAGCAGGGCGGCAGGGGAAGTGTCCCATGTCGTGCGGACATCAATGGAGAAACCACCTGCTCGACCAACCCTTGACGCCGTTTTGCACTGGCACCCCATCCCCCGCCATCGAGGTCTAATACTTTTCCCGAGAAGTGAACGGCTGTTTTTAGATCCCTGAAACATCCGCATTTTTCGGCGGCAAAATCGCAGGATTTCAGTACCGAAACCGCAGGAAACGGCACTCCTAAAGTGTCGATGCTTCAGGGGCCCGTTTTAGCTCGTTCACTTCTCGGGAAAAGTATTAGACCTTGATTCTTTGCTGCTCCGAGGGCGCGCCGCTTCCTTCTCTGGAACCCTCACTAGCACTGGCACCCCTAGCCGCTACGACCGCAAGCGTGCCTATAATGAGACATGTTTCCTAATGAGAAAGGAATCCAGATATGGACGAAGCCGAATTTGCCAATTTGGACGATATCAGAGATTTTTTCGACCGCGTCGGCACTATTTGCAAAAACGCGTCTTCAACCGGAGAGTTTTATACCAATCCAATAGACGTCAAGGGCTTTATTGAACGGTGCAACAATCCTTGCAAAAATATTTCCGAAAACAGTCCTCATAGAGACCAGGCCTATATACTGGGCGAAACCGTACTTGAGCTAAATAAACTTAATGAAAACAAGCTTAAAGAAATAGAATCTGCCCTTAAAGAAGACAGATGGGATGAATGGTGCGAAGACAACAGCAAAAAGGTATCAGCAGACGATGCTGTTTTCTACCTTGTGCTTAAGTGCCGCACCGACGATCAGCGACATTACCACTTTTACTTTGACAAAGATGCGGTTGCTGAACTCGACGCCTTTGACCCCTTTACTGAAGACGAGAATGGTAAAAAAGTTTTAGATCAGCAGTGGCACGTACTCATCTCCCTGCTCGCCTACCTCGATGTCGCCCACGCCTTAGGCAACGAACAGCACGAATATCATTGCCTTTATCGGTATATTAAAAAATTGGACAAGATAGACTTGAATGCAGCAGAGCTGCAGTTTTACTGCGGT
>CATYZI010000069.1 GCA_958415625.1 uncultured Collinsella sp. | reverse complement strand
TCGAACCATGGGTGTTAACCTCTCCGGCCGTAGCTTCCTCAAGCTTCTCGACCTCACCACCGAGGAGATCGAGTACCTGCTCAAGCTCTCCAAGAACTTCAAGGATATGAAGCGCGCTGGCGTTCCGCACCGCTATCTCGAGGGCAAGAATATCGTTCTGCTCTTCCAGAAGACCTCCACTCGTACCCGCTGCGCCTTCGAGGTCGGCGGCATGGACCTGGGCATGGGCGTGACCTATCTCGATCCCGGTTCGTCGCAGATGGGCAAGAAGGAGTCCATCGAGGACACCGCCCGCGTTCTCGGCCGCATGTATGACGGCATCGAGTTCCGTGGCTTTGCCCAGGATGACGTCGAGGAGCTCGCTGCTAAGTCCGGCGTGCCCGTGTGGAACGGCCTGACCACTGAGTGGCATCCCACCCAGATGCTCGCCGATATCCTGACCGTCCAGGAGAACTTCAACTACGACATCAAGGGCAAGACCCTCGTCTTCATGGGCGACTGCAAGAACAATGTCGCTCGCTCCCTCATGGTCGTCTGCTCCAAGCTCGGCATGAACTTCGTGGCCTGCGGCCCCGAGGAGTGCATGCCCGCTGACGACGTCATCGAGGCCTGCAAGCCCATCGCCGAGGCTAACGGCTGCACCATCAAGCTGACCACCGACGTCAAGGACGGCGTCACGGGTGCCGACGTTATCTACACCGACGTGTGGGTCTCCATGGGCGAGCCCGACGAGGTCTGGGCCGAGCGCATCGCTCAGCTCACCCCGTATCGTGTTACCTCCGAGGTCATGGCTATGGCCAACCCGGGTGCTATCTTCCTGCACTGCCTGCCCAGCTTCCACGACACCAACACCACCATTGGCGCCGAGAAGTGCGAGCAGTTCGGCATCACCGAGCAGGAGGTCACCGACGAGGTCTTCGAGAGCCCCGCTTCCAAGGTCTTCGACGAGGCCGAGAACCGCATGCACACCATTAAGGCTGTCATGTACGCCACGCTCAAGTAAGAGCATCTAGCATCTCGCTCGGGGTGCATTGCTGCGCACCCCGAGCGCTTTTGTCTGGTAAAAATCTCGCACCGAGCGACATGCACGGCACGGAAGAGCCGCTTCGGGCGAGATCAGTAAATGATTTATGAAGGGGGGATGAGAACTATGACTGAGACCGCTAAGAAAAAGCGCGGTATGCCTTCATCGTTCACCATTCTTCTTGCTCTGCTGGCAATCGTCGCGGTTATTACCGTTATCGTCTCCGGTACGTCCGGTGGCGCGGTTACCGCTGCCCGCCTGAGCGATTTCTGCACCGCCCCGGTCAAGGGCTTCGCTGACGCTCTGCCCGTCTGCCTCTTCGTTATGATCCTCGGCGGCTTCCTCGGCATGATGACCGAAACCGGCGCCCTGGACAACGGCATTGCCGTTCTGGTGCAGAAGCTTAAGGGCAATGAGATCATGCTCATTCCCGTGCTGATGCTCATCTTCTCCCTCGGTGGTACCACCTATGGTATGTGCGAGGAGACCGTTCCCTTCTACGCCCTGCTCGCCGCTACCATGATGGCTGCTGGCTTCGACCCCATGGTCGGCGCCGCTACCGTCCTGCTCGGCGCTGGCTGCGGCTGCCTCGGCTCCACGGTTAACCCGTTTGCCGTCGGCGCTGCCGTCGACGCTCTGACCGGCGTTGGCATTGAGGTCAACCAGTCCATCATCATCGGCCTCGGTGCCGTCCTGTGGATTGTCACCACCGCCATGTCCATCTTCTTCGTCATGAGCTATGCCAAGAAGGTCAAGGCTGACAAGGGTTCCACCATCCTTTCGATGCAGGAGCTCAAGGACGCCGAAGAGACTCACGGCAAGGCTGCTTCCGAGGTTAACAAGGAGGTCAAGCTCACCGGTCGTCAGAAGGGTGTTCTGATCGCCTTTGCCTTCACCTTCGTCGTCATGATTGTCGGCTTCATCCCGCTGGCCGACCTCAACGAGGGCGTCGCCAACTTCTTCGATGCTGGCGCTGTCTATGACGCCGACGGTAACGCCATCGTTCAGGGCTGGTCTGCCCTGATCACCGGCCTGCCCATTGGCCAGTGGTACTTCGACGAGGCTTCCACCTGGTTCTTCCTCATGGCTGTCCTGATCGGTATTATCGGCGGCCTGTCCGAGAAGCAGATCGTCAACACCTTCATCACCGGCGCTGCCGACATGATGTCCGTTGTCCTCGTCATCGCTCTTGCCCGTGGTATCTCCGTCCTCATGGCTAGCACCGGCCTCGACGTCTACGTCCTCGACGCTGCCGCCAATGCTCTGTCTGGCCTGTCCGGCGTGATCTTCGCTCCCATGAGCTTCCTGGTCTACTTCGGCCTGTCCTTCCTGATCCCCTCGACCTCTGGTATGGCTACCGTGTCCATGCCCATCATGGGACCGCTGGCTGTCAAGCTCGGCTTCTCGCCCGAGGTCATGGTCATGATCTACTCCGCCGCCATCGGCATCGTGAACCTGTTCACCCCGACCTCCGGCGCCATCATGGGCGGTCTCGCCCTGGCCAAGATCGAGTGGACGACCTGGCTCAAGTTTGCTCTTAAGCTCATCGTCGCTCTCTCCGTCGTCTGCGCCATCATCCTGACCATCGCTTGCGTGATGATCTAAGTACCCCCTGGGTACCCCACGGAAACCATGACGATCCTATAACGGATCACCTGGTCATCGTCTGTCCGGTGGGGTCAACCCACCGGTAGACTCCTACCTTTAGCCCCCTCCCGTTCCGTGCGCGGGAGGGGGCGCTCTTGTGTTCCGGCGTTTTACCAAACGCCGGAACCACTCGACGCTGCAAGCCCGCCAGAGCGGCAATCTGACGTTCAATCGTCGGGCATGGCCAAAAGGCCTATGCCCTCCTCTTTCACGTCACCTTGCTCGCTCTGGTGGGCTTTCGCTGACTTATGCTCAACCTGCGGCGCTGCCATTGTTGGCGCAGGGGGCGGCTTGCTCGCTCTGGTGTCTGTTCGCTGTTCGTTCTCTGCCCGCGACGTTTCTGCTGTTGGTGCAAAGGGGTCAGGTTACTTTGCGCCAAAAGGGGAAGTTGCGGTGGAATAGTTCCCGTTTGGCCGTCTTGAGGGGTTAAACGGGGGTGCGGACGATTTCTTGGACCGCGCCTAGGCGTATCCAAGCTTCCTGCGG
>CATYZI010000068.1 GCA_958415625.1 uncultured Collinsella sp. | reverse complement strand
GTGTATAAGATCGCGCAAAGCTGGCAACAATACTTCTCGAACAACGTGAAGCCGCCCCGTAGGGCGGCCGCCCCAAGAGAGGTGATTCCATGAGAATCGATAAGCTAGCAATGACGTCGCGCGAGGCGCTGCAGACCGCCGTGAGCACGGCTGCTGACGCGCAGGCCGGCGCGGTGGAGCCGGTTCACCTGCTGTCCGCCCTGCTCGGTGCCGGTGAGCGCAATATCTCCGTGATCATCGAGCGTATCGGTGCCGATCCGGCCCAGCTCGCACGCTCCACGCAGGATGCCATCGACCACGCGCCTAAGGTTTCGGGCGAGGGCCAGCAGATGGGTCTTTCCAATGAGCTCGTCCGCGTCATCGAGAAGGCCGAGAAGAAGGCCACCAAGATGGGCGACAGCTTTGTGGTGACCGAGCATCTGCTGATGGCGCTTGCCGAGGACAAGGGCGAGGCCGGCCGCGTTCTGCGCGACGCCGGCGTGACCAAGGAGCGCATCGAGCAGGTCTACGAGGAGCTACGTGGCGATGACCGCGTGACGTCTGCCGAGGACAAGACCCAGTTTGAGGCGCTGGAGCAGTACGGACGCAACATCTGCGACCTGGCCCGCGCCGGCAAGCTCGACCCTGTCATCGGCCGTACCGACGAGATCCGTCGTACCATCCAGGTCCTGTCCCGCCGCACCAAGAACAACCCCGTGCTCATTGGCGAGCCGGGCGTCGGCAAGACGGCTATCGTCGAGGGCATCGCCCAGCGTATCGTGGCCGGCGACGTGCCGAGCACGCTGCGCGACCGTGACCTCATCGAGCTCGACATGAGCGCGCTGGTCGCCGGCGCCAAGTACCGCGGCGAGTTCGAGGACCGCTTGAAGGCCGTGCTCAAGGAGGTACAGAAGTCCGAGGGCAAGGTCATCCTGTTCATCGATGAGCTCCACACCATCGTGGGCGCGGGTGCCACCGAGGGCTCCATGGACGCCGGCAACATCCTGAAGCCGGCGCTTGCCCGTGGCGACTTGCACGCGATCGGCGCGACCACGCTCGACGAATACCGCAAGTACATCGAGAAGGACGCGGCGCTCGCCCGTCGTTTCCAGACCGTTATGGTCTCCGAGCCCACCGTCGAGGACACCATCTCGATCCTGCGTGGCCTCAAGGAGAAGTACGAGATCTTCCACGGCGTCCACATTACCGATAGCGCGCTCGTGGCCGCCGCCGACCTCTCCGATCGCTACATCGCCGACCGTTTCCTGCCCGACAAGGCCATCGACCTGGTCGATGAGGCGGCAAGCCGTCTGCGCATGGAGCTCGACAGCATGCCGGTCGAGATCGACGCCACCACGCGTCAACTCACCCAGCTGCAGATCGAGGAGCAGGCACTCATGAAGGAGACCGACGACGCCTCCAAGGAGCGTCTGGAGGCCCTGCGCCAGGAGATTGCCGAGGTCCAGGAAAAGCTCAATGTGCAAAAGGCCGGCTGGCTCAACCAAAAGAACGCCATCGACCACGTGCAGGAGCTCAAGGGGCAGCTCGACGAGGCCAAGAGCGAAGAGGAGCGCGCGACGCGCAACGGCGACCTGGGCCGTGCGTCCGAGCTGCGCTACTCCGTGATTCCGGGTCTGCAGCAGCAGATTCAGGATTCCGAGGCCGCGCTTCAGGCGCAAAAGCAGCAGGACGGCGAGGGCCTCAACGAACAGGTGACCTCCGATGAGATCGCCGAGGTCGTGAGCGCCTGGACCGGCGTGCCCGTGTCCAAGATGATGCAGGGCGAGCTCGACAAGCTGAAGGGCTTGGAGGGCGAGCTGCATAAGCGCGTCATCGGTCAGGATGAGGCGGTCTCCGCTGTGGCCGCGGCCGTGCGCCGCAGCCGTGCGGGCCTCTCCGATCCGGACAAGCCCATCGGCAGCTTCTTCTTCCTGGGTCCCACCGGCGTGGGCAAGACAGAGCTCGCCAAGGCGCTTGCCGAGTGCCTGTTCGATGACGAGCGCGCGCTCGTGCGTATCGACATGTCCGAGTACATGGAGAAGTTCAGCGTCCAACGTCTGATCGGTGCGCCCCCGGGATACGTGGGTTACGACGAGGGCGGCCAGCTCACCGAGGCCGTGCGCCGTCGTCCGTACTCAGTGATTTTGCTCGACGAGATGGAGAAGGCCCATCCGGATGTCTTCAACGTGCTGCTACAGGTGCTCGACGACGGCCGTCTGACCGATGGCCAGGGTCGCCAGGTGTCCTTCAAGAACACGATCATCATCATGACGTCCAACGTGGGCTCCAAGGCCATCGCCGATCTGTCCGGTAAGGACGAGGAGGAGATGCGCCATCAGGTTGACGCCGCCATGGCTCAGACCTTCCGCCCCGAGTTCCTCAACCGTATCGACGATATCGTGGTGTTCCATCCGCTCGGCATGGCGCAGATCGAAAAGATCGTCGATATCCAGCTCGCCGACGTCCGCGCACGTCTGGCCAAGGAGCGCATGACGCTTGCCATCACCCCGGCGGCCAAGCAGATGCTCGCCGTGGGCGGCCTGGACCCGGTCTTTGGCGCCCGTCCGCTCAAGCGTCTGGTGCAGCGCGAGGTCGTGGACGCCATCGCCGCCGCCATCATCGACGGCACGGTGCGCGAGGGCGATCAGGTGACGGTCGATGTCGACAAGGACGGCGGCTTTACCGTCGTGTGCGATAACACGCCGGCGGCCACCTACGAGGTCCCCGACGCCGAGTAGATTTTGGGCCATGCCTTAAAATCTGCCAGCCGTCTCTAAACGCCAAGGGCGGCGGATCCAATTGGGTCCGCCGCCCTTTTTCGTGCGACAATCGATGATGTTGAACGATGCGATGCAAGGAGCTATTCAGATGAAAGACGAGATCAAGACAAGCGCGCCGGCACCCAAGCCTGCGCCTAAGCCGGCGCCCAAGCCGCGCGACCCCTACATCCGTGCCGAGAACGAGGACGACGACGGCTACGATCCCTACAGCGATCGCCGCCCCGAGCGCGAGCCGATGTTCGAAGCCGATCCGTGGCGCTGAGTGCCACCCAAAAGGCCACCAATAAGTTGCGGTGAAATAGGGACTGTTTTGCGGTTTGACCAGCAAAAGCAATCCCTATTTCACCGCAACTGCGTTAGGGATTTTTCTGCAGGGGGAGGGTAGTCAAAAAAGCCCCGTCCCAAATTGACTGCCAAATTGGCTGCTCGGGGAGTCGCATTCGAGCTCGGTTGTCCTCTTAGCCACTCGATATCCTTCGGAGCAATAATGGTGAAAAACTTGCTTAAGTGTTAATCAAGCTACACACAATCTTGCTCTCTAATTAATCAAGAA
>CATYZI010000067.1 GCA_958415625.1 uncultured Collinsella sp. | reverse complement strand
GACCAGACCAGCAAGATGCAAGGATTCCACTCGTGGCGATAATCCTTGCATCCAAGAAGACCCGTGGTGGCGAATGCTAACTCTCCCAGCTGGCGCGGATGGTTGCTGCGACATCCCCCAAGCGCTGGCCGAGAGCCGCCAAGTGCTGAAGTACCTCATTGGGCGAGGCGCCGTTAAGGATGCACGTGAGGGCATACGACGCCAGAAAGATGGCCGCAAGCCCCAGCGGGATGAGCACGATCATCGCCAATGTGCGCAGGCGCTGGCCCAAACGGCGGCGGCGCGCGCGGCGTTTGTCGAACGCAAGCTCCTGCGCATACGAATCTTGCTGTACGGAATAGTTCTCTGGCGCCGATTCACACCCGGGCACAGCTGCAGGTACAGCAGCGGGCACGACATTTTGCGCAAAGGGCTGGGCTGCCGCCCCTTGCATTTGTATCTCCATGAGTCGTTGCTGCTGACGCAGCATGCGCTCAGCTTGTTGCTGCGGAGTCTCAAGAAACAGATCCATGCTGGCCTCCAAAATCGGAGCATTCGACGCTTACGACCAGCATCCCGCACCGCCATGACCGCGACAACGCAATCGCCGGCAATAGCCACAAAGTTTCTTTTGCTCAAAAGCTGTCGAAAAGCTCAACAACTCCCCTACCAGCACTTTCTCTGAGCTTTTTTCGCCAGCAATCTTTTGGCCTTCCACCCTTACGCCAACTGACCAAAATCTAACCAAAAGCTTGACGAAAATTGTGAAGACAGGGACCCCACATAAACAAACGTGCCGCCCCAAAAGGGGCGGCACGCAAACTTAAAATCAGCTTTTCAGTACCGAGCGCGCAACGACCCAACGCCAGAGCGTGGGGCGGGGAAATACCTTTGCCTCGCGCGACTCTGCGGAGCCGTGAGCGAGAGGGAAAGGTATTTCCCCGCCCCACGCTCCGCAGTCGGCGAAGGTAGGCTACATGCCCGCAAGGCCCCGAGAGGCGGTGGCACACATAAACGCCAGGACTAGGATCACGAGTGAGCCCGCGATGTCGACTAGCACGCCCATTGCGCGACGCTCAAACAGCCAGCTCTCAAAGTGCGGAGCGACGTTGCGCCAAACACGCCACAACAAGATGCCCATGCCGATGACGCCGGGAATATTGAGCAGCAAAATCTCGGAGCACAAGAGGCCAATCAGGTTGCCGGCGGCAAAGCCCGCATCGCCCTCGCAGTATTTGCGATAAATCATGTACAACATGTATGCCACAAACGGCTGCAGGCACGCAGAGATAAACGTGACCACCATCGAGGGGTCCTGAGAAAAGACATCGGTGAGCTTATCCACGCTCGTGGCATCCTTAGAGGCCAGGAACAGACCAATGACCACCACGGGCACCACGCCCAAAATTACCTCGACCAGAGTAAACAACTTGGCAGTCAAATCCTCACTAGCCGAATTCAAATGAGGCGCCCACTCAGGATGAGCATGCGCGCCGACCTTCTTGTCTTTCTCGGCACGATCGGCCTTTTTACCCTCGGCAACCCGACGGCCAGGATCCTTGCGAGTTCCCGCCGAAGCCGCCCGAGCCCGAGACTTCTTACCCATACAAAAACACCCCATCAGGTAGTAGATAAACTAAAAGTCGCTACCCAGTGTACCCCACCCATGAACGGTGCCGTCCCAACCAGCCCCCATACAAAAACGTGCCGCCCCTATCGGGGCGGCACACAAACTTCTTATCAGCTTTTCTGTATCGAGCACGCGACGACCCAAAGCGGGCCGGGAGGGCCGGACTACCTTCCCTCAACGCGACCCTGCGAAGCCGTGAGCGAGGAGGGAAGGTAGTCCGGCCCTCCCGGCCCAGCTCATGCTAGCGCCAAGCGCTAGTAGTTCACCACCTGCTCCTCAAAGTACGCCTTGGGGTGGTTGCACACCGGGCACACCTCAGGCGCCTCGGCACCCACATGCAGGTGCCCGCAGTTCAGGCACTTCCACACCTTTACGCCCTCACGCTCAAACACCTCGCCCGACTCGATGCGCTCGACGAGCTTGTTGTAGCGCTCCTCGTGGGCCTTCTCGACGGCGGCGACACCACGGAACTTTGCGGCAATCTCGGCAAAGCCCTCTTCCTCGGCGGTCTTGGCAAACTCGTCGTACATCGTGGTCCACTCGTAGTTCTCACCCGCGGCGGCATCGCGCAGATTGTCCAGAGTATCGGGGACGGCGCCATCGTGCAGATACTTAAACCACAGTTTGGCGTGCTCGGACTCGTTGCCAGCCGTCTCGGCAAAAATGTTCGAGATCTGAACGTAGCCGTCCTTCTTTGCCTTGGAGGCATAGTAGCGATACTTGGTGTGTGCCTGGGACTCACCGGCAAAAGCGGTCTCGAGGTTCTTCTTGGTTTGGGAATTCTCAAAATCCATAGGTGTACTTCCCTTCAACGCATGCCGCCCGTAGGCTTCGAGCGGCCTCGTCTTTAGGATGCCCTCATGCCGAAAATCTAAACCTTACAATCCTGTTCTTCAGATTTGCACAGGCTAGATGCTCAGCCAGCGATCGCCCTCGGCTCGGCAAAAGCCCTCACGCTCCAGGTCGGCTAGAATGCCCGCGACAAGCTCGCGCTCGACCGGTCCACGCCCAGCCGCCGCTTCCATATCGTTAACGCCCACCACGGCATCAGCAAGCGTAATCCCCGCCGGTTGGCCATCGCGCGCTGCTAGCAACATGCGCACGATATGCGCGCGCTTTTGGCGACGCGAGCCCTCAAACTTTGATTGACGGCTATAACCCGCCGAGCGCCTGGACGGATTAGGCAACGTCTTTTTTAGATATGCGCCGTAATCCAGCAACGCGTAATACCACGCGCGCGGCGTATCGGCATCATCGAGCGGCACGGCGAAGGGAGCGATCTCGTCGGTCGCCGCACCGGGGGCCGCCGGACAGGCCGCCTGAATCAGCGGCACCAGCTCGCGATCGGGAACAGCCGGTACATCGGGAAAGAAGTGATGCAGAAAGACCGTGCGCACGTTGGTCTCCAGATACACGCCCGGAAGGTCAAACGCAAACGACCGGATACCCTGCGCCGTTGCCGGGCCAATACCAGGCAGAGCGACCAAGTCACGCGTCTCGTGCGGAAACTCCCCGCCCCAATCCTCTACGACCCGTTGAGCGGCCCCGTGAAGCGCCAGAGCTCGTCGGTTGTAGCCCATCCCCTGCCAAGCGTCCAAAACATCGGAAGGCGCGGCCTGGGCAAGCGCCTGCACGGTCGGAAAGCGATCGAGCCACGCCGGCATGCGCGTCTCCACGCGCGGCACCTGTGTTTGCTGCAGCATGACCTCGGAAAGCCAAATGATGTACGGATTGCGCGTGCGGCGCCACGGAAGGTCGCGATAACGCAGGACCCCTTCCGAACGAATCATCGAACGAAAGGGGTCCTGAATCATATCTATGCTCCTTATGCGGCGCTATTCCTCCCGGCAAGCACATGCACAGGCGGCGTACTCGGGAAACGCGTCGCGGTCGGCGAATTTGGAATCGACGGCCGGGAACTGGCGGTGAGCGACGATGTCGCCGAGCGAAACGGAATCGAGGTAGTCGCGCATCAACGCTTGAGCTCCGGCCCACAGGGGATGATAGCAGCACGTGCCCATGCGTGCACAGTCGCCATCGGGTGCGGTGCAATCATTCATAACCATAGGGCCCTGAACGGCCTCGACGACCTGACGAATGGTAACATCGTCCGGACTGACCTTGAGACGCATGCCACCGTGGACGCCACGCAGGCTCTCCACAATACCGGCCTGGACCAAACCGTGCTGAATCGAGCGGGCAAACGAATACGGGACATTGACCTCTTCGGCAGCGGTGCGAACAGAAAGCAAACGCTCCGGATCCTCGGCAAGCATCGCCAACATACGAAGGGCGTAATCAGTCTTCCTCGATATGTCCATTTTTCCCCTTTCAAGGAATACGAACAGCTCGAACGAGCTCCGGGGCCGAGCTTGTGTCGAGACGCTAAATGACCGCAGGACATCCAAATGGTAAATCGGATATCCACTGAGTGCCGCGCTTGGAGCGAAATGCATCAGATGCGGCCTACAGTGCAATTTAGTATAACCTAACCCCCTGTCTCGTTGAACAGGTGTTGCGCAACAAAGCTGTTGTTTAGACAGATATACTTATTCAATTTTACTTGCGTTCCCGAAGGCGCGGGGATTCTGGGCGAAGATGCACCAGGGCGATCGTTCTATCGAAACAAAGTGCATCAAACGCAAAAAGCCACGTCCGAAGACGTGGCTTTAATTGCGTTGGCGGGAAGTACGGGGCTCGAACCCGCGACCTCCGACGTGACAGGCCGGCGCTCTAACCAAACTGAGCTAACTCCCCAGGCAGGCGTTCGCGTTTGTTTCCGCTCGCGTGCGCTGCGGGGATTAGTATACACAGAAGTCTGTCCGGCGC
>CATYZI010000066.1 GCA_958415625.1 uncultured Collinsella sp. | reverse complement strand
TTCGCCCGCACCATTGATTGAAAGAGCTCCCAGCAATGGGGGCTTTTTTGTTATGGGCCCACCGCGGGGACTTGAACCTGCGAAGGAGCGAGCGTAAAGAAAACGCGGAGCGTTTTTAGCGAGCTGGCGAGTCCGCCGGCAGGCGGGCGAAGCCGGTGCGGATCCGCGAAGCGGATACGCGGACGTCCTTTCGCCCGCACCATTGATTGAAAGAGCTCCCAGCAATGGGGGCTTTTTTGTTATGCACGATCTCCTTGGACGGGTATCCTAATGGCAACGTGTGCCTATCAGAGGAGAGACCATGCTGTTTTCCGGTATCATCGCTGCCCTTACGAGCCTTTTGATTCCCATCATCATCCTGCTGCTGTTGCTTCCCAACGCCTGCTACGTCGTTGAGCAGCAGCACGCTGTGATCATCGAGCGCTTGGGTAAGTTCAATCGTATCGTCAACGCGGGCTTCCACGTGAAGGTGCCCGTGATTGACCGCAAGGCCGCCACGGTGAGTCTGCGCACCATGAAAAATGGTTTTGGCATCGACGTTAAGACCCAGGACAACGTGACCATTGGCCTTGAGGTCTCCGCTCAGTACCACGTGAGCTATGACATGGGCGCCGGCCCGGCAGATTCGGGCATCTACAAGAGCTACTATATGCTGCAGGAGCCCGTCGACCAGATGCGCGACTTCATCACCGACGCCCTGCGCTCCTCCATCCCCGTCTACACACTCGATGAGGTCTTTGCCAAGAAGGATGACATCGCCAAGGATGTCAACGCTACCGTTTCCGAGCAGATGGCCGCCTACGGCTTCACCCTCGTGTCGACGCTCATCACCAAAATCGCACTGCCGACCGAGGTTGAGAACTCCATGAACGACATCAACGCTGCCCAGCGCAAGCGCGCTGCCGCGCAGGAGCTCGCCGAGGCCGACCGCATCAAGCGCGTCACCGAGGCGACCGCCGAGGCCGAGGCTATGGAAAAGGCGGGCGAGGGCATCGCCAACCAGCGCAAGGCCATCGCGCTGGGTATCAAAGATTCGCTCGAGATCATCCAGGAGACGGGTGTCGGCAATGACGAGGCCAACCAACTGTTCATGTTTACGCAGTGGTCCGAGATGATGACGGAGTTCGCTCGCACGGGTAAAACCTCGACGGTCGTGCTGCCGAGCGACTTTTCGCAGTCGGCCTCGATGTTCGAGCAGATGCTGGCCGCCGGCAAAGTTCAAAACGATTCGAAGGAGTAGACGCGCGTGAAATACACCGTCGTTTGCGTCGGTAAGCTCAAGGAGCGCTTTTGGAAGGACGCGTGCGCTGAGTACACCAAGCGCCTAGGTGCCTATGCCAAGGTGGATATCCGCGAGGTGGCCGATATCGACCCGGCTAAGGCGGGCGGCGTGGATGCCGCGCGCGACAAGGAGGGGGCGGCGATTCTTGCCGCCTTGCCATCTCGAGCGCATGTGATCCTGCTGGCTATCGAGGGCAAGGAGCGCTCGAGCGAGGAGTTTTCGGCGAGGCTCGACGATCTTATGCTGCGAGGCAGCAGCGACATTGCCTTTGTAATCGGCGGTTCGGACGGCGTGAGTGATGACGTGCGCGCACGAGCCGACGAGATGCTCAGCTTTGGACGCATTACCTTGCCGCATAACCTGGCGCGTGTGGTGCTGCTAGAGCAGATTTACCGTGCCTGCAAGATCAGTCGTGGCGAGCCGTATCACAAATAGGTCGGCAATACGAAACAATGGCGTGGGACAATACCTTTCGTTTTGAGGAATGTGTCTGAAAGGACTATGAGATATGAAGATTGGATTTGTCGGTTTTGGCAATATGGCGAGCGCTATGGCCGATGGCTGGATCGCTGCCGGTGTAGCTGCGAGCGACATGTGCGCCTGCGCGGGTCGCTACGACGCACTGGTTGAGCGCTGCGAGGCGCGCGGCATGGTCGCCTGCCACGATGCCGCCGAGGTTGTCGCCGCATCCGATATCGTGGTCGCTGCGGTCAAACCGTACATGATCGAGAAGGTATTCGCCCCGCTCAAGGACGCTCTTGCCAAAAAGGTCGTTCTGTCGGTTGCCTGGACCTGGGACAGTGCCAAGTGGGAGCAGGTCCTGCCGGGCGTCGCGCATATCTCGACGGTGCCCAACACGCCGGTTTCGGTGGGCGAGGGCGTCATCGCCTGCGAGAAGGCTTCGACGCTTAACGACGAGCAGCGTGCTGTGGTGCTCGACCTGCTCGGTAAGCTTGGCGCTGTCGTCGAGCTCGACACAAGCCTGCTGTTTGTGGGCGGCACGGTGGGTGGTTGCGCTCCGGCGTTTGTCGCCATGGCAATCGAGGCCCTGGGCGATGCGGCGGTCAAGCACGGTATCCCGCGTGCGGATGCTTATCGCATTGTGAGCCAGATGGTGCTGGGTACGGCAAAGCTGCAGCTTGCAACTGGCCAGCATCCTGCGGCGATGAAGGATGCCGTATGCTCGCCCGGTGGTGCCACCATCAAGGGCGTCGTTGCGCTCGAGGACGCCGGCATGCGCAGCGCCCTGGTCAAGGCAATCGACGCAACCCTCCAGTAAAACCGACCAAAAAAGGGACAGGTTTATGTTGGCAGGTTTTTCCTGCGGTTTTGTCCTTTTAGCGAAAAGTGCCCCGCAACTGGCTCAATTCCAGTTGCGGGGCACTTGCGTTTGCCCAGATAAAACCGACCAAAATAAACCTGTCCCTTTTTGGCAGGTTAGTCCCAGAAGCTGTCTTCTTTGTCCTCGGACTTGGGGCCGCGGTCGACATACATCTTATGGGTGCGCTTCTCCATTACAAAGGCAATAATCGCAAACAGCAGGATGCCGCCGGCGAAAAGGATGGCAAAACCGGTGCGGGTGCCAAACAAAAAGGAAAAAACTGGGTCCATTGGGTGCCTTCTTGCGTAGTTGAGTTGGGTCGTAAACGCTCATAAGTATATACTTGCCCATACATGTACAAGGTTGCAACCTAAATGGAATGTATATCGCCGGAGGATCTAATGCTTGATATCAAGTTTGTTCGCGAGAACCCCGATGCCATCGATGTCGCCATGGCTAACCGCCAGACGTCTTGGGATCGCGAGAAGTTCTTTGAGCTCGACGACGAGCGTCGTGCCGTCATCACCGAGGTCGAGGAACTTCAAGCCACGCGCAATGCCGAGTCCAAGAAGATCGGCGCCCTGATGAAGGAGGGCAAGAAGGACGAGGCCGAGGCCGCCAAAGAGGCCGTGCGCGCCGTCAACGAGAAGATTGACGGTCTGGCCGAGCGCCGCACCGCCCTCGAGCAGGAGCAGTACGACTTCATGGCTCACCTGCCCAACATTCCTTGCGAGGCCACGCCGTACGGCAAGGACGAGGACGAGAACATCGAGCGCCGTCGTTGGGGCACCCCGCGCGAGTTCGACTTCGACTTTAAGCCGCACTGGGATCTGGGCACCGACCTCGACATCCTTGACTTCGAGCGCGGCAACAAGCTCTCCGGCAGCCGCTTCACCGTTCTCGGTGGCGCCGGCGCCCGTCTTGAGCGCGCCCTCATCAACTTCTTCCTCGATACGCACACCAGCCGTGGTTTTAAGGAGTGGTGGCCGCCCATCGTCGTCAAGCGTCAGACCATGTTCGGCACGGGCCAGCTGCCCAAGTTCGAGGACGACGCCTATCACGTCTCGGGCGACAACTTCCTGATCCCCACCGCCGAGGTCGTGCTCACCAACCTGCACGCCGGTGAGGTCCTCGACGCCGATACCCTGCCGCGCCGCTACACCGCCTTCACCCCCTGCTTCCGCGAGGAGGCCGGCTCCGCTGGTCGCGATACCCGCGGCATCATTCGCCAGCACGAGTTCGACAAGGTCGAGATGGTCAAGTTTGCCAAGCCGGAGGAGTCCGACGAGGAGCTCGAGAGCATGACCGCCGAGGCCGAGTTCCTGCTGCAGCAGCTGGGTCTTCCGTATCGCGTGATTAGCCTGTGCACCGGCGACCTGGGCTTCTCTGCCCGTCAGACCTACGACGTCGAGGTCTGGCTGCCGAGCTACAACGCCTACAAGGAGATCAGCTCCTGCTCCAACTGCGGTGACTTCCAGGCCCGTCGCGCCAACATCAAGTATCGCGACCCCGAGAACTTCAAGGGTTCGCGCTATCTGCACACCCTCAACGGTTCCGGTCTGCCGGCTGGCCGTACCATGGCAGCCATTCTGGAGAACTACCAGAACGCTGACGGCACCATCACGATCCCCGAGGTTCTGCGCCCCTACATGGGCGGCCTCGAGAAGATCGAGCCGGTCGCGTAGATTGGCTGCATAAGCGATTTGCTAGGGCACTCCTTTTTGGGGTGCCCTTTTTGTGTGCGGCCATACCATGCTGTGCGGACAGCTCAATAGAAAACACACGAACAACTGTTCTGTATACAGCCATCTACCTGTTATGCTTTTGCTAAATAAGAGCGAGAGAAAGGGGACGCGATGGAGCTGTTTGATGATCGGGTGGTTTTGTTTGAGAGCGACGAGGGCGGGGAGTACCTGCTTGTGACGTGTGAGCCGTCTGGCATGGGTGGCCTGGTGGTTCGACAGACGAGCGAGGGTCCGTTGACCCAATGGTGCTACGAGGAGTCGCCGCATGTGGTTGAGACGTTTGTGGCGCACGAGGGGCTTGTGGCCCTGGAGCATTTCTATGGGGTCCGGACATCTAACCAGGTTGCTCGCATGTTGAGTATCTCGTTTGCCGATTATGATTGTGCCCAGCGGGTGAGATCGCTCCTGAGGGAACTTGATGCTAAGTTTGACGTGATCGAAAAGCCAATCGATCGTACGGGGAACGACGGTATATGCGGAGCAGCATGACAAAACTGCGTTCCACAAAAAAGTTTGAGATTGCGCTTGACTCCAATAAGCTAAAGTGGTTTTATATGTTTTGCGCTGCGGCGTTACCTCAGCTGGATAGAGGGTCTGACTACGAATCAGAACGTCATAGGTTCGAATCCTATACGCCGCACCA
>CATYZI010000065.1 GCA_958415625.1 uncultured Collinsella sp. | reverse complement strand
CATGCGAACCTCCAGTCCGGACCGCCCTGCGGTCCAACTTTCTGTCCGCACCCCCAACAGGAGCTATTTCACCGCAACTTATCGATGGCGTGTTTGGTTGGTGCCTGTTGATGGCCTGGGCATCGGGGAGGGCAGGCTCCGTTATAATCGCGTAGGAACTTAATTTACGAAACGGGACGGGAGCCATACATGCGCCAGGGTTTCGACAACGCGAAATATATCGAGCTGCAGGCCGCTCATATTAAGGAGCGCATCTCGCAGTTTGGCGGCAAGCTGTATTTGGAGTTTGGCGGCAAGCTGTTTGACGACTATCACGCGAGCCGCGTGCTGCCGGGTTTTGAGCCGGACAGCAAGTTTCGCATGCTCAAGAGCATAGCCGACGACGTCGAGGTCATCATCGCCATTAACGCGAACCACATCGAGAAGAACAAGGCTCGCGGTGACCTGGGCATTACCTATGACGAGGACGTTTTGCGCCTGGTCGACCTGTTCCGCGGCAACGGCTTTGCCGTCGCGGCTGTGGTCATCACCCAGTACGCCGGCCAGCCCGCTGCCGATGTGTTCCGCAACCGCCTGAACGCGCTCGGTATTCCCGCCAAGCTGCACTATCCCATCGAGGGGTATCCGCACGATGTCGATCTGATCGTGTCCGACGATGGCTATGGCAAGAACGAGTTTGTCGAGACCACCCGACCGCTCGTTGTGGTCACTGCCCCCGGTCCTGGCTCGGGCAAGCTTGCCACCTGCCTGTCTCAGCTCTATCACGAGCACAAGCATGGCACGGCCGCCGGCTATGCCAAGTTCGAGACCTTCCCGGTCTGGAATCTTCCTCTGACGCATCCGGTCAATATTGCCTACGAGGCCGCCACGGCTGACCTCGATGACGCCAATATCATCGACTCCTTCCACCTGGAGGCCTACAACAAGACCACGGTCAACTACAACCGCGACGTCGAGGCCTTCCCGGTAGTCCGTGCCTTGATGGAAAAGATCCTGGGCAAGAGCCCCTACCAGAGCCCTACGGACATGGGCGTCAATATGGTCGGCTTTGCCATCACCGATGACGATGCCTGCCGCGACGCTTCCAAGATGGAGATCGTTCGCCGCTACTTTACCGCGGTCGAAAATGTGCGCCGTACCGGCGTGGGCGATGAGCAAGTCGACCGTCTCAAGATTATTATGAAGAAAGCCGGCATCGATAAGAACTACTCACCGGCGCGCTCGGCGGCCCTCACCAGGGAGCAGCTGACGGGTGGTCCCGTGGGTGCCATGGTCATGCCCGATGGCTCCGTGGTGACCGGTAAGACCTCCACGCGCCTGGGCGCCGCAAGTTCGCTCATTATGAACGCCCTCAAGCATGTCTCGGGCGTCGACCTTGAGCTCGAGGTCATTAGCGATGAGGCGATCGAGCCCATCAGCAAGCTCAAGACGCATTTCCTGGGCAGCAAAAACCCGCGCCTCCACACCGACGAGACGCTTATGGCGCTGTCGATCACCTCGGCCACGAGTGAGACGGCCGCTCGCGTCCTTTCGGGCCTGGAGCAGCTGCGCGGTTGCGATGCCTTCTTTAGCGTGATTATCTCGCCGACGGACGAGACGGTACTGCGCAAACTGGGTATCAACGTGTGCTGCGAGCCCAAGTTTGAGCGCCGCGGTTTCTTCCATCGCTAAGTTTGAAGCACCGCGGTAATTGCATTGCATTTTGGCCGTATCGGGTTAGCGCCCGGTACGGCTTTTTGATCAATAAAGCGTCTATTTCGGCGAAAAATAGCTGTTTACCTGCCTAGAAACAATTTGAGCGGTATACAATAACCGTAACTGTTTCATCCTTAGCGGGATGCCGCATGATGGATATTACCTGCCATCGTGAGGTGTGTCGGTCGCGCACGGCGCGTTAGATGCTCGTGCTCGGTTTGAGGAGGCTGCTATGGCGGGCAAGGGTCGTGCGAGTGTTAACGATATGAAGCGTGTCGAGGTGCTGGTGTTGATGGAGATCGACCAGCAAACCGAAGACAATGGCGGGCCGTATGGTTTCTCGCGCAAAACGCTTGCCGAGCGCGTGGGGGTTTCGCCGTATCGTGCCCGCGCCGCAATCGATCGCTTGGATTCCGAAGGTATGATTGATGTCGTCTCGCGTTATAGCGACGACGGCGGTCAGCTTGCAAATGGCATTTGCCTCACCGAACGTGGTGAGTGGTATCTTGAGGGCGTCCGTACCGGCATGCTCGTTCAAGAAATGCTTGAGGACGAGGTTGCTGATCGATAGCAGCATGTAACCCTTGCCATAGCGACGCCGCCTGGGAAACCGGGCGGCGTTTTGTTTCAAGATGGAGAAATGCTATTGCGCGTAAGAAAAATTGCGTGCGGCGTGCGTCGCGAGTATTACAATGAAGACCCGTAAGATGTGTATGGACAACTTCTACGGGAAGCGCAGGTAACTCAATATGACCAAGCATGTGTTCGTGACCGGCGGCGTGGTTTCGTCTCTGGGCAAGGGTATTACCGCGGCCTCGCTGGGCCGTCTGCTCAAGTCGCGCGGGTACAAGGTAACGATGCAAAAGGCCGACCCGTATCTGAACGTCGACCCCGGCACCATGAGCCCGTTCCAGCATGGCGAGGTCTTTGTGACCGAGGACGGCTACGAGTCCGATCTGGACCTGGGCCACTACGAGCGCTTTATCGACGAGAACCTGACCCGCGATTCCAACTTTACGACTGGTGCCATCTATAAGAGCCTGATCGCCCGCGAGCGTCGCGGTGACTTTTTAGGCGGTACCGTGCAGGTGATTCCTCACGTCACCAATGCCATTAAGGATAAGTTCCGCCGCATCGAGGAGCAGACCGGCTCCGATGTAGTCATCACCGAGCTGGGCGGCACGATTGGCGACATCGAGTCCCAACCGTTTGTCGAGGCCATTCGTCAGTACCGCAAGGAGGCCGGCCCCGAGAACGTCTGCTACATCCACGTGTCGCTCGTTCCCTATATCGCCGCCGCCCACGAGGTCAAGACCAAGCCCACGCAGCATTCCGTCAAGGAGCTCCGCAGCTTTGGCATCCAGCCCGATATTATCGTGTTGCGCTCCGACCACCATATCGATGACGCTATCCGCGGGAAGATCGCAAGCTTCTGCGACGTCGACACCGATTGCGTCTTTACCAACGAGGACTGCGCGAGCATTTACGATGTTCCGCAGCTGCTTGCCGAGCAGGACTTTGACCTGCGCATTTGCGAGCGCCTGGGTCTGGACCCGCGTGAGCGCGACATGAGCGAGTGGAACGAGTTCCTGCGCAAACAGAATCACGCCAACCATCACGCCGACAAGGTGAAGATTGCCGTCGTTGGCAAGTACACGCAGCTGCCCGATGCGTACCTGTCGGTTATCGAGGCCCTGCACCATGCGGGTGTCTTCTACGATCGCCATGTGGACGTCCAGCTGGTCGACGGCGAGAGCCTCGACGAGCAGAATGTCTCCGAAGTTCTGGGCGACGCTTCGGGCATCCTGGTCCCCGGCGGCTTTGGCAAGCGCGCCCTGGAGGGCAAGATCCTCGCGGCCGAGTTTGCCCGCGAGCACAAGATTCCGTATCTGGGCATTTGCCTGGGTATGCAGGTGGCCGTGTGCGAGTTCGCCCGCAACGTCGTCGGCCTTGCCGGCGCCAGCTCCTCCGAGTTCGACCCGGACGGTCCGTTTAGCGTCATCGATCTGATGAGCTCGCAGGAGGATGTGACCGAGAAGGGCGGCACCATGCGTCTGGGCGCCTATCCGTGCAAGCTCGCCGCCGATACCCTCGCTCGCGAGGCATATGGCGAGGATCTCGTCTACGAGCGTCACCGTCACCGCTTTGAGTTTAACAACGCCTTCCGCGACCAGCTCGAGGACGCCGGCTTGGTTATCTCTGGCCTCTCACCCGACGAGCGCCTGGTCGAGATGGTCGAGCTGCCGCGCGACGTGCATCCGTGGTATGTGGCAACCCAGGCTCACCCCGAGTTCAAGAGCCGTCCGACCAACCCGCAGCCGCTGTTCCGAGAGTTCGTGCGTGCCTCGATCGGTCAGCACGAGGGTGTCGATCGCCTACAGGTGACGCCCATGAACCTCGCTACGGACTAAGGGTGCCGGCGAACAAAGAACATACCGAAGCTACTCCCTCGTCGCTCGCCGTGGCGGCGGGGGAGTATCTCGATTACCTCGCGGTCGAGCGGGGTTTGGCGCGCAACACGATTGCGGCCTACCGTCGTGACCTGACGACGTACTGCGCCTATCTGGAGCGGGCGGGCATCATGTCTTTTGATGAGGCGACTCGTCAGGTCGTGGAGGGCTTTGTCGCCGACCGTCGCGATGGGGGCTATTCCGATGCCTCGGTGGAGCGTGCGCTTGCGGCCGTGAAGGGCCTGCATGCCTTTTTGGTGCGCGATGGGATTGTGGCCCAAAATCCAACGGCGGCGTTGCGCCTGCCTAAAAAGGCTGAGCGTTTGCCGGAGTATCTATCGGTGGAGGATGTCTCGGCGCTGCTCGATCAAGACTTCCCCGAGGGCGAGATGGGCTTGCGCGACCATGCCATCTTGGAAGTGCTCTACGGATGCGGCTTGCGTGTGAGCGAGTTGGTGGGGCTCGATGTGGGCGATATCCATATCGACGATGGCTTTGTGCTCGTTCGCGGTAAGGGCTCAAAGGAACGCCTGTCCCCGCTGGTGGGAAGCGCGGCGCGAGCTCTGACGCTCTATTTAACTGAGGGGCGTTCTCGCTTGGCGGCCCATGCCCACGGAACCGAGACCTCGGCGGTCTTTTTAAATAAGAACGGCCGCCGTCTGTCGCGCCAGGGCATCCATGCCATCTGTGAGCGCTACGGGCGCCAGGTGGGGCTGGTGGGACTCCATCCCCATACGCTGCGTCACTCCTTTGCCACCCATATGCTTGCGGGCGGTGCAGACCTCCGTGTGCTACAGGAGATCTTGGGACATGCCGATATATCGACCACGCAGGTCTACACGCATGTCGATCGTACGCAACTGACCGAGGTCTATCTGGCGGCGCACCCGCTGGCACATCGTTAACACATCGCTGGCCTGCATATCTATAGGTATTTGGGGACGGGCCCCAGATTGCCGCGGCGTGCTTTTGCGCGCGCATGGGCAATCTGGGGT
>CATYZI010000064.1 GCA_958415625.1 uncultured Collinsella sp. | reverse complement strand
CCTACGGCGTTGCCTTGATCAAAACCGGCCAAAACGGGACCGGTTTATTTTGGCCGGTTTTATCTGGGCAACCGTGGTCGTCTATCGCAATATGGTCGTTGGGGACGTTCTTGTTTGACTAGTCGTTTAAGAACGTCCCCAACGACTACATAGGATGAGAGTGGATAATCTCCCGGTTTGAGCCTGCATTCAAGCTCAAAGTGGGAGATTATCCACTCTCATTTGTTGTATGTCCGAAAATCCACGCTCGTTTAAATTCTGCCTACATTTGCAGGAACAGTTCGTGGAGGTGGGTGTCTTCGTCGAGCTCGGGGTGGAAGGTGACGCCGAGCTGGTTGCCTTGGCGGGCGGCGACGATGCGACCGTCGACTTCGGCTAGGGCCTCAGTGTCGCCGTGCACTTCGACGATGCGGGGCGCGCGGATAAACGTCAGCGGCACCTCACAGTCGATACCGCCTACCTGCCCCTTGGTGCGAAAGCTGCCGAGCTGTCTGCCGTAAGCATTGCGCTCAACGAGCACATCCATGGTTGCCAAGCGCGGCGTCCCCTTATCGTCGTGGGCGGCAAGATCGCGCGCCAACAGAATCAAGCCGGCGCAGGTGCCCAGGACGGGCATGCCCTCAACAATGCGGGTGCGAAGCTCATCGAGCATACCAAGCTCGGCAAGTAACTTGCCCTGAACGGTGGACTCGCCGCCGGGGAGGACCAGGCGGTCAAAGTTCTGCTGCAAATCGGCCGCCTGCCTCATCTCGATACAACGTGCGCCCAGCTCGGACAGTCTTGCCTCGTGCTCGGCAAAAGCGCCCTGGACCGCCAGCACGGCGACCGTTTGGTCTGCATAATCGCTCATGTGCGATCCTTTCTGCCGGACTAGCGTCCGCGCTCCTCCATGATGATCTCGATCTCGTCAGCGTTGATGCCCACCATGGCCTCGCCCAGGTCCTCCGAAAGCTCGGCGATGAGCTTGGCGTCGGTGAAGTTTGCCACGGCCTTGACGATGGCGGCGGCGCGCTTGGCGGGGTCGCCGCTCTTAAAGATGCCCGAGCCAACAAAGACGCCCTCGGCGCCCAGCTGCATCATCAGCGCGGCGTCGGCGGGGGTCGCGACTCCGCCGGCGGCAAAGTTTACGACGGGGAGCTTGCCCGTGGCATGGACCTCGCGCACCAGCTCGACCGGAACCTGCAGCTGCTTGGCTGCCTCAAAGAGCTCGTCGTCGCGCAGAGCAACAACGTCGCGGATCTGCTTTTGGATCTTGCGCATATGGCGCACGGCCTGAACGACGTCGCCGGTGCCCGGCTCGCCCTTGGTGCGAATCATCGTGGCGCCCTCGGCAACACGGCGCAGCGCCTCGCCCAGATCGCGGGCGCCGCAGACAAACGGCACGTCAAACTGGGTCTTGTCGATGTGATAGACATCATCGGCGGGGGAGAGGACCTCGGATTCGTCGATGTAGTCGATTTCGATGGCCTGCAGGATCTGCGCCTCGACAATGTGGCCGATGCGGCACTTGGCCATAACGGGGATGGAGACAGCTTTTTGGATGCCCTTGATCATCTTGGGATCACTCATGCGCGAGACGCCGCCTGCGGCGCGGATGTCGGCCGGGATGCGCTCGAGCGCCATGACGGCGCAGGCGCCCGCCTCCTCGGCGATGCGTGCTTGCTCGGGCGTGGTGACGTCCATGATGACGCCGCCCTTGAGCATCTGCGCGAGCTCGCGATTGAGTTTGACGCGATCGGCCTTGCTGGTCTGTTCTGCCATGGTTGCTCCCTTGGTTGGCATGTGCATTGCTTAACGGAACATCCTATCGGGGAGCTGGGTATGGCGAAATACTCAGTTTTCGAGATAATAACAAGGTCAGACTAATGCCAGATTGAATGATTCAATAAGGTCAGGTGATAGACCCATGCTTGACTACAATTTGGAAAATCGCGGCGAAGCATCGCTTTATGAGTATGTTTACCAGCAAATTCGCGATGATATTGTTGCTGGCCGTATTGCGGCGGGGGAGCATCTGCCGTCTAAGCGCGCCTTTGCGAGTCATCTGGGTATCAGTGTCATTACCATCGAGAATGCATATAGCCAGTTGCTTGCCGAGGGCTATATTTGCTCAATGCCGCGTCGTGGCTACTACGCGTGCGAGCTCCCGGATGCGCCGGTTTTGGCTTTGGCTGCGGGGGATATCGACCGAGATGCTGTCCCTGTTGGTCCCAGCGCGCATGATGCCATGGGGCAGGCAGAGCGATTCGACGCACTTTCTCCTTCCGCTTTGGAGGCGGCGCGGCTTTGGCAAAGTGCGCTACGGGCGACGCTGACGTCCGAAGACGAACGTGAAATCTTTTCGCCCGCACCGGCGCAGGGCACCGCTCGACTGCGACGTGCGATTGCGCGCCATCTGCGCGGGACAAGGGGCATGAATGTCAATCCCGACAATATCGTTATCGGTGCGGGCGCCCAGCTGCTCGATACCATGTTGGTTCAGTTGCTTGGCGCGGACAAGGTGTATGCCGTCGAGGATCCAGGCTATTTGCGCTTGACGCGCATCTATCAGGCCATGGGTTGCGAAGTGCGGCATGTCCCGTTGGATGCTGAGGGCGTGGACTTGAGCGCGCTGCAGAAAACCGGGACCGATGTCCTTCACCTGATGCCGTCTCATCAGTATCCGACCGGTCTTGTGACGAGCATTGCACGTCGCTATGCGTTGCTGAGCTGGGCCGCCGAGCGGCCAGGTCGGTATCTCATCGAAGACGACTTTGATTGTGAGTTTCGCCTTGCCGGCAAGCCGATTCCCGCGCTCGCGTCGATCGATGCCGCCCAGTCGGTTATCTACACCAACACGTTTTCGAAGAGCCTTTCATCGGCGTTACGTTTGGCGTACATGGTGCTGCCCGATGAACTAATGGAGAGGTTTAAACGCAACCTTGGTTTCTACGCCTCGTCGGTAAGTTCTGTTGATCAGGTTGCCTTGGCGCGTTTGCTGGAATCGGGTGATTACGAGCGACATGTGAACCGCGTGCGCGTTCGTGCTCGTGGGGCGCGTGATGGCCTGGCGGCGCTTGTACGGAAAACGTTTCCGGCAGGGGAAGTCTCGATCGAGTACGCGGACGCCGGCCTTTACTGCGTCGTGGCCGTGGAGTGTGACGCGGGCGGAAGCTCTTTTGCACGGGCCCTCACGCGCTCGAGCATCCCTTTTATCGATATCGGTGACTGTTTTTGGTGTGCCGATGGCGCATCTGTCCCTGAAAACTCAACTCAAATTCTTGTTCAGTATGACGATCTGAGTCCAAAAGTACTAACTACCTTGGAATTGCAGCTAATGGGGGGGCACTCTGCAACCTAAGTGAGTAGACTTTTAGCACTTTGGCGACCAGGCAGTTTTGTAACAAGCTATCTACCTGCGGTTTTGAAAAGCAGGATGACCGGCCTGCTCGGGATGTTCAAAAAAGTCTACTCACTTGCCGCGCAAAGCTCCTGCATGAGAAAAAATGGGGTTTTCAACAGGGTTTCGTCCAGCTCTCGGCAAGCTTTTGGCCAGTTGGGGAGGGCTGTTGAAAACTTGGCAGTCCGTTCGGCGCCATTTTTGGTGCGTTCGCGCCAATGCGTGACTGACTGGGTTGAAATTCGTGTTTTCCTGTGCCTATGAAGGATCTACTTTGTGACATATCAGCTTTTAGGTACTGGCGTTTGCCTCCTCAAGTCCGCGCTTTGTGTCCGCCGCTTCCACGACCGGAAGAAGACCGGCAGCGATATGATCTCGCCCGCAACCCGACGGCTGCGGTCGCGCTCGGTTTTCCGTTGTATACATTGGTTCGGTCGAGAAACAAACGGACTTGTCCTGCCAGCATTAGGCAGCGGCTGTTTCTTGGTGAGCTTCCCAGGGAATCCGTGCTGGGAACGGAGCATGGGGTTTTGATTACGTCTCCTCTACTGACGGCATTCATCATGTTGCGGCATCTGACGGATCTTCAGCTTCTTTTGGTATTGGCGGAGATGTGTGGCTTGTTTGCGGTGTGTGCCCTGCCGGCGGCACTTGAGGCGGAGCTTTCGCGTGCAATTGATTCGGGCGCGATTTCGACAACGTTCGGTTGGGTGCGCTGCCCGTCCGAGGACGGCACCGCCTCAAATTTATGGCGTCGAGACGCTTTGGTTTTGGGCGGAGACCTTGACCGTTTTTGTTCAGATGTTTGCGGGATGCGTTACGGCAATAGATTTATAGCGGTATCGCAACTCGTTCCATTGGGCGCCGCGTCGCCTTTTGAGGTCGAGGCGTATTTGCTACTTGCACTGCCGCGATCCCTGGGAGGCGAAGGTTTTTGCGGCATAGAGCTTAATGTTGAAGTGATGCTAAGCACAAGTGCTCGAGCGATTGTGGGAAAGTCCCGTGTATATATCGACCTACTTCTTTCTTCGCCGGACGGCAGGCGACAGGTGGCCATTGAATGTCAGGGAAAGGCCTCGCACGGACGCGCAGGGGATGGCTTGCGTGACGCTGACCGCATGACGGCCCTTCAGGCCATGGGCTACGATGTACTTCTCCTGACACACAGACAGATATCCGATGAGGATAGATTCCGCGCGATCGTTAAGGCCATATGCAGGATGCTCGATGCTGAATATCGTGATAAAAGCTCAGATGAGCAAAGGGCTGAGACATTACTCCGGTCTGAACTATTCGTTGACTGGACAAAATTGGGAGTAATCGACGGAAAGATGCCCGTTAGACGCAAAACAGCTCGATCGTGGACGGCTGCGGTTCTAAGTGAGTAGGCTTTTGGCACTTTGGCGACCAGGCCGTTTTGAAACAAGTCATTTACCTGCGACTTTATAAAGCAATACGGATGGTCTGCTCGGCAAGTTTCGAAAAGTCTACTCACTTAGTTTTTGACGAGAGACCGATGCCGAAGATAGCTCTATTTCAGGGCGTTAACGAGTCCTCGAGACACAAAAAGGCCCGAACCAATACGGTCCGGGCCTTCTTCGAGCTAGGGGTTATGTCTCAGGCAGTTGGCTTAGCCAAAGTAGCGCTTGAGCAGGCCAGCGAAAGCCTTGCCGTGGCGGGCCTCGTCGCGAGCCATCTCGTGCACGGTGTCGTGGATGGCATCGAGGCCAGCGGCCTTGGCGCGCTTGGCAAGATCGGTCTTGCCGGCGGTGGCGCCATTCTCGGCCTCAACGCGCATCTCGAGGTTCTTCTTGGTGGAGTCGGTCACGACCTCGCCCAGGAGCTCAGCGAACTTGGCGGCATGCTCGGCCTCCTCGTGGGCAGCCTTCTCCCAGTACAGGCCGATCTCGGGATAGCCCTCGCGATGGGCGACGCGAGCCATGGCCAGGTACATACCGACCTCGGAGCACTCGCCTTCAAAGTTGGCACGCAGGTCGGCAACGATGTCCTCGGAGACGCCCTCCATCTTGGCGACGCCCACGACGTGCTCGGCAGCCCACTCGAGCTGGCCCTCCTCCTGCTTCAGGAAGCGAGAGCCGGGAACGCCGCACTGGGGGCACTTGAAGTCCTCGGGCAGCTGGTCGCCGTCGAACTCTTCCACATAACCGCAAACGGGGCAAACAAACTTCATGATTCGATCCTTTCGATCGATGGCGATGGTGCGCTCGTCCGGTCCCGTAAGGGCCCTCTCCGGACGTGCGTCTTGACGTGTTCTTTTATCCATAAATGCATCCAAATGTGTAGCCTTTTAG
>CATYZI010000063.1 GCA_958415625.1 uncultured Collinsella sp. | reverse complement strand
ATAACCGTGCAACGGAAAAGAGCCGCCCTTTCGGACGACTCAAACTGTAATGGGGGCTATGTCTATTCCGCGCCCTCCCGGCACATCATGCCGAGGGCCCAGAGCCACCTCACGAGCTCGGCCGCGGTGGCGGCGTTCGCCTTCGCCGCGGGCATGCCGCGGGCGAGCATCTCCTCGCGCCGCCGCAGGAGCCGCTCGGACCCCTTCCTCCCGTGCATCCTTATCTCGAGGGGCACGCCCGTATCCCTCGGCATGAGCTTCGGCTGGTGCCGTGCCGCGGCGTAGCACCATGAACCCTCAACGGCCAGCTTCCTCACGAGCGCGTTGCCCGCACCGCTGATGCCTCCGAGCCGCACGGAGTCGCCACTCGACCTCTGACTCGGCGCGAGGCCGAAATAGGCCGTGACCTGCCTTCCGGAACGGAACCTCGTGAAGTCGCCGACCTCGGCCGAGAAGGCCGCGGCCAGCGCGAAGGCGCAGCCCTTGATCGACTGGAGGGCGGCCACCTCCGCGGCGATCGGGCTGGCATCCACGGCTGCCCCGTACTCGGAGAGCAGGTCCGCCCGGGCCTCCGCCGCGGCCTCGACCTCGTTCCTCAGGGCGGCGAGCGCCCGAACCCCGCCATCGTCCTCAGGCCTGACCTTGTCGAGCCACCTCAGGAAGTCGTAGGTCCAGTACTTCCTCGGGTTGCCGGCGGGCGTGGTGCCGCCGTAGACGAACCCTCGCCTTGCGAGGAAGGCGAGCAGCCGCTGCTTGGCGGTCGCCAGGCGCGCGGTCGCCCCGTCGTAGGCGCCGGCGAGGTCCCTGATGCCCTCGACCTCGGGGGAGGGGACCCATACGGGGGAGATGTCGTGGGCGAGTATCGCCTTGGCCATCCTGGCGGCGTCGTTCCTGTCGTTCTTGGAGGCCGAGTCGGCGGCCGACCTGGGGATCTTCGAGACCGCGGCGACGGCGCACTCGACGCCGAGCCCGGCGAGCTCCCTTTGCGGGGCGAAGCCGAGGTAGCCGCTCTCGTAGGCCGCGAGCGACGGCCCGGGGAACCCATCCATCCACCCGGCGATCTCGCCCCAGGGGTTGCCGGGGAACCTCCTCGTCACGGCCTCGCCGGTGTCCGCGTCGAGGGCGCAGACGGTGGTCGACCTCAGGTGGACGTCCATCCCGAACGCGGTAGAATACTTTGGCATGGGAGCCTCCCAACCTCGTTGCGGCGCGGCTGCGCCTATGGCACTTCAACATCATTGTCGCAGCCCCGACCCGCGGTCACGAGCGGGGGCTCCTGTCTTTTTAGTGCCCTCGGATTGGGTCATAGTGTCTGTCCGCGCCAAAACATCGGCGTTGCCGGAGTAGTCATTGGGGACGTTCTTAAATGACTAGTCGGAAGGGACACTCTTGCACTAAATCTGCTGGCTCACACTAGGCTCGTTCTGTGCTTTACCGAGATAAAGTGAACGTGTAGATTCGTAACCCACTCGCAACCGTTCTATGGCACGATATTGAACGAATGTATGCTATGCGCCCGAGCCTTTCGGGCAGAGTGGGAGACAGTATGGTTAAGCTGTACGAGGACGGCATCTACCTGCGCGGTGGCAGCGAGGTTGTGCCTGCGGCCGAGGCTGCAGAGCGCGGCATTACGCAGACGCCCGAGGATGCCAAGCGCGGCACCATCGCGTATTCGATCCTTCAGGCACATAACACGTCAGGCGACCCCGAGGCACTTAAGATTCGCTTCGATGCCATGGCGAGCCACGACATCACCTTTGTCGGCATCATCCAGACGGCGCGCGCCTCGGGCATGGAGCAGTTCCCGCTGCCCTACGTGCTCACCAACTGCCACAACTCGCTGTGTGCTGTGGGCGGCACCATCAACGAGGACGACCACGTCTTTGGCCTTTCCGCGGCCAAGAAGTACGGCGGTATCTTCGTCCCGCCGCACATCGCCGTCATCCACTCCTTTATGCGTGAGAACTTCGCCGGCTGCGGCAAGATGATTTTGGGCTCCGACTCGCACACCCGCTACGGCGCCCTGGGCACCATGGCCGTGGGCGAGGGCGGCGGCGAGCTGGCAAAGCAGTTGCTGCGTGACACCTACGACGTCGCCTATCCCGGCGTCGTCGCCATCTACCTCACGGGCGCCCCGCGCCCCGGCGTCGGCCCGCACGATGTGGCGCTCGCCATCATCCGAGCCGTCTTTGCCAAGGGCTACGTTAAGAACAAGGTCATGGAGTTTGTGGGCCCCGGCATCGCGAGCATGACGACCGACTACCGCAACGGCGTCGACGTCATGACCACCGAGACCACCTGCCTGTCGAGCATCTGGGCCACCGACGAGGACACGCACGCGTTTTTGACCATGCACGGCCGCGGCGACGACTACCGCGAGCTCAAGCCCGCCGATGTTGCCTACTACGACGGCTGCGTCGAGGTCGATCTGTCGAGCATCAAGCCCATGATTGCGCTGCCATTCCATCCTTCCAACGGCTTTGAGATTGACGAGCTCAACGAGAACCTCGAGGACATCCTGCGCGAGGTGGAGCTCGAGGCCGCCAAGATCGGCGAGGGCAAGACGCACTTTAGCCTGCTCGACAAGATCGTCGACGGCAAGCTGCACGTGCAGCAGGGCGTTATCGCCGGCTGCTCGGGCGGCAACTACGACTCCGTGGTCCAGGCTGCCCGCGCGCTCAAGGGCGCCAACACCGGCTGCGGCGAGTTCTCGTTGTCGGTCTATCCCACGAGCCAGCCCGTGGCACTCGAGCTTACACGCCGCGGCTACATCTACGACCTTATGGAGGCCGGCGCGATTGTGCGCACGGCGTTCTGCGGCCCGTGCTTCGGCGCCGGCGACACGCCCGCCAACAATGGCCTTTCGATCCGCCACACCACGCGCAACTTCCCCAACCGCGAGGGTTCCAAGCCGGGTAATGGCCAGCTGAGCGCCGTGGCCCTGATGGATGCCCGCTCCATTGCGGCGACGGCTGCCAACGGCGGCGTCCTGACGCCGGCGACCGACCTGCCCGAGGAGACTTGGGACGAGGCCTGCGAGTACACCTTTGACGACGCGCCGTACAAAAAGCGCGTGTACTGGGGCTTTGGCAAGGCGGAGCCTGCCGACGATCTGGTCGAAGGCCCCAACATCAAGCCGTGGCCCGCGATGGAGCCTCTCGGCGACGACATCCTGCTCAAGGTGTGCTCCAAGATCATGGACCCGGTCACCACGACCGACGAGCTCATTCCCTCGGGCGAGACGAGCTCCTTCCGCTCCAACCCGCTGGGCTTGGCCGAGTTTACGCTCAGCCGCCGCGACCCGGCCTACGTGGGCCGCTCCAAGGAGGTCGACGCGGTGGAAAAGCGCCGTGTGGCCGGCGAGGCCGCGGGCGACCTGGCGGCGCTCGATGCCGAGCTTGCTGGTGTGTTTGAGGCGCTGGCCGGCGCGGGTGTCGCTGCCGACGCCAAGGCGACCGAGTACGGTTCCATGCTCTACGCCAAGAAGCCCGGTGACGGTTCTGCCCGCGAGCAGGCCGCGAGCTGTCAGCGCGTAATTGGCGGCCTGGCCAACATCGTCCACGAGTACGCCACCAAGCGCTATCGCTCCAACGTAATGAACTGGGGCATGGTGCCCTTCCAGATGGAGGCTGAGCCCAACTTTGAGGTGGGCGACTACGTCTTTGTGCCGGGTATCCGTGCCGCGCTCGATGGCGACCTGAAGAACATCGCTGCCTACGTGGTGCGCGCCGACGGCACGGTCGAGCAGATTGAGCTCTATATTGCCGATATGACGGCAGAGGAGCGCGCCATCGTCAAGGCCGGCTGCCTGATCAACTACAACAAGTTCAAGGCCGCTGCCGAGTAACGCGCTTAATTGTCCGCCCGGGGCTTACCCTTTCCCGCCCGCTCACGCGCTTCGCGAGGGTCGCCCGAGGGAAAGGTGTGTCCGGGGCTACCGCGACGTTCTCGTTGGGTCTTGAGAAACGCTAATAAATAGACTTGCTTGATGCCGCCTCTGTTAATGGGGCGGCTTCTTTTTGTCGAAAACCGCCACAAAGGGGACAGGCACCTTTGTGGTGGTGGGGACGAGCTCGATGTTGTTGTGATCGTTGAGCGGCATGTTAATGGGCGGCTCTACAGAATTTCATCCGGGTTGGCGGGTTTGGTTGTTTTGGGGATGCCGAGTTTGGATGACGCGAAATCGTCAACATTGTCCTTGATTCCGTCTCTGGTGTAGACGGTGACCATATAGGTGCTGTGTCCGAATTCGCCCTTGTCGCGTGTTGCCCAGGCATCCCAGTAGGCGGCCCCGTTTCGCCCTTTGATTTTTCCGACACGGCGGAGTTCTGTTCGCTTTAATTTCTGGTTGCTATAGATGGTTCGACCGGCTTCCGCGGTGAGCCCGCACTGTCCAAGCAGCTTGTCGAGGACTTGGTTCATGTGGCGCTCATCGGTGTTTGGTGCGTAGTCGTAGGCGAGGGTGATGGAGTCAAGGGGCTGGTCGTCGATCAGATAATTCATTGTCTGAGGTTCGAGGCAGAAATAAGGAGAGCATCCGTCGACCTTGCCGAGCAACGGTAACTTGGACTGCCAACTTCCGGTGGGAATTGCATATTCGTAGAACACGCCACGGCAGACAAAGGAGAGCGAGGTGGCACGCGAGCCGGCGTCGATCATCCCGCAAAGATCGAAGGGCGAGGCGATACCAAAAGAAAAGGGCGTGATGACGATAAGGAAGAGCATCACGATGGGTATGGCGAGAATGGCGATGACGTTGCGACCGGTGGAATGAGACGGCTTCATATGCGCTCCTCGAGACAAAGAGCTGTTGAGGATAGGCAGAAATGGATATGTTCAGAGAACAATTCAAGTTTAATCTCATGGCGTGAGATGGTCGACCGTTAGCGTCGAAAACCACCACAAAGGTGCCTGTCCCCTTTGTGGTGGTGGGGCGGACGGTTTCTTTTGGTGATAGTGTTAGCTGGCGGTATCATTAGTGCAGGTGGCGAAGGTTTGCATTGTGAGGTGTTTTGCCGTGAGCCGTTCTGCCCGTATTGGATTGATTGTCTTGGCGCTTGCGATCGCCGTGGTTGGCGCGGGCGTTGTCGGCATGGCATTTCTACCTGCTGCGGTGACGGAGCCGGTGGTCAAGCCTGTGACTCAATCTGTCGAACTTCTGACCGGCGACGACAAGCCCGAGACCATTACCGTTGATTTTGATGAGCAGCCGGCTGTGCTGGGTATTAGTAATTATCCGCACATTCAGCTTGGGGCCATGCGCTATACCACGGATTCAAGCCTGATCGATAGGGCGTCCGAGCTGCTCAAGGGCAAAACCTTTAAGCGCTGGTATGGATATGCGTCCTATCGGGCAAAAGCGAACGACATGGTTGGCGGATGCCGCTCGTCCATCGAGTTGGACACCGCGAATGGCGCCAAGTTATGTGATGTTTCGTACGATCCTGGCTACGAGGGCAATGAGGGGCCGGGCATCTACATCTTGGACGGCGATGCCGCCTATGTCATGGAGGGCAACCAGGCCGAGCTCAACGATTTTATGGGTCAGTGCATTCAGGATGCCTATGAACAGACCTGCTTGCCCGACCCGCAGACTGCACGCGATAGTGGGTCTGCCCGTACATGGCTGTTCGAGGATGAGATGCCCTGGAACGCCGAATCGGGAAGCACGGGCTCGGCAAGTAAATAGAGGCTGCAACCACCACAAAGGTGCCTGTCCCCTTTGTGGTGGTTTGCATGTCGTGAGAACACTCAGAAAATCTTATATATAGAGACTTAGATTTGTGTATAAGATCGCGC
>CATYZI010000062.1 GCA_958415625.1 uncultured Collinsella sp. | reverse complement strand
GAACGGGACACACTTTCCGGTGCCTGCCTCCGGCGCGCGTACACACCTCGTCGCACCATTCCGAGCCCGCCCGCCCCAGACATTCCTCCCACTTTCGCGTCACTTTACAGACCGTTCGGTCGCCTGTCCGCACACGCGGGTATACTCAAAACGATACTTATCCTATGCAATACGATGCGGGTTCGACCTGCATGATCCGAAGGGGGCAGTGATGGAGAGGATACTCGGCGTTAATCTCTCTGGCTGGTTTATTCCCGAGCCTTGGGTGACCCCGTCGCTGTACGCGGCGACCGGTGCATCCAACGCGGCCGAGCTACAGGAGGCCATGGGTACCGCCGCCTATAACGAGCGCATGCGCCGCCATTACGAGACGTTTGTGAGCGAGGACGATTTTCGTCGCATGGCGCAGATCGGTCTCAATGCCGTGCGTCTGCCGGTGCCCTGGTATGCCTTTGGCTCACAGGAGTCCGATGCCTCCTACATATCGGTTGTCGATTACATCGACCGCGCAATTGAGTGGGCTGCCAAATACGACATCCGCGTGCTGCTCGATCTGGCAACCGTGCCCGGTGGCCAGGGCGATTCCAACGATTCGCCCACCACGCCGGAGGCTGTTGCCGAGTGGCATTCGTCCACCAACGGCCGTCATGTCGCACTCGACGTGCTCGAGCGCTTGGCCGATCGCTATGGCGAGGCCGAGAGCCTGCTGGGCATTGAGCTGCTGGACACGCCGCAGATGAGCGTTCGCAAGAGCCTCTTCACCATGACGGATGGCATTCCCGCTCACTACCTGCGCAATTTCTATCGCGATGCCTACGAGCTCGTCCGTTCGTATATGCCCGAGGATAAGATCGTCGTCTTCTCGTCGTCGGGGCATCCCAGCGAGTGGAAGCATTTTATGCGCGGCGCCAAGTACAAGAACGTCTACATGGACCTTCACCTGTACCATTACCGCGACGAGTATGCGCTCGACATCACGAGCCCCCGCGGGCTGACGACGGCGATTTCGCGTAACAAGCGCGAGCTTAAAGAAGCGATTTCGACAGGGTTCCCCGTGCTGGTGGGCGAATGGTCGGGTGCGGCGATCTTTGCCAACTCGTCGGTTACGCCCGAGGGCCGCAATGCCTACGAGCGCGTGTTTATCTCCAACCAGCTGGCTTCGTTTGCGCCGGCTGCCGGTTGGTTCTTCCAAACGTGGAAGACCGAGAAGCGCATTGCAGCATGGGACGCCCGCGCGGCGCTCGGTACGCTCGAGCGCGGCATGATTGAATAGGTTGATATGACGCAAAACAGCGCCCATACGGGCAAACTCTATGTGGTCGGCACGCCCATCGGCAACCTGGGCGACCTGTCCCCGCGCGTTGGTGAGGCTTTTGCCACCGCCGATGCCATCTGCTGTGAAGACACGCGTGTGACGTCAAAGCTGCTGATGCACCTGGGCATTTCCAAGCCGCTTGTCCGTTGCGACGAGAATGTGATCGCTAGCCGCGCTGCCGGCCTGGTCGACCGTCTGCTGGCGGGGGAGACCCTCGCCTTTGCCTCGGACGCCGGCATGCCGAGCGTGTCCGATCCCGGCCAGGCGTTGGTCGAGGCGGCGCGTGAGGCCGATGTGCCCGTCGAAGTTATTCCCGGGCCCTCTGCTTGCGTCACGGCGCTTGTTTCGTCCGGCATTCCCTGCGAGCATTTTTTCTTCGAGGGCTTTTTGGGCCGAAAGCACGGCGACCGTGTGCGCCGTTTGCAGCGCCTTGCCGTGGTGCCCGGCGCACTCATCTTCTACGAGTCTCCACATCGCATCGTGGCGACGCTCGAGGCCGTGGCGGAGGTCTTTCCCCAGCGTGAGGTTGCCGTCTGCCGCGAACTCACCAAGCTGCACGAGGAGGTCTTGCGCGGGCCCGCTGACCAGCTTGCCGAGGAGCTGCGTGCTCGCGGCGAGGTAAAGGGCGAGATTGCGCTGGTCATCGCGCCGCCGAGCGAGGATGAGGAGGCCGGCATCGCGCCGGTTGGCGCTGCGGTAGCGGATCCCGACGAGGCCCTGCGCGAGGATATCCGCACCGCGCTCGAGGAGGGGGAGCCCGCCTCTGCGGTGGCCAAGCGCCTGTCTCAGAAGTATTCGCGCCGCAAGCGCGATGTCTATGCCATGGTGCTCGATATGCAATAGATGGAGGATATCCAGCCCTTGCGCTAGAATCATCCCCTGTATGCAACGTTTTTCTGGAGGACAAACCCCATGGATCAAAGCAAGCCTTCGTTCTTTATCACGACGCCCATCTACTACGTCAACGCCGATCCGCACCTGGGCACGGCTTATTCCACCATCATCGCCGACGTTCAGGCTCGCTATCGCCGCTCCGCCGGCTATAACGTCAAGTTCCTGACCGGCATGGACGAGCACGGCGAGAAGGTCGCCGAGGCCGCAGCCAAGCATGGCATGACGCCGCAGGAGTGGACCGATAGTCAGGCCCCGCACTTCAAGGAGCTTTGGAGCAAGCTCGAGATTTCCAACGACGACTTCATCCGCACCACCGAGCCGCGCCAGCATCATGCCGTGCAGTATCTGTGGGAGCGCATGAAGGAATCCGGCTATCTGTATAAGGGCAGCTATGACGGCTGGTACTGCGTGCCCGACGAGACCTACTTCACCGATACGCAGGTCCAGAAGGGTGACGAAGAGTACGGTAGCGTCGGCCAGCACCTGTGCCCCGATTGCCACCGTCCGCTCGAGCGCGTGCAGGAGGAGTCCTACTTCTTTAAGCTCTCCGCCTTCCAGGACAAGCTGCTCAAGCTCTATGACGAGCACCCCGACTTTGTTGAGCCTGCGTTCCGTATGAACGAGGTGCGCAGCTTTGTCGAGGGCGGCCTCAACGACCTTTCCGTGAGCCGTACGAGCTTTGACTGGGGCATTCAGGTCCCGTTTGACGAGGGTCACGTGACCTACGTGTGGTTCGATGCGCTGCTCAACTATATGACTGCCGTCGGCTACGGTGTCGACACCGACGAGGCGCGTGCCGAGCTGGCCTATCGCTGGCCCGCGCAGTTCCACATCGTGGGTAAGGACATCATCCGCTTCCACTGCGTCATTTGGCCCGCCATGCTCATGGCCATCGGCGAGGCCCTGCCCGAGCACGTCTTTGCCCACGGCTTCCTGACCGTGCGCAATGCCGAGACCGGCAAGGCCGAGAAGATGTCCAAGAGCCGCGGTAACGCCATCGCTCCGCAGGATGTTATCGACATGCTGGGCGTCGAGGGCTATCGCTACTACTTTATGACCGATGTCGTTCCCGGTACCGACGGCGCCATCAGCTTCGATCGCATGGAGCAGGTCTACAACGCCGACCTGGCCAACAGCTGGGGCAACCTTATCTCGCGTTCGCTCAACATGAGCGGCAAGTACTTTGACGGTTGCGCGCCCGCCAAGCCCGCATCGTTCGATGCGTTCGACAACCCGCTGGCAAAGATCGCCGATGGCCTGGTCGACCGCTACATGGCCAAGATGGACGTGCTCGATTACGGCGGAGCCAAGGATGAGGTCATGGAGCTCATCCACGCCGCCAACCACTACATCGAGGACTCCGAGCCCTGGGCACTTGCCAAGGACGAGGCCAAGGCTGACGAGCTGGCGTTTGTGATCTACAACCTGCTCGAGGCCATCCGCATTGCCGCTCACCTGCTGATGCCGCTCATGCCTCAGACCTCTGCCGAGGCCCTGCGCCGCCTGTCCTGCGAGAACGAGGCCGCGACCGACGACCTCAAGGGCATTTGCGCTTGGGGCCTGCTTGCTGGTGGTCAGCCCGTCGAGAAGGGCGATCCGCTGTTCCCGCGTCTGGCGTAGAGACCGCGCGAGCGCCATATCGGCAATTTGCTGTTTAGATGTAAGGGCATGGCCGCAACGGTCCATGCCCTTTCGTTTCAAGACGCCGCCATCATGCTAAGGAGGCAACTATGACAACTTCGCCTTTGGCAAACCCCACGGCAACAAGGGAGCTGCTGGAGGAGTTTGGCCTTGCGACCAAGCATCGCCTGGGCCAGAACTTTCTAATCGACAATCATGTGATCGAGCGTATCTGCGAGCTTGCCGAGCTTGCAGGTGACGAGCGCGTACTCGAGGTGGGTCCGGGTTGCGGTACGTTGACACTTGCGTTGCTGCAGGAAGCGGCGTGCGTTACGTCCATTGAGGCCGATCCTGAGCTCGAACCGGTGCTCGATGCCCATGCCGCCGACTATGCCAACTTCCGCTTTATCATGGGCGACGCGCTCAAGGTGACGACGGGGCAGATTGAGCAGGCTGCAGGCGGTGAGCCGACGGTATTTGTCGCGAACCTGCCCTATAACGTGGCGGCGACGATCATCCTGCAGTTCTTCCAGACGATGCCCGCGCTCAAGCGTGCCGTGGTCATGGTTCAAAAGGAGGTTGCCGATCGCATTGCCGCGGTGCCGGGTAACAAGACCTATGGCGGCTACACGGCAAAGCTCGGCCTGTATGCGCAGGTTACGGGTCGCTTTGAGGTGCCGCCACGTTGCTTTATGCCGGCACCGCACGTGGACTCGGCCGTCGTGCGTATCGACCGTGTTGACGGCGTGGCGCCCGAAGGACTCGATCGCGAGTTTGTGGCCCGCGTGATTGATGCTGCATTTGCTCAGCGCCGCAAGACCATCCGCAATTCCATGAGCGCCAACGGCTTTGCCAAGGACGTGCTCGATGCCGCCTTTGAGGCTTGCGGTATCGCACCCACCACGCGCGCCGAGACGCTCGATGTTGCCGACTTTGTCCGTCTGGCCCGGGAGCTTTCCCATGACGCTTAATGCCGAACGCGTGACGTTTACCAAAAAAAAGAAGACGGTTGCTTGTCCCGTGCCCTTGGCACCGCTTGCCGACACACATGCGCATCTGCTTTCGTTCTGGGGCAAGGATGTGCCCGAGACACTCGTGCGTGCCAAGGCGGCAGGCATCGACCTGTTGGTGACGGTCTTCGATCCCATTGCCGATAAGCGCAGCGTGACGGACTATAGCGACTGGCTGACGCGCGAGATTCTGCCGATGCAGGATATCCCGCAGATCAAGTATCTTGCCGGCGTGCATCCGTATGGCGCGCCGGACTATACCGACGACGTTCACGCACAGGTTGTTGCTGCGCTTGATGACCCTTTGTGCGCCGGTATTGGCGAAATCGGTCTGGACTACCACATGGATTACGACGACGACATCACGCCGGCGCCCCACAGCGTGCAGATTGATTGCATGGCACGTCAGCTCGAAGTCGCCGTGCGCTGCAATGTGCCGGTGGAGTTGCACCTGCGGCACGAGGACTCGGATGGGGAGCGCACCTCGCATATGGATGCGTACAACGTGCTTCGTGAGGTGGGCGTGCCCCAGGTCGGTTGTGTGCTGCACTGCTTTGGCGAGGACCGCGCCACGATGGAGCGCTTTGTGGAGCTGGGCTGCTATATTGCCTATGGTGGTGCGGCCACCTTTAAGCGCAACGAAGACGTGCGCGAGGCATTTGCGGCAACCCCACTCGATCGAATTTTGTTCGAGACGGATTGCCCGTATATGGCTCCGGAGCCCATCCGCGGTCTTGAATGCGAGCCCGCAATGATCTCCATTACGGCAAACGCGCTGGTTAACGACCGTGTCGATCGCACTGGTGAGGACGCCGAAACAATCGCGCATGCCGCTTGGGAAAATGCCTGCAAACTTTTTCAAAAATAGTTCTTGCGTTCGCGGTGGCGCTCCGTTATTCTAATTCCTGCACGCGGGCGTGGCGGAATTGGCAGACGCGTACGGTTCAGGTCCGTATGGGGGCAACCCCATGAAGGTTCAAGTCCTTTCGCCCGCACCATTGATTGAAAGAGCTCCCAGCAATGGGGGCTTTTTTG
>CATYZI010000061.1 GCA_958415625.1 uncultured Collinsella sp. | reverse complement strand
TGCAGAAATTTTTAGTACCGAAATTGGATGAAATGCAGAAATTTGACCTTACTCGCATACAGAATATAGACGAGAGCGCCTAAGCATAAGCGAGCTCATGATTCCCATATACAAATCGAGCGTGGATTTTCTCCCACTTTGAGCGTTCAATCGCGCCCAAAACGGGAGAAAATCCACGCTCAATGTTTCAATGGGAGAAAATCCTCGCTCGGCTACTCGTCGACGATCTCGGCGAGCCAGACGTTTAACGTATCGACCTCGGGGCAGCAGAACTTTGCCGTACCAGGCTCGTTGCCAGGTACGGTTCCGCCATAGCGCAGGATATCGATATAGGGAAAGCCCACATGGCAGGCCATGGCGCACATCTTGCCGCGGTCTCGGTCAAAGTCAAAGACGTCGCCCGGCTTGTGACCATGGTGGCAGCGGCACGTCCCCAGCTGGTCCACGCAGCTCACGCGGATACGCGGCCGCTTGCCACGCGGCGCGCCGAGCGGCCTGTTCTCGCCCGCAGGCTTGACGCCGCCCTCGCCAGCGTTACTCATGGTCAATCACATCCAGGCAGGCCTCGATGGGAAGGCCGGCCGACTTGTCCTCTTGGTCGGCATTGCGCTCGATAAGCTCAGCCACCACACGCATGGCATCGGACGTCGCGCGCTGCAGACTCCAACCTGCCATAACGCGGCCCATGAGCACCGCCGAGAACGTATCGCCCGTGCCCGGGAAATAGACCGGAATGAGCTCAAAGGGAATCGTGAAGTACTCCCCCGCCACATGGTCGTAACCGATAACCGCGTTCGTGCCATTTACCACGGCGCTCGTAATGACCACCGACTTGGCACCCAGCTCGCGCACGGCGTCCACAAGGGCGCGGGCCTCATCGGGCGTGATCTGCTCTGCAATAGGCGTATCGGCGAGCAGACAGGCCTCGGTGTAGTTGGGCACCGCGTAGTCTGCGCACTCCAGCAGGTGCCGCATAAGGCCAATCGTGGACTCGGGCACACCGGCATAGAGCTTGCCGTTGTCGCCCATGATGGGATCGACGAACACCTTGGTGCCCTTTTGCGCGCGGCGGTGGCAAAAGTCCGAGATGATACGCGTCTCTTCCTCGGTCACGATAAAGCCGGTCGAGATGGCGTCGAACTCAAAGCCGAGCTCCTCCCAGATGGCGAGGCTCTGGCGCACGTACTCGGTGGTGTCGTGGATGTAGAACTTGGGATAGTTGAGCGTATCGGACACAAGTGCCGTCGGCAGGTTATGGATACGGTAGCCCATGTGCGACAGCACCGGCAGCATGGCGGAAAGCGCGACCTTGCCGTAGCCGCACATATCGTTAATCAGCAGCAGCTGAGTATTCTTCATGAGGGTCTCCCTTGTTTCGGGCGCGGCGCGGCAGCGCCACAGTGCGACTAAGTGTAGCGCAGGGGACGTTGTGAACGGGCGCTGGCACCGCAGAGGACGAATTGTTGCGGAAAGGTTACGGGAAGGAGGAAGTTAGTCGTTGGGGACGTTCTTAAATGACTAGTCGACACAAGGAGTGTCCCCAAATGCCGGCACATAAGGAACGTCCCTAAGTGCCGCTCGAACATAATAAGTTTGGTACCTTGACATTTATTTACCGTGCTCCTAAATTGGTTAGGCACAAAACAATTCAACTACCTAACTAAAGAAAGGAGCGAAGCTTAGATATGTGTGTTGAACCACTCGTCCTTCCGCATGAGCCCAGCGGTGACCCGTCGCAACCGGTAGACATACCCGAAGCGGTCAGCGCCGAAGACAAACTCGCCAAGCGCATCCTGAGCGGCCTGGGCTTTTGCGGCCATTACATGCATTTTCATGGCGGAGGCGTGTCCGGCAAGGCGCCCATCATCTGCCTGCTGGCCAAGCAACCCGGCGGCGAGATGTCGCAGCAGGAACTCGGCATGCACTTTGACCTCAAGCCGGGGTCGCTTTCCGAGATCCTGTCCAAGCTCGAGCTCAACGGCCTCATCGAGCGCAGCCGTAACCCCAAGGATCGACGGCAGCTCACCATTCGCCTGACCGAAACCGGCCGGGAAAACGCCCGCATCGACCAGGCGGCCCGCATTCGCTTTAGAGAGCAGGCCTTTAGCGCGCTCACCCATGACGAGCGCGAGGACCTCGCCGAAATGCTCGATAAAATCCGCGTAACCTGGGAGGAACTGGATGATTAAAACCCTTATGGGCAGCATCCGCGATTACATGAAGGTCACGATCGCCACGCCGCTGCTGGTGCTTGGCGAGGTAATCTGCCAGATGATGATCCCGTTTATCACCGCCGACATGATCGACGCCATCAAGGACGGCACCGCCGTTACCGAGATGTTGCCCACCGCCGGCCTTCTCGTACTCATCGCGCTGACGTCACTCGCCTTTGGCGCCGCAGCTGGCATCACCTGCAGCCATGCGAGCTGCGGGTTCGCCAAGAACCTGCGTCACGACCTGTTCTACAAGATCCAGACGTTCAGCTTTGCCAACATCGATGAGTTCTCGAGCTCCTCGCTCGTCACGCGCCTGACCACCGATATCAACAACGTGCAGCAGGCCTTTATGATGATCATCCGTATCGCCGTGCGCGCACCGCTGGTATTGATCTTCGCCTTTACCATGGCATTTATCATGGGCGGCAGCGTCGCCATGGTCTACCTGGTCATCATTCCGCTGCTGGGCTTTGGACTGTTCTTTATCATCTTTAAGGTGCGCCCCATCTTCTCGCGCGTGTTCCACAAGTACGATGCCCTTAACGAGTCCGTCGAGGAAAACGTCACCGGCATGCGCGTGGTCAAGAGCTATGTGCGCGAAGACTTTGAGAAGGAGAAGTTCGCGACCGCCGCGCGCGACGTCCAGATGGACTTCACCCGCGCCGAGAAGCTGCTCGCCTTTAACAACCCCATGATGAACATCTGCGTCAACGGCGCGTTTGTCGTCATCATCTACCTGGGCTCCAAGCTCATCATCACGAGCCAGGGCACGCTGTTCGACGTGGGCCAGCTCTCCTCGACCTTTACCTATGGTTTCCAGATTCTCATGAGCCTGATGCAGCTGTCGATGATCTTTGTCATGGTGACCATGGCCGACGAATCGGCACACCGCATTGCCGAGGTGCTGGCCGCCGAGCCCACGATCGCCGATCCCGCCGAGCCCGTGCTCGAGGTTGCCGACGGTTCCATCGACTTTGACCACGTGAGCTTTAAGTATTCCAAGCATGCGAAGCGCCAGGCGCTCGACGATATCGACCTGCACATTACGAGCGGCGAGACCATCGGCATCATCGGTGGCACCGGCTCGGCCAAGTCCACGCTCGTGAACCTCATCGCCCGCCTGTACGACACCACCGAAGGCGCTGTGCGCGTGGGCGGCGTGGACGTGCGCGACTACGACCTGGACGCGCTGCGCCACCAGGTAGCCATGGTGCTGCAGAAAAACGTGCTGTTTAGCGGCACCATCGCCGAGAACCTGCGTTGGGGCGACCCGAACGCCACCGACGAGGAAGTCCGCGAGGCCGCACATCTGGCCTGCGCCGACGAGTTTGTCGACGGTTTCCCCAAGGGCTATGACACCTGGATCGAACAGGGCGGCTCCAACGTTTCGGGCGGTCAGAAACAGCGCCTGTGCATTGCACGCGCCCTGCTGCGTCGCCCCAAGATCTTGATCCTGGACGACTCCACCAGCGCCGTCGACACCAAGACTGACGCCAAGATTCGCGCAGGTCTGGCAAGCTATCTGCCCAACACGACCAAGATCATCATCGCCCAGCGCATCAGCTCCGTGCAGGACGCAGACCGCATCATCGTCATGGAGGGCGGCCGCATCGCACAGATCGGCAACCACGAAGAGCTGCTCAAGACGAGCGAGATCTACCGCGAGACCTTTACCTCGCAAAACAAGATGAGTGCCGCGGGCGAGGAGGCGGCCGAGACCGTCGCAGCCGACACCGAGGCATCCGCACCGCAAGCTCAGACCCAGGAAGGAGGCGAGGCACATGAGTAAGGCAGCTACCGCCGAGCGCGCGCGCAACCGCAAGGGCGGCACTATGACGCGCCTGATCAAGATGCTCTTTGGCTTCTACCCGGTGCTTTTGCCCCTCGTCGTCGCCGGCGTTGTGCTCTGCGCCATCATCAACTCCATCGGCGCGACGTTTCTCCAGAGCGCGCTGCAGGTCATTAGCGAATCGTGGCAGTCGGGCGACTGGGCGGCCGCGCAGCCCAAGATTCTGAAGCTCGTGACCACCCTCGGCTGCATCTACGCCGTGGGCGTCGCCTCCTCGCTCTTCTGGAACCGCGCCATGGCCGTCATCACGCAGGGCTCGCTCGAGAAGCTGCGCGAAAAGATGTTCAACCGCATGCAGGACCTGCCGATTCGCTACTTCGACACGCACCAGCGCGGCGACATCATGAGCCACTACACCAACGACATCGACACGCTGCGCCAGATGATCAGCCAGTCGCTGCCCAACCTGCTCATGACGATCATCGTCATCGTCACCGTGTTCTTCATCATGCTGTATTACAGCGTGTGGATGTGCCTGGTCATCATTGCCGGCGTCGCCTTTATGACCTTTATGACCAAGCTGCTCGGCTCCAACTCCGCGCGCTTCTTTATCGCGCAGCAGACCGAGCTCGGCGTGGTCGAGGGCCATATCGAGGAAGTCATGAACGGCCAGAAAGTCGTCAAGGCGTTCTGTCACGAGTCCGCCGCCGAGGCCGATTTTGACGAGCGCAACGAGAAGCTCTTCGAGGTCTCGCAGAAGGCCAACATGTACGCCAACATCCTCATGCCGATCCTCGGGAACCTGGGCGACTTGCTCTACGTGCTGGTCGCGCTGACCGGCGGCATCTTCCTGGCGCTGGGCGTGCCCAACCTGAGCCTCTCGGGCATGGCGCTCTCCATCGCCGTCGTGGTGCCGTTCCTCAACATGACCAAGCAGTTCTGCGGCCAGATCGGCCAGATCTCGCAGCAAATCAACGCCGTGGTCATGGGCCTTGCCGGAGCCGAGCGTATCTTTGAGCTGCTCGACGAGGAGCCCGAGGCCGACGAGGGCTACGTGACGCTCGTCAACGCACAGGTGAATCCCGACACCTGGCAGCTCGAGGAGGCCGACCACCGCACCGGCATGTGGGCCTGGAAGCACCCACACCGTGCAACGGGCGAGATCGAGTACGTGCCGCTGCGTGGCGACCTGGTCATGGACAACGTGGACTTTGGCTATACGCCCGACCACGAGGTGTTGCACGGCGTGTCCGTATACGCCAAGCCGGGCCAGAAGGTCGCGTTTGTCGGTGCCACCGGTGCCGGTAAGACGACCATTACCAACCTCATCAACCGCTTCTATGACATCGCCGACGGCAAGATCCGCTACGACGGCATCAACGTCAATAAGATTCGTAAGTCCGACCTGCGTCGCTCGCTCGGCGTGGTGCTGCAGGACGTGAATCTGTTCACCGGTACCGTGATGGACAACATCCGCTACGGCAACCTGAATGCGACTGATGAGGAGTGCATCGCGGCGGCCAAGCTCGCGGGCGCGGACGACTTTATCACTCGCCTGCCCGACGGCTACGACACCATGCTCACCGGTAACGGCGCGCAGCTGTCGCAGGGCCAGCGTCAGCTAATTTCGATTGCACGCGCCGCCGTCGCCGATCCGCCGGCGATGATCCTGGACGAGGCCACGAGCTCCATCGACACCCGCACCGAGGCTATCGTGCAGGCGGGCATGGACAAGCTCATGGAGGGCCGCACGACGTTTGTCATCGCGCACCGCCTGTCCACCGTGCGCAACTCCGACGCGATCATCTGTCTGGACCACGGCCGTATCATCGAGCGCGGCAACCACGACGAGCTGATCGCCAAGCGCGGATATTACTACCAGCTGTACACGGGTGCGTTTGAGCTGGAGTAGGAACGGTTACTGACGGAGGGTGCCCCGGGG
>CATYZI010000060.1 GCA_958415625.1 uncultured Collinsella sp. | reverse complement strand
GCCGCGCGGCAAGGAGATATATTGCCAGACCGGAGGGGCGCCGGGGGCGGGAATCTGGGCGTACACATTTCCTACACAGTTTGGGATCCGACTAACGTTTGCCAGCCGTTAACTACCGCTCGCCGAGCATCTCTTTATATAAGGCAGTCTCATGGTTAAAGCGGATACGTTCCCCTAGCTAAAGCACAGCCAGCATCGAGCAACTCATCACGTTCTTCCACCGAGAACCCCTCGGCGTAGACGCGCACCACTGGTTCGGTCCCGCTAGGACGGACCAGCAGCCACGTGTCATCCTCGAATGCTAAACGCAAGCCATCCATATGACTAACGTTTTGCGGCACCTTGCCACAAATCGACTTGGGGTTTACGCCCGGCAGCAGGGTTCGTAACGTTTCGGCATCTTCGGCCTCAAGGCGCAAATCGCGTCGACCGTAACTCGTCTTACCAAAACTGTCCTCGAGTTGGTCGACCAGAACGCCCAAAGGCGCGTCCGTCTTTGCCATAAGCTCACACAGAATCAGACAGGCGAGGATTCCATCGCGCTCGGGCATATGCGCGGCGATGCCGATACCACCGGCTTCTTCGCCGCCTATGAGGACGCCACCCTTCTTCATCTCTGCCGCTATATATTTGAAACCGACTGGTTTGACGGTCACGCGGCAGCCAAGCGCCTCGGCAATGCGACGCACGAGCGTCGAGCACGAAAGATTGACGACGACGCGCCCCTCCAAATTACGAAATTGAACCAAGTCGCCCAAAACGAGCGCCATGATCTGATGCGGATGTATATACCTGCCGCGCTCGTCAACCGCGCCGATACGGTCGGCGTCGCCGTCGGTCACCAGGCCAGCGCAAGCTCCGTCCTCGATAACCGTATGCTCGCAAGCGTCCACCCACGGCTCAACGGGGTCGGGGCAGATATCCTCTTGGTCAGGCGCCTGCCCGGCGTGAATCTCGTGTACCTCAACGCCAAGCTCGCGCAGCAAGTCGGCTAGATAGCCCTGGGCTGCGCCGCCCATGGGGTCAACAACCACGCGCAGGTGCGCGGCGCGGATGGCTTCGGCATCGACAAACGATGCCACCGCTTGCATATAGTCAGGAATGATATCCGCGGTGCGATATTGCCCCTCGATCCCCATTGGCTCGGGAGCCATGGTCTCTTCGAGCTCTTCGATGACATCTTGGTTGGCGGTCGAGCCGTCACCCATGCGAATCTTGAGACACAGATAACCCTGCGGATGATGGGACCCCGTCACCATGAGTGCGCCGCAGGCATCGCCGTCATATGCCGCCGCCCACGTAAGGGCAGGGGTCGGGACGGGCCGAGATGCGAGCACGGCGTCCAATCCGTGAGCCGCAAGCACGCCCGCCGCAAGCTCAGCGAACTCGTGCGCCTGGGGCCGGGTGTCGAATCCTATATATACCGTTTTGCCGGGATTGGTTTTTTGCCACAACTCGCCGACGGCATCGGCGATACGGGCAACGTTGTCGGCGGTAAAGTCCTCATCGACGCGAGCGCGCCAACCGTCAGTTCCAAAATGAATTATCGCGCACACGCGCAGACACCTCACAGTGTTTAGATCATGGTACGCATGAGGTATACCCGCAACGCGTGTTCAGCAACCTGCCGGCACCGGCATTCACCATTTGGGCAAATGCTGCCGATGACGCACGGGCAATAAAAAACCGCCCCGTATGGAGCGGTTTTGAGCCTTATATATCCAGTGCCTCGGCCATCGCCGCCGTAGTGATCGCCGTGGTTCCGCAGCAACTACCAACCATTGCGGCACCGGCTTGCCTCCATTCGACGCATGCGCGCGCGAAGGCTTCGGGGTTCTCGTGCCATACGGGACCATCCGGAGTCTGGACCGGATTGCCCACGTTGGGACGCACCGTGACGGGCGTAGTCGCCGATGCAACCATCCTGGGCACCGCGGCGCTCGCGGCCGCAAGCGAACAGCAGTTGACACCAACCGAGTTTGCGCCGTGTTTTTCGGCGTACAAAACGGCTGCCTCGATGTTGAGGCCATCGCCTAACAGGTCGCCTTTATCGTCAACGACAAAACTCACCAGAACAGGCATACCGTCGGCGGCATCTCGAGCGCCAGCAAGTATGGGCTGCAAATTACGGATAGACGTCACTGTCTCGATCAGCAGACCGTCAACACCGGCATTGAGCAAGGCATGCGCCTGCTCGCGTGCAATGCCTCGGATTTCACGATACTCGGCAGAGTCCTCGGCAAACCACTCAATACCGATCGGACCCATCGAGCCCAGCAGCAGCTGAGGGTGCGCCTGGCGGGCATCGTCGACGGCCCCGCGATTGACCTCCGCCACGGACGGCGCAATCTGGTCATGCTTGAGGGCATAGCTCGATGCCTGAAAGGTGTTGGTAATGAGTACCTGCGCGCCGGCGGCGACATACAAGCGATGGATACGAGAAACGGTCTGCGGCTCTGCCAGATTCCAAAACGCCGGCGGAATATCGGCAGCATCGTACTCACTCAACAGAACACTGCCCATGGGGCCCTGCGCCAACAAGGTCTCGCTCGACAAGCGGCGCGTAAGCTCCTCGGCACCAAAGCGGTTGTAATAACTCGTATCCATATATATCCCGCTATTCCTCGACGCTGATTCCCTGCTTTTCGAGATAGGCGAGCCAGCGGTTCATCGTGTCCTCGGATAGCGCATGCTCCATCATGCAGGCCTCGGAATCGGCTCGCTCAAATTCGACACCGAGCTCCTGAACCAAAAACGTGCGGACGAGGCGATGACGGTACCAGATAGCCGTGCCAACCTCGCGGCCGCGATCGGTCAGGACTACCTTGCCGTAGTGCGATTGCTCGACAAGCTCGGATGCCTTGAGCGCCGAAACCGCTTTATTGACCGATGCCTTGGAGACGCCAAGGCGCTGCGCGATGTCGACCGATCGCACGCCGTTGGTTTCCCCCTCTTCGCTTTCAATGCGAACCATGCACTCCAAGTAGTCTTCGTTCGCCACCGTCAGATGTAGTTCGCGCGAGCTATTTGTCGTATCCATGATCTTCCGTCCCTTCTGCATTCAATGGCTGATTCTACCCCATCCAAGCGTCGTGGTATGCCGTGGCATACCGTGCTAGAGTTCTTGTTGCACACGACGACCAAGATTGGAGCGGTCTTTATGGAAAACACCACCACGAGCCCCGATGTCCTCGAACGCTTTTTGCGCTACGTCCAGATCAACACGCAGTCCGAGGATGCAAACTGCGACCAGGTACCTTCGAGCGCCGTTCAGTTTGACCTTGCCAACGTGCTGGCTGAAGAGCTGCGCGAGCTTGGTGCGGAAGATGCCCACGTGACCGAGCATGCCTATGTCTGCGCACATATCCCCGCAAGTGCGGGCGCTGAGAACAAGCCCGCCCTGGGCCTGATCGCCCATCTCGACACCACCGAAGTTGCACCGGGCGCCGGCGTGAAGCCGCACATCGTACACTACGAAGGCGGCGACCTGGTCTGCGGTACGGTTGACGGTAAGCCCGTTGCCATGAGCACCGCCAAGCTTCCCGCCCTGAACGACCTCGTGGGTGAGGACCTGGTTTGCAGCGACGGCACCACACTGCTGGGCGCGGACGACAAGGCAGGTGTCGCCGAAATCATGGCGCTCGTCGCACGCATCGCTCAGGATCCCTCGCTGCCCCACCCCGCGCTCGGCATTTGCTTCTGTCCCGACGAGGAGATCGGCCACGGCGCCGAGCTGCTGGATATTGAGGCCTTTGGCTGCAAGTACGCCTACACGGTCGACGGCGGCCCCGTCGGCGAGCTGGAGTGGGAGTGCTTCAACGCCGCCGAGGCGACCGTTCGCTTTGAGGGCCAGTCCATTCACCCCGGCGACGCCAAGGGCCGCATGGTCAACGCAGGCAATCTGTTCTGCGACTTTAACGCACTGCTCCCCTATGCGCAGCGCCCGGAATACACGGAGGGCTACGAGGGCTTCTATCATCTTGAGGGCGTGTCTGCGACCGTCGATCACGCCACGGCGCGCTATATCGTTCGCGACCACGATGCCGCCAAGTTCCAGCAGAAGCTCGAGCTGATTGATTCCGCCGCAGCACTGCTCAACCAGCGTCTGGGTGAGGAGCGCGTGACGGTCGAGATTAAGCAGCAGTATCGAAATATGGCCGAGATCGTTCGTGACTATCCCGAGCTCATTGATGTTGCCAAGGAAGCCTACCTTGCCTGCGGCGTTGAGCCCCAAGTGCTGCCGACTCGCGGCGGCACCGACGGCGCGCAGCTGTCGTTCCGCGGTCTGCCCTGCCCCAACCTTTCCACCGGCGGCTATTGCTACCACGGCGTCAACGAGTTCGTCCCGGTCAGTTCGCTCGTCAAGATGACCGACGTCCTGCAGGGGCTCGTCGCCCGCTTCGCGTAAGGAACTCGAACAAATCAGCTCAACAAAATCGCCCCGTCCTCACCAGAGAACGGGGCGATTTTTGGCAGGTTTGAATCACGGCAACGCCGATGTTCCGGCGACGACAGACACTATGACCCAATCCGAGGGCACGGAAACGACAGGAGCCCCCGCTCGTGACCGCGGGTCGGGGCTGCGACAATGTTGTTGAAGTGCCAGAGGCGCAGCCGCGCCGCAACGAGGTTGGGAGGCTCCCGTGCCTAGATATTCTACCGCCTTCGGAATGGACGTACACCTCAGGTCCACCACCGTCTGCGCGCTCGACGCGGAGACGGGCGAGGCCGTGGCGAGGAGGTTCCGCGGCAACCCGTGGGACGAGGTCGCGGAGTGGATGTCGGGCTTCCCGGGCCCGTCGCTCGCCGCCTACGAGAGCGGCTACCTCGGCTTCGCGCCGCAGAGGGAGCTGTCGGCCCTCGGCGTCGACTGCGTCGTCGCGGCCGTCTCCAAGGTCCCGAGGTCGGCGGCCGACCTCTCGTCCAAGAACGACCGCAACGACGCGGCCAGGATGGCCAAGGCGATACTGTCGCACGACGTCACCCCGGTATGGGTGCCGTCCCCCGAGATCGAGGGGCTCAGGGACCTCGCCGCCGCCCACGACGCGGCGACCGCCAGGCTCGCGGCGGCGAAGCAGCGGCTCCTGGCGTTCCTCGCCCGCCGGGGCTACGTCTACGGCGGCACGACGCCGGCGGGAAACCCCCGGAAGTACTGGACGTACGGCTTCCTCAGGTGGCTCGACAAGGTGCGGCCCGCCGACGACGGCGGCATCCGGGCGCTGGCGGCGCTGAGGAACGAGGTCGAGGCGGCCGGCGAGGCAAGGGAGGCCCTCCTCGCCGAGTACAGGGCCGCTGTCGCGGCGGGCCCCCTCTCGGCCGAGGTCGAGGCGCTCCAGTCCATCAAGGGGTGCGGGTTCGTGCTCGCCGCCGCCTTCGCGTCCGAGGTCGGCGACTTCTCGAGGTTCCGCTCCGGCAGGCAGGTGACGGCCTACTTCGGCCTCGCCCCGAAGCAGAGGTCGAGCGCCGACTCCGTGCGACTCGGCGGAATCAGCGGGGCCGGCAACGCGCTCGTCAGGAGGCTGGCGGTCGAGGGGTCCTGGCGCTACGCCCAGGCCGGGCACCAGCCCAAGCTGATGCCCAAGGGCTCCGGAGTCCCGCTCGAGATAAGGATGCACGGGAGGAAGGGGTCCGAGCGCCTGCTCCGGCGACGCGAGGAGATGCTCGAGAGGGGCATGCCCCAGGCGAAGGCGAACGCCGCCACCGCCGCCGAGCTCGTGAGGTGGCTGTGGGCCCTCGGCATGATGTGCAGGGAGGCCGGCGAATAGACATAGCCCCCGTCCCGGCGAGCCGGGCAGCCTTCGGGGATACCCCCGTTCTCGCTGTGCGCGCGGCGGTCGCCGCATTCGCGTCGACAGACTTGGGGAACCCCCGCCGAAGGAGAGGATTGCGGGCCGCCGGAGCGGTATCCGCGGATATGAGACTGAGCCGAAGGCGTCGACGACATGCCGGGGGCGGACCGGGACGGGTTCAACGGCAGGCCCCGCCGACCGATTGCAAGCGGTCGGCGGGGCAATTGTGGCTCTTG
>CATYZI010000059.1 GCA_958415625.1 uncultured Collinsella sp. | reverse complement strand
CGGTCTTTCATGCAGCAGGGGCTCTCAATGTTTTTATGTCCTGCTCATATCGTCTGTGCCGGCACTTGGGGACACTCTTGGGATTGGTGCAAAGGGGTCAGGTTACTTTGCACCAAGTTGGTGCATATATACCTGACCCCTTTGCGCCACCCGCTCGCCGATTGTGTCTTGAAAATTGTATATAACGACTATAACGTAGTACGAAACATATTGGTAACAAAGCCAAGGAGGCTGCGTTGAAGAAAAGCAATCTGGGCTATGCGCTGGTGCTGATCGCCGCGCTTATGTGGGGCACCATCGGAATCTTTGTCAATGGCATCTCGGCCATGGGCATTACGTCCCAGAGCATGGCGGCCTTCCGTCTACTGGTCGGTGCGCTTATCCTGGCGCCTGTCCTTGCGTTTATGGGCTGCCGCCCCGGCGAGGGAGCGACCACGGCGCCGAGTCCGCTGGCCCTGTTCAAGGCGAGCCCCAAAGAGCTCATCCCCTGCGCGCTCGTCGGCATCATCGGCCTTGCCACCGCCAACACGCTCTATTACGAGTGCATGCGCGAGGTGGGCATGTCCACGGCATCGGTCCTGCTCTACACCTCGCCGGTCTTTGGCTGCATCTTGGGCCGCATACTCTATAAAGAGCGCGTCACCTCGGTAAAGCTCATGGCTATCGCCTTTAACATCATGGGCTGTGTGCTCGCGGTGACAAACGGTGACCTGTCTGGTTTTCATTTCTCGGTTTGGGGCGTTGCGTCGGGCGTGATCGCAGGTCTTTGCGGTGCGCTGCTGGCAGTATTTAGCCGCATGGCCACCAAGACGGTCCACCCGCTGGCGGTCACGTTTTGGGGTTTTGTCTTTGGTGGCGCCGTCATGGCGGCCATCACGGCGCCGTGGCCGGATGTGGTGGCGGCAATGTCGCCGCAGCTCATCCTGCTCTTCGCGGGCTTTGGCCTGATCCCCACGGCCGTGGCATACATCCTATATATGCAGGGCCTGTCCATGGGGCTCGAGACATCGAAGGTTCCGGTTGTGATGTCGTTCGAGACGGTCGTCACCGTTTTGCTGGGCATCGGCATCTATGCCGAGTCCGCCGGCGCGATCAAGGTCCTGGGTATCGTCTTGGTGCTTTCGTCCATCCTGATTATGAACACCGACTTCTCCAAGCTGCGCAACGGCGTCATTGTGAAACGTATTGTCGAGAGCATGACCTTTAAGCCCAACGCGTGGTGGACCGAAAAATCGCAGGACATGGATCTGTTTAGCGAACGCACGGGCATCACGCTGCAGACCAATGTTCAGGAAAGCCCCTGGTACTTCGTGCGATAGGGGATGGGCGCGCCGCCAAATCGCCTGTCACCCATCCAGCGCCGGCCCACCCCGCGCCAACGTTTCAAATGCGTTAAACCCGTAAACGGTCGATTTTCATCCGCGAACGGTCTTTATGCTAATTAACAATATCACCAACGTATAAGACGTTATAATGACCATAACGAAAAGGAGGAGGCAAGATGAATCAGATCATTCTCGCATCTCATGGCGGCCTGGCCGCAGGCGCCAAAGACACGCTCGAGATGGTTCTCGGCGACGTGTCGAACGTCCACGTCGTGTCGCTTGCTCGTGACGACAAGGAGCCCATCACCAACAAGGTGGACGCCATGATCGCCACGTTCAACGCGGACGACACCGTCTATGTGCTAACCGATATGCTCGGTAGCTCGGTCAACAACAACATGGTCGAGCTTTCCAAGAATGGCACGGCATTCACGGTCATCAGCGGTTTCAACATTCCGCTGGCGCTCACGCTCGCTATGAGCCCCGCCCCCATCAAGGGCGCCGAGCTCGCGGCCCTCATCAACGAGGCCCGCACCGGTCTGACCAACCCCAACGCTCCGGTCGAGGTTGCCGCAGCCCCCGTCAAGAAGGCCAAGGCCGCCCGCCACAACGCCGGTCCCGCCAAGATCGTCCTCGCACGTCTTGACTACCGTCTGCTGCACGGCCAGGTCGTCTTTACCTGGACCACCAAGGTTCAGGCCGAGCGCATCATCGTCGTCGACAACGCTGCCGCCAACGATGACATCAAGAAGGGCGCTCTTAAGCTGGCCAAGCCCCAGGGCGTACGCCTGAACGTCTTCACCGTTGAGCGTGCCCTCGCCAAGATGGACAAGCTCAACACCCTCGGCGATCGCGTCATGTTCATCTTTGGCAACACCGCCGAGATGCTGCAGTTCTGCCAGGGCTACAAGCTCGATGCCATCAACCTGGGCGCCACCGCCAACCACGACGGTGCCGATCAGATCGGCGGCAAGGACAGCTCCGTCTTCTTCGACGCCACCCAAAAGGCCGACGTCAACCAGCTGCTCGACATGGGCATCAAGCTCTATGTCCAGCAGACCCCCACGTATCAGAGCGTCGACATCGACGCCAAGCTGTAATCAACCAGGCATTTGCCTGACTGAAAGGAGAAGGGTATGAATACGTTCATCAGTGCGGTGCTCGTCGGCCTCATCGGCGTGTTCTGCATGTGGGACTCCCGCCTGCTCGGTCGTCTTAACTTCGAGCAGCCCCTCGTTGGCGCTACGATCGTCGGTCTGCTGCTGGGCGATGTGCCCACCGGCCTCGCCGTCGGTGCTGCCGTCGAGCTCGTTTCCATGGGCCTCGTGTCGGTCGGCGCTGCCGTTCCGCCCGATATGGTCCTGGGCGGCATCGTGGCTTCCGCCTTCGCTTGCCTGACCGGCGCTTCCGCCGAGACCGCCATGACGATCGCCATCCCGGTCGCCGTCCTGGGTCAGCTCCTCGGCATCGTCTTCCGTTCCATCATCGCCGCCCTCACCCATGTGGCCGATAGCGCGATCGATAACGGCAAGTTCAAGACCGCCTACCGTATGCACATCTGCGCCGGCTCCGGTCTGTACGCCATCATGTACTTCCTGCCGATCTTCCTGGCCGTCTTTGTCGGTACCGACCTGGTCCAGGCCATCGTCAACATGGTTCCCGAGTGGCTGTCTACTGGTCTGAACGTCTCGACCAAGATCATGACTGCCTACGGCTTGGCCCTGCTGCTCACCATGATGATCAAGAAGGGCATGACCCCGTTCCTGTTCATCGGTTTCCTGCTCGCCGCTTACCTCAACCTGTCCGTCATCGCGGTCGCTCTGATCGGTGTGTGCCTGGCTATCGTCTTCATGGGCTTCAAGTTCAACGGTTCCCATGCAGCCGCCGGTGTCGATTCCGACTACGATCCGCTCGAAGACGACGAAGACTAAGGAGGAACACACTATGGCAACCGCAACCAAGGACGTGTCCCTGAACAAGAAGGTCAGCCAGTTCTTCTGGCGCTCCTGGGCCATCCAGGCCTCTTGGAACTACGAGCGTCAGATGAACATGGGCTTCCTCTACGGCATGGTTCCCACGCTCGACCGCCTCTATCCGGATGAGTCCGACCCCAAGCAGCTCGCTGCTAAGAAAGAGGCTTACCACCGTCACATGGCGTTCTACAACTGCACCCCGCAGACGAGCGCTTTCGTCCTAGGCCTCGCCGCCTCCATGGAGGAGGAGTACGCCAAGGATCCCGAGAACTTCGACCCCGATTCGATCAACGCGGTCAAGACCTCGCTCATGGGCCCGCTTTCCGGTATCGGTGACTCCTTCTTCCAGGGCACCATCCGCGTCATCGCCTTTGGTTTGGGCGTTCAGCTGGCTCAGCAGGGCTCCATCATGGGCCCGATCCTGGCCATGCTCATTTCCATCGTCCCCTCCGTGCTGATCACTTGGTTCGCCGCCAAGATGGGCTATCAGGGCGGCCACCAGTACCTGAGCAAGCTCCAGGGCGGCGACCTCATGGAGAAGCTCATGTATGTCTGCGGCATCGTGGGCCTTATGTCCGTGGGCGGCATGATCGCTACGCTGATCGGCGCCACCACCCCGCTGCAGTTCGCTGACGGCACCGTCGTGATCCAGGACATCCTGGACGGCATGATGCCTCAGATGATCTCCCTCGGCCTCACCGGCCTTATGTATGCGCTCATCAAGAAGAACGTCAACACCGGTTGGCTTCTCGTGATCGCCATCGTGGGCGGCATCGCCCTCTCCGCGGCCGGCATCCTGGCCTAGTCGCGACCAAGCGCTTTCCCCCGGGGGCCTGCCTGGCATCCCATACCCCAGGCAGGTTCCCATCCCCAAACGTGACAAAGGGACCGTCCCTTATGTCACATCCTCAACGGACCGGCGACTCGGTCCTAACCTCAGTAACCCTGCGAGCGCCCGGCAATGTGGCGCCGCAAAAATCGAAAGGAATGTGTCAGATGTACGAGATCGACCTTAACCTCCCTAAGCAGATCGTCGCTGACGTCCTGTCCAACCACGAGATCCACAGCGTCGCTTTCGTCGGCTGCGGTGCTTCCATGTCCGACCTGTACCCCGCCAAGTACTTCCTGGCCAACAACACGGACAAGCTGAACGTTCAGATCTTCACCGCTAACGAGTTCAACTACGACACGCCTTCCTGGGTCAACGAGCACACCTTCGTGATCACCTGCTCCCTCGGTGGCTCCACGCCCGAGACCGTCGAGGCCAACAAGACCGCCAAGAAGCACAACTGCCCGGTCGTCTCCCTCACCAACAAGGCTGGCTCCGCTCTGACCGTCGACGCTGACCACGTCATCGTCCACGGCTTCCACGCCAACTATGCCGCCAAGGCCGAGAAGCCTGGCTACGCCATCGCTCTTGCTCTCGAGATCCTTCAGCAGACCGAGGGCTATGATCACTACGAGGATATGATCACCGGCCTCACCAACATCTTCGACCTGTGCGAGAACGCCGCTCAGCACTGCACCAAGCTCGCCAAGAAGTTCGCCGAGGACTTCAAGGACGACAAGATGATCTACTTCATGGCTTCCGGTGCCTCCGAGAAGATGGCCTACTCTCACGCCGCCTTCCTGTTCACCGAGATGCAGTGGATCGACGCCGCCGCCTACAACACCGGCGAGTACTTCCACGGCCCGTTCGAGGTTTCCACCGAGGGTAAGCCCTACGTCTTCTTCATGTCCGATGGTGCTACCCGTCCGATGGACGCCCGCGCCCTCACCTTCCTTGAGCGCATGGGCGCCAAGGTCGCTCTGATCGACTCCAAGGACTACGGTCTGGCCGACGCCGTGCCGGCGAGCGTCATCACCTACTTCAACCCGCTGCTGCACCTCGCCGTTATGCGCGAGTACGGCAACCAGATCGCCGAGGCCCGTCAGCACCCGCTGACCATGCGTCGCTACATGTGGAAGCTTTCCTACTAATCACAAGTAAGTAAACCTTACGGGTTGATTGAAAGGGGATGGGGTTTGCGCCCCGTCCCCTTTTTGCTCTTGAGAGGAGATGCGTATGATCAAGGCAGTGCTGTTTGATATGGATGGCGTGCTGGTCGATACCGAGTGGTTCTACAACCGTCGTCGCGTGGCATTTATGGAAGAGAAGGGCTTTCACTTTGACGAGATCCCCGATCTTTCGGGATCGAACGAGCCAGCCATTTGGCAGGCGCTGGTGCCCGACGATGTCGAGCTGCGCGAGCGCCTGCGCGTGGAGTACAAGCAGGTCTACAGCCCGGTTCATCCCGTACCGTATGCCGAGTTGCTCAACGAGCAGACGGAGCCGGTGATGCGCGAGCTACACGAGCGCGGCGTGATGTGCGCCATAGCGAGCTCGTCCTATCGTGAGCTGATCGACGAGCTGGTGGAGATCGCCGGTATTGCCGACGTGCTGGACTACACCATCAGCGGCCACGAGTGCAGCGCGTTTAAGCCCGACCCCGAGATCTACCTGCGCGCCATGGAGGCGCTGGGTGTGGAGCCAGCCGAGTGCCTGGTCATCGAGGACTCGCCTTTGGGCATCGAGGCCGGCAAGCGCTCCGGCGCCCGCGTCTTGGCGTTGCGTCCGCACGAGGGCGTCAACCTGGACCAGTCCGCCGCCGACGTTGTCATCGACAACCTGTCCGACATTTTGGCCGCTTTGTAGTGCCAATCCGCCGCGAGAAGTGCCGATTCGCGCATTTATCGCGGCGGATTGGCTCATTTTGGCTTCGATTTGATCCGTTTGGCTTCGACTCAGGCTAAGTGAGTAGACTTTTTGGCGCAGGCCGAGCACAAAGCGTATCTGCCTTAGTAAAACCGCAGGTCACGGAAGTGGCAGCTATGGGTGTGCTTGGCAGATCGCGAAAAGTCTACTCACTTAGATTTTGGGCCTTTGGTCGTGGGGGGGACTGCGGACAAAAAGTTGGACCATCAGGTCCGGTTTGGAGTCCGCATGACAT
>CATYZI010000058.1 GCA_958415625.1 uncultured Collinsella sp. | reverse complement strand
AGCTGCGGGAACGGTCTATCCGCTCAACGTGTTCGGCTGAGATCGGAAATCAACCTACTGCTGTACCGGTATTTTCCACGGAGTGACCGGAGTCCCTGGCGTTTTTTGCGCTGGCTCGACCAATTTATGCCGCTTGCGTTTACGGGGCTGCTTACCAACTTGGGGCTTTTCGCACACCTGGTTATTATCTGGGCGGGCCCTATTGGGGTGCAGATCAAAGGTCTGTTTTACGGGGCTCCTTACCATGACGTGCCGGCACTCATTGCGTTTTTGACCATACTCGTCACGACCGTCAACTTTGTGGTGTCGGTCGAGGTCAATTTCTATCCGCGCTACCGTGACTACTACAGCCTGTTTAACGACGGCGGCGTAGTGGGCGACATTGTGGTGTCCGAGGAGGAGATGCTCTCCACGCTCAACAGCGAACTGCGCTTTTGCGCGCTCAAGCAGCTGTTTGTGACGGCGGCGGTCATCTCGCTCGAGACCACAGTGCTCTCGGCCCTGCCGCTGGGCTTTAACAACCTTATGCACGGGTATTTTCGCACGTTATGCGTAGGCTACGGCCTGTATGCCGTGGGCAACACGATCCTGCTTATCTTGCTGTACTTTACCGACTACAAGGGAGCCGTTCTGGCCTCGGGCCTGTTTGCCAGTGTGGCAGGGCTGGCGACCGCCGTGTCGTTGCTTTTGCCGCAGCAGTTTTACGGCTTTGGCTTTTTGTTGGGTGCGGTGGTGTTTTTTATCGTGGCCCTGCTGCGGCTCGATACCTATACCGCCAACTTGCCGTATCGTATCCTGAGCCAGCAGCCCATTGTGGCGACCGACAAAACGGGTCGCTTTACACAGCTGGGCCGCTTGCTCGACCGTGCCGAGCAGCGCTATGAGGAAGGTCGCCATAAGGGCGTGCCGCACGGCGCGTTTCAGCGCGCACTAGTTCGCGCGTATCGCAACCATTGGGGAGGTTCTGATGATCGATAAGTTGATGTCTCGCCGCTGTCTGTTCGAGGCGGCTGCCGGCGCGCTGCTGCTTTCGGGCTGCTCATCTCAGGACGAATCCTCGACAAAAAAGCTCAAAAAGCAGGGCAAGATTAAAAAGGCCGAGGCCTCCGACCAGTCCAAGCACCTACGCGATAAAGATGAGCTGTACGAGGTCTACGACGACTCGGACATTGTGACCATGTACCTGACGGTCTCGCGCGGCAACAGCTCCGAGAACACGGACCATAGCTGGGCCGAGATCAATACGTACTCGGTGTATGACTATGCCGACATGGGCGTGACGCGCTATCAGGTTATGGGCCTGCTGCAGGCGGGCGACGAAGACGGCCCGGTGGCCGGCGAGGTTGGCTATGGCGAGGAAGCGCCCAATGCCACCGTGCAGGTGCGCGGTCAGACATCGAGCATGAACTCGCAAAAGAATTACAAGGTGGAGCTCAAAAAAGGCAAGGGCACCTGGCGCCAACAGCGCGCGATTGCGCTCAACAAACACATGGGCGAGGGTATGCGTTTTCGCAACAAGATGGCCTACGATCTTATCCGCGGGATTCCCCAGATGATGGGCCTGCGCACGCAGTTTGTGCATCTGTGGGTGTGCGACCAGACCGAAAAGTCCAACGACACCTTTGAGGACTACGGCCTGTTTACGCAGGTGGAGCAGCTCAACAAGACGGCGCTTAAGGCACATGGCCTTGATAAGAGTGGGCACCTGTACAAGGTGAACAGCTTTGATTTCCATCGCTACGAGGACACCATTAAGCTTGCCGACGATCCAGACTACAGCCAGGTAAACTTTGAGGGCATGCTCGAGATCAAGGGCGATTCGGACCACACCAAGCTCATCGAGATGCTCGATGCGCTCAACGACGAATCGCTAAAGATCGATGACGTGCTCGACACCTACTTTGATACCGAGAACCTGGTCTATTGGTTGGCGTTTCAGATCCTGACGGGCAACTGCGATACGCAGAACCGCAACTGCTATCTGTACGGCCCGCTTAACTCCAAGGTCTGGTACATCTTGGATTGGGATAACGACGGCATGCTGCGTAAGCTTGAGCTGAGCCTGACGGGGTTCTCGGATTATGCGAGCTGGGAGCGCGGCGTAAGCAACTACTGGGGCAACGTGCTATTCAATCGTGCGCTGCGCAGCAAGGCGTTCCGCGGTGAGCTCGATCGCGCCGTCAAGGACCTGCGTACGTATTTGACCGAGACGCGCCTGACCAAGATGATCGAGCATTATCGCGAGGTTACCGAATCGCTAGTCTTTGCTTCGCCTGATATCGATAATCTGCCTGTTACCAAGGATCAATACGAGCAGATCGCCGCGGCGATTCCGGCCGAGATCGAAGAGAACTATAAGAGCTTCCGCGAGAGCTATAAAAAGCCCATGCCGTTCTACATCGGTGTGCCGCAGATCGATAACGGCAAGCTGCGCATTAACTGGGATGCTTCGTACGATTTCCAAGCTCGTGACATTCGCTACACCGTGGAGCTGGCGCGCGATTACGCCATCAAGGACGTGCTTTTTAAGGCCGAGGACGTGCTGCTTCCCGAGGTGACCTGCGATGCGCCCGATACCGGCCAGTATTTTGTGCGCGTGCGTGCCACCAATTCTGACGGCTATACGCAAGATGCGTTTGACTACTATGTGACCGACGACGGCAAGCACTACGGCATGAAGTGTTTTTACGTGCAAGACGGCGGTAAGGTCGTGGAGGACACGTATGAGGAGGGCTAGCGCGCTGCTTGAGCGCTTGGCGGCTCCGCCTGCGCGTGCAACGCAGGAGCGTTACCGCCACGAGCTAAAATATCTCATTAACGAGGGCGAGCATGCCGCGCTTGCCTGTCGCATGGCGCCGGTGTTTAAGCTGGACAAGCATGCGCGGGCGGGCGGTTACACTATTCGCAGCCTGTATTTTGACGACTACTGCAACTCGGCCTACGAGGAAAAAGACGCCGGCATTCTCATGCGCAAAAAGTATCGCGTGCGTATCTATAACGGCAGCGACAAGGTGATTAAACTCGAGCGCAAAAAGAAGTACGGCAGCTGGATCTACAAGGAGGACGCGCCACTTACGCGCGGCGAGTTTGAGCAGATTCTGGCCGGCGACTTCGACTTTTTGCTGAGGAGCCCCTATCCGCTCTGCCGCGAGTTCTACATCGAGTGCATCTGCAACATGATGCGCCCGCGTACCATCGTGGACTACGAGCGCGAGCCGTGGGTGATGGATGAGGGCACCGTGCGCATCACGTTTGACATGAACGTGCGTGCCGCGGTGGGAAGCTTCGATATCTTTGACGCGACGCTGCCCGCGCTGCCGGTCCTGGAGCCCGGCAAACTGGTGATGGAGGTCAAGTTTACGGAGCTTTGCCCACAGCTCGTGCGCGATATGGTGCCGCCGGGCGCGGCCGAACTCACGGCGGTCTCCAAGTACTGCCTGTGTTACGAAAAGACCGCCTACCTGCGCGGATTTAACCACTGGGAATCGGATTTTGGGAACCGAGGGGATATTTAGACCATGAGCACCAGGGACTTTTTTAAGAACTCCGTTTTGGAGGCGTTTGGCCAGGTCGACCCTGCCAAGATCGGCCTGTCGCTGTTCGTGGCGCTCGCCATGGGCATCCTGATCTATTACGTCTACAAGCGCTTTTTTACCGGCGTGGTGTATTCGCGTAGCTTTGCCGTGACGCTCGTGGGCATGTGTGTGCTCACCTGCATGGTCACGCTCGCGATCTCGACAAACGTGGTCATCTCGCTCGGTATGGTCGGTGCTCTGTCCATCGTCCGTTATCGTACGGCGGTCAAGGATCCGCTCGACCTGCTGTATCTGTTTTGGGCCATTACCACGGGCATTACGGCGGGAGCCGGCATGTATGCGCTCGTGGCGCTCACGGCGGTGGTGATCGTGGTGATGATCGCCGGCTTTGCGAGCCACCAGGACAAGTCGCGCGTGTACATGATGGTCATCCACTACACGGGCCAGACCACCGGCGACGATATCGTGCGTGCATTTGGCCGCACCAAGTTCACCGTCAAGTCTAAGACGATGCGCGGCGACAGGGTCGAGATGGCCGTCGAGGTGTTCTCGGATGGCGTTGATATGCCCTATGCCGATGCTATCCGTGCGCTCGACGGCGTTGAGGACCTGACGCTCATCCAGTACAACGGCGAGTACCACGGCTAACTATGTTCCGGCGTTTTAACAAACGCCGGACCGCTCGACGCTGCGCAGGCATCTGCCGGACGATCTGCCGCTCAAACCGTCGCTCGCGTACATAAAGTACGCTTCGCTCCTCTTTCGCGGCACCTCGCCACGGCAGCTGCCCGCTCGCTGACGTTTCTTCGACCAGGAATTTTATTTACTCAATTTGCTGGCAAGGCAGCTATCATGGTGCCTGTGAATTCGTTGTCAGGGGTGCTCGTGGTAAAGATGAAAGATGTGGCCGAGCTGGCTGGCGTTTCGAGCGCCGCCGTCTCGCGCTACCTCAACGGGGGATATATCTCGGCGGACAAGGCCGAGCGCATTAAGCAGGCAATCGAGCTGACCGGATACGTGCGATCCAGCCAGGCTCGCGCGCTGCGCACCGGTTCCACCAAGCTCATCGGCGTCATCGTACCTAAGATCAACTCGGAATCCGTGAGTCGCATTACCGCCGGTATTGGCCAGGTGCTCGGTCGCCGTGGCTACCAGATGCTGCTTGCCAATACCGATAACGCCCCCGATCGCGAGCTCGAGTACCTCGATTTATTCCAAAACCACCCGGTCGATGGCATTGTGCTGGTGGCAACCATAATCACCGACGAGCACCGTCGCGCGATTGAGTCGTGCCGTGTGCCCATTGTGTTGATCGGCCAGCATGTCGAGGGTGCGGCGTGCGTCTATCACGACGATTACGAGGCTGCCTTTGAGCTGGGCCGTGCGCTTGCGGGTCGCGTGGACGGCAAGATTGCCTACATTGGAGTTACCGAAGAAGACCGCGCGGCTGGTTATGAACGCCGCCGCGGTTTTGAAGCCGGTTTGCGCGCCGCGGGTAACCCACTCGATGCTGCCTTGATTCGCCTGGGCTCGTTTACGCTCGACTCGGGCTATCGCGCTGCGCGCGAGCTGCTTGCCGATGCCCCCGATGTTTCGTTTGTCGCCTGCGCGACCGACACCATGGCGGCGGGCGCGCTGCGTGCCATCGATGAGGTTCGCGGTATGGGCGAGGGCATACACCGCGTGAGCGGTTTTGGCGACAACGCGTTTTTGCGCGCGCTGACGGGCGGCATTCCCACCGTGCATTATGGCTACCTGACCAGTGGCGTCGAGGCGACCAATATGTTGCTCAACACGCTCGATGGCGTGGAGGGGGAGAGTGGTCTAAAGACGCTCAAGCTCGGCCATCAGCTTATGAATGTCTAGGCTTTGGGCACGTCTGCCTGTCTCTGAGCCGCCTCTTTTTGCTTTAAAACTACCTTTCGCCGGCTTTTTCCTACCGTTCACCCTACTGTGAAAACGATTACAGACATATGAGACTGAAAACGATTACAGTGTAAGTGTCAAAGATGGCCGGGTGCAGATGCGCCCGTTGGAGGAAAGGGAAGTCATGGACTACCGCAAATCAGCCCAAGAGGTGCTCGACAATATCGGTGGCGCCGACAACGTCGTCTCTGCCGCACACTGCGCCACGCGTCTGCGCCTGGTGATTGCCGATAACGCCAAGGTCGACAAGGAGGCCCTCGAGAATATCGACGGCGCCAAGGGCGTCTTTGAGGCCCAGGGCCAGCTCCAGATTATTTTTGGCACTGGCACCGTCAACAAGGTCTACGACGAGTTTATTGCGCTCAGCGGCGTCGAGGCTGCCACCAAGGCCGAGGTCAAGGAGGCAGCGGCGCAGCAGCAGAACATCTTTATGCGTGCCATTAAGGTACTCGGCGACGTCTTTGTCCCCATCATCCCCGCCATCGTGGCTTCGGGCCTGCTGCTGGGCATTATGAGCGCCCTCAACTTTATGGCCTCTAACGGCTTTATCGCGCTCGACACCAATAACTTTATTTATAAGATCGCCGACCTGGTCTCGGGCACGTCCTTTGGTATTCTGCAGATCCTGATCGGTTACTCCGCCGCTAAGGCCTTTGGCGCCAACCCGTATTTGGGCGCCGTCGTCGGTGGTGCGTTCATCAACTCCTCGCTGCAGAGCGCCTATACGGTTGCCTCCGAGGGCGTGCAGACCATGGTCACCGTCATTCCCGGCGTCTACAGCTTTGAGTGGATCGGTTATCAGGGCCACGTTATCCCCATCGTTATCGCCTGCGCCATTCTGGCCTTCCTCGAGAAGCGCCTGCACAAGATCGTTCGGGGGTGCGGACAGAAAGTTGGACCGCAGGGCGGTCCGGACTGGAGGTTCGCATG
>CATYZI010000057.1 GCA_958415625.1 uncultured Collinsella sp. | reverse complement strand
GGTCGAGGACGTTCTGAAAACTAAGTCCAGCACGGGCCCGGACGATAACAACCGGCTACAGGTCGATGTGCGATTCCTTGATCGGGAACGGCTCGGCGAAGTGGCACGCGCAGCAGTGGCCCGGAGCGACTTCCTTAAACTCAGGAAGCTTCTCGGAGCAGATGCCCTGCGCGATCGGGCAGCGCGTGTGGAAACGGCAGCCGGTCGGCGGATCCAGCGGCGACGGCGGATCGCCGGCAAGGATGATGCGCTTACGGGTCTTCTGGATATCAGGATCGGGCACCGGCACAGCAGACAGCAGCGACTGCGTGTACGGGTGGTGCGGCTCACTGTAAAGCGTCTTCCAGTCCGAAACCTCGACCATCTTACCCAGATACATAACGGCGACGCGATCGGAGATGTGCTGCACGACGGACAGGTCGTGGGCGATAAACAGATACGCCGTACCGAACTTGTCCTGAAGTTCCTTGAGCAGGTTCAGAACCTGGGCCTGAATGGACACATCCAGAGCGGAAACCGGCTCGTCACAGATAATCAGCTTGGGCTTCAACGCAAATGCGCGGGCAATGCCGACACGCTGGCGCTGACCGCCAGAGAACTCGTGCGGATAACGGTTAATGTGCTCAGGGTTCAGACCGACGACGTCCAGCAGCTCGCGGACGCGCTCGATGCGCTCCTCCTTGGTGCCCACGCCGTGAATGGTCATGGGCTCGGAGACGATCTCGCCAATGGTCATACGAGGATTGAGTGAAGCATAGGGGTCCTGGAAGATGAACTGCATCTCGCGACGCATGTCCTTGATCTCGTGCTTGCTCATCTCGGCAACGTCTTTGCCCTGGAAGAACACTTTGCCTGCCGTCGGCTTGGTCAGGCGCATGATGGTGCGGCCCGTCGTGGACTTACCGCAACCAGATTCACCAACCAGACCAAAGGTCTCGCCCGGATAAATCTCGAACGAAATGTCATTCACAGCAGAGACGACGCGCTTGGAAAAACGCTTGGCGAACATGCCGGACTCTGCGGGGAACTCCTTAGAAAGGTGCTCGACCTTCAGCAGCGGAGTGCGCTCGTTATTGTCTGCCATTTACGCCTCGCCTCCCTTCTTGGAATCCTTGCGCGTGCGGGACGTCTCAGGGGCGTTCTTGAGGAACTTGGGGTCACCGGAATAATGGCACGCAGAATAGTGGCCGGACTCGGTGACAACGCGCTCGGGGCGCTGCTTGCGGCACTTATCGGTCGCATAGGGGCAGCGAGGCGAGAAGACGCAGCCCTCGGGCAGGTTCATGAGCGAAGGCGGGTTGCCGTGAATCGGCGTCAGCGGCTTCTTCTCCTCGATGGCCTGCTCCGGAATGGAACGAATAAGACCCCAGGTGTAGGGATGGCGGCTCTCGTAGAAGATTTCCTCAGCAGTACCGAACTCGACGGGACGGCCGGCGTACATAACCATGATCTTATCGGCCATATCGGCGACGACGCCCAAGTCATGGGTAATCATGATAATGGCGTTGCCGTTCTTCTCCTGCATCTCCTGCATAAGCTCGATAATCTGAGCCTGGATGGTAACGTCCAGAGCAGTCGTGGGCTCGTCGGCAATCAGAATATCGGGATCGCAGGCAAGAGCCATGGCGATCATGACGCGCTGACGCATACCACCGGAGAACTGGTGCGGATACTCGTTGACGCGCTTCTCGGGCTCGGGAATACCGACGAGGTCCAAAAGCTCGGTGGCGCGCTTGAGCGCCTCCTGCTTGGAGTAACCACGGTGCAGACGAAGGCCCTCGCCCACCTGCTTGCCGATCTTGTAGACCGGGTTCAGGGAGGTCATAGGATCCTGGAAGATCATCGCGATATCATTACCGCGAATGTGCTGCATCTCTTCCTCGGTCATCTCGAGGATAGAACGGCCGCGGTAGCGAACGTCACCGCCCTCAATCTTTCCCGGAGGCATCGAGATAAGACCCATGATGGTCATGGCGGTCACGGACTTACCGGAGCCGGACTCACCGACGACACCCAGGGTCTCGCCGCGATCGAGCGTGTAGGAGACACCGTCGACAGCGCGAACAACGCCGTCCTCGGTGTGGAAATACATCTTAAGGTCATCGACCTCGAGCAGATGCTGGCCCTCGGGAACCGGCTGGTCCTTCAGGTCCACATAGTTCTTGTTCTTCTTCATCCTTATGCGTCCTTCATCTTGACGTCGAGGGCGTCGCGCAGACCGTCACCCAGCAGGGTGAAGGCGAGCACCGTCGAGAGAATTGCCAGACCGGGCATGATCATCATCCAGGGAGCAGTCAGAAGATACTGCTGACCGTCCTGAATCATGGAGCCCCACGAAGGCGTAGGCGGAATAACGCCCATGCCGAGGAAGGACAGAGCGGACTCGGTCAAAATGGCACCACCAATGTTCATGGTCGCGTAGACCACGATGGAGGCGACGGAGTTCGGGAAGATGTGACGCACGACGATACGAGCATCAGATGCACCCATCGCACGCGCAGCGTCAACATAGTCGTTTTCCTTGACCGTCAAGATTGCGGAGCGGAAGACACGCGCAATCGAAGGCCAGCCGAGAATACCAATGGCGATAAAGACGTTCTGAAGACCACGGCCGATAACGGCGATCATGGCGACAACGAACAGCACGTACGGGAACGCCAGGAAGATATCCGCACAGCGCATGATGATCGTATCCCAGATGCCGCCGTAGAAACCGGCCAGGGCGCCCATGACTAGACCGATCACCGTGGAAATCGCGGTGGCCATAATGCCGACGGACAGCGAAACACGTGCACCGTAGATAACACGGACGAGAATGTCGCGGCCAAGAGCGTCGGTGCCAAACGGGTGCTCGGCACACGGAGCCAACAGAGAAGTCTCGGCCATGGTAGTCGAGTCGGAAGCCGTCGGCGAACCGAGCCAGGGCTTAGCCCACAGATCGGCGGTCAGAGCAACCAAAACGACGATGATGATCCAGCAGACACCGATAACGGCGAGCTTGTTCTTACGAAGACGCTTAAAAGCGTCGCCCCACAGCGTGCGGGACTTGGCGGGAGCAGATGCGGCCTTGGTGGCGGTAGCCTGCTCCTGAGACTGAGAATCAGTTTCCTGCATGAGACGTACCTCCCTTAGGCCTTATCCGACGGACCGCCAAGGCGGATGCGCGGGTCGAGGAATGCATAGCTAATGTCGACGAGCAGGTTGATCACCATGACGACGACGACGATGAGCGTAACGCCGCCCATAACGATGGGCCAGTCACGCATGCTAATGGCGCGATAGACCTCATAGCCGATACCGGGCCAGTTAAACACCGTCTCGGTCAGGATGGCGCCCGAAAGCATGCCGCCAAAGTCGACACCAATATAGGTAACGACGGGGATGAGTGCATTCTTAAGCGCATGCTTGATGATGATCGCGCGATTGGAGAGACCCTTGGCCTTGGCCGTGCGGATGTAATCCTGGTTCATGACGTCAAGCAGCTGCGAACGCATAATGCGGGCAGCATAAGCGGTCGAAACCGAAGCCAGCGTAATGGTCGGAAGCACATAGTGCATCCAATCCTGATACTGAGAGCTGGCACCGCCGGCACCCGAGATCGGCATGGAGAATGCACCGCCGGTGGCGTCCTTGAGGATGACGCCAAAGAACAGCTGCAGCAACATACCGAGCCAGAAGGCCGGGACGGCAACGAGGATCGAGGTGGTGAGCGTTACCAAAATATCCCAGAAGGAATAACGCTTTACCGCCGAAATGATACCCGCACCGATACCCATGATTGCCTCGAGCACGATGGCGCACGCGGCAAGTTTGACCGTATACGGATACTTCTGGGCAAAGATTTCCGTAACCGGCAGCTTGCGCTGGTACGAATTACCCAGATCGCCATGAAGCAGACCGTTCATGTAATACAGATAACGGTCTACAAGCGACGTCTGAACGGGATCGCCGTTCTCGTCAAGGATCGCGTTGCCGTCCTCGTCCGTCTGGACCAGGTGATAGCGCACGCGAAGCTGAAGCTCTACCTCGGGGGACAGAGCCTTGTCTCCACCGATCAGCTTGATCGGATCTCCCGGCACGATATTCTGGAGGGCGAACAGAATCAGCGTAACGCCCAAAAACACCGGGATGAACTGAAGCACACGTTTAACGATGTACTTACCCATACCACTCCCCTATCTAGGGATTAACCTAAATGGGATGCCGATCGCCAGACCGGCATCCCAAAATTACCATCAGCCAGTTTACCCCAGGTTAGGGGGAACTGTATGTTTCCCATGAGGTCTACGTAAATACTTGACCCTCACGGAAGCTGCAAACTCTTAGGCGAGTTCAGCGGTACCCAGCTCGGCGTGCTTCTGCGGATCGACATAGAGGTGCTTGATGCGATCGGAGCCGGCGATGGTGTGCGTGTAGAACATCACCGGGATGACCGGGCAGTCGGCAGCGACCATTGCGTCGGCCTCCTGCATCTTAGCGACGCGCTCTTCGTCGTCAACCGTGGTACGAGCCTCGTCGACCTTGGCGTCGAACTCGGGGTTGTTGTAACCGGAGCGGTTGTCGCCACCGAGGGAGTCGGAGTGGAACAGCGGATACAGGAAGTTGTCCATGATCGGGTAGTCGGCAATCCAGCCCAGACGACCGAACTGATAGTTGAAGTTCTGGTACTGCTCGAGCAGGGCAGACCACTCGGGGGTATCGGAGACAGCGGTAACGCCAACCTTGGCGAGGTCGCCGATGATGGACTCCATGATCTCCTTGTGGCCACCGTCCTGGTTGTAGGAAAGGGTCACGTTAATGCCACGATCGCCGTTAGCGCCAGCGGGAGCAACCTTGTCGAGGTACTCGTTAGCCTTGTCGACGTCGTAGGCGCAGAACTCCCATGCGCCCTCCTTGTAGCCATCGATGCCCGGAGGAACAATGCCGTCGGCGGGGGTACGGGTACCCTTGAAGATGGTCTTGCAGATGGCCTCACGGTTGATGGCCAGGGAGATACCCCTACGCAGGTCGGCGTTGTTGAACGGCTCGGCCGTGTTGTTGCAGGTCAGGTAGTAGGTGGAAGGCTCGGCGCCAAGCAGCATGCGCTCGCCGTCACCCATGGTGTAGCCGTCCTTGGACACGCCGCGATCCTTCTTGGCAGCGTCGATCTGAGCAACGGGAACATCGCAGATGTCAAGGTTACCGGCCTGGAACTCCTTGTAGGCGGTCTCCATGTCCTTGATGACCTGGAAGTGGATGCCATCGATCTTGGCCTTGTCGCCATAGTAATCGTCGAACTTCTTGAGGTTGATCTCCTGACCATCCTCCCACTTGCCGTCCATCATGAAGGGGCCGTTACCGATCGGGGCAAGGTAGAAGCTCTTGACATCGGCCTCGGCGCACTCGGGAACCGGGGACAGAGCCGGGTGAGAGGCGACGAAGGGGAAGTCGGCGTAAGCGGAAGACAGCTTGACGACGAGGGTCTCATCGTCGGGGCAGGTAACACCGCTGAGCTCGGTAGCGTTACCGGCAAGTAGATCGTCATAGCCCTCGACCATGGAAAGGTGATAGGAGACCTCGGAAGGGCCGTACTCGGTAGCGATGGCCGACTTGGTGTTGACCAGACGCTCCCAAGCGAGCTTGAAGGACTTGGAGGTAACGTCGTCACCGTTGTGGAACTTGGCCTTCTTGATCTTGAAGGTGAACTCGGTGGCATCGTCGTTGGCCTCGAAGGACTCGCAAGCCAGCGGGACGATCTTGCCCTTCTCGGCGTCATAGGAGGTCAGAGCGTCAAACAGCTGGTAGTTGACCTGAGTACCCTGATCTTCCTGGACGTTGTAGGGGTCGATGCAGACCGGGTTGTTGATGTAGAAGTTCAGCGTCGAACCGGACTCAGAACCGGAAGCGTCGCCGCCCTTCTTGCCGCATGCGGCAAGAAAAGCCATGGAGCTCGCAGCAAGGGTACCGCCGACAAAGGCGCGACGACCCATAACGGGCTGGTGGAACATAGAATCAGCCATGCCATCCTCCTTATGAGATAGGACAAAGAAATGTTCAGTCGGACATATGTCGAGACAATCCGATCCGAACCATCAAAACGCCGCCCGCTGCTATGGCTGGTTATGCACAACAGGCCAACGTTTTGCAATACAGTAGCGCATTTTATTCACGATTTGGGGCTAATTCCGGTTAACGGTCGAGAATTTCTTTAGTTGGGCGAAGTATGTGGGGATATTTTGACTCTGTTACAAGTCTGTAAACAAAAAGGGCCCCGCACATGCGGGACCCTTTACAAACGCATATACGCCGATGCTTAGTAGCCGACGATGCCCTGCGGGAAGAAGAACATGCACAGCACGACGCACACGGCAAACACGACAGCCATGATGACGGTCAGGCGATCGAGGTTCTGCTCCATGACGCCCGTTGCAGAGCTGGAGTTATACAGCGAACTAGCGATCATATCCGAAACGCCGGTACCCTTACCGGAGTGCATCAGGACGAGAATCGTCAGCGCCACGGCAGAGACAGCCCAAACGACAAACAGAAGAATCTGGAACGGACCCATAGATAAGCTCCTTAATAGAACAATTCAAACTCCAGTACTGTACCACAA
>CATYZI010000056.1 GCA_958415625.1 uncultured Collinsella sp. | reverse complement strand
CTTCGTTAAACGGACGCTAGGGAGCCACCCTTACACCAACATTTTCGACGCGATCCCTCGAAACCGGGGCCTGGTCGACAGATCTCGGATTTTCATCGCACTTCCGGAATCATTCACCGGAAGTATGCGGCTAATTTCGGAACCTTCGAGCACACCGCCCTTTTCATGAACAGAAGCCGCAGGTAGAAGCGTTGTCGCAATGCGGCGTGGTCGGCATGTCAAGAATTTGCCGCATACTTCTGGATTGGGTGCTCATTTAGCACTCTCGATGTCCCCACATCCTCTAAAAAAGTTCTTAAAACAGCCTTAAAGGCGTTCCAACTCGCGTTGACAGCGTAAAATACGCATGTTTGACTATGACAGAAGTGGATTTTAGGGGAGGAGTACGCTATGGAGGTGCTGGTTGTTGGCAACACCGCATATGTTGACGATGACTTTTGCGCCAAGGCGTTCCCCGGGGACCACGTTAAGGTCGTCGCTGCCGCAGAAGCGCGCCGCGATGAGTCGTCGCCCCATGCCTCGTGGAAAGAGCTGCTTCAGCACTTGGAGCAGGCCTACGAGTTCGACCGCGTGGTCTACCTGTCTAATTACCTTACCCCGCATACCGATACCGTGGGCGATATCGAGCTACTGCGCTCGGTCTTTCGTACGTGCGCGGGTCGCCGGGTCCAACTACTGTATGTAGCGGGGCCCGCGGGTGCCGAGGGTGCCGCCGATGCCGCGGGGCGAACGGGCAAGGGCATTATCGCGCACGCAGCCAACGACCTGTGCCGCTACTACGCTGCTCGCGAGGGCGTTCAGACCAAGATCCTGCGCGTGCCGTTCCTGTATACCGCGTCTGCCGCGCTGGAGGACCCGTTTTTGGTGCCGATGTTCGACGCGTGCTCAACCGGATCAGCCGCTCTGCAGGGCGCGCAGGATGCGGCGTTTCCTCTGCTGTGTGCCGAGGAGCTTTCGGTGCTGGTACGCCGTATCTTCGACAGCTGGGATGGCAACTTTGAGACGCTCGACGTAGCCGATACCTTCCATCACACGGTGGGTGAGGTGGGCGAGGCCCTTCAGGCGCTGTTTCCAGGGCTCTCAGTTGCCTATGGCGATTCTGCCGGCTACGCCCTGCCCGCCAGCGACGTCGCTCGCGTGCGCTATGGCTGGTTTCAGCGCTACGACTTGCTGCGCGACCTCTCGACCATTCAGGCTCGCTGGGATGCTGGTCGTGCAAAGAAGGTCAACCCCTTGCGTGCGGCCATCGACCGCATTCAAATGCGCACGCTGCCTGTCAAATGCCTGGAGACGGCAGCCGCCTGGGTGTTCTTTGAAGTGCTGGAGCGCTTGTTCTCCCAATCGGCCCAGCTCAACGTGCTCGATTATCGCCTGCTCTACGTGGTGCTGATCGGCACGCTGTATGGCTTGGACTTTGGTCTGGTTGCGGCGCTGCTGGCGTCGGTGGGTTTGGCCGCGAGCTACTTTACTCAGTACGGCTATACCTTCCAGGGCCTGTTCTACGAGCCGTCCAACTGGCTGCCGTTTATTGCGTACTTTGTTGTGGGTGCCGTGTGCGGCTATGTGCAGCTGCGCAACAGCGAAGCCATTAGGGCGGAGCGCGATCAAAACGAGCTCGTGCGCAACCGCAATACGTTCCTTACGCAGCTCTACCACGACGCAATCGAGGACAAGCGCGCGTACAGGCGCCAGATCGTGGGTCGCCACGACAGCTTTGGCAAGATCTTTGCCGTGACGCAGGAGCTCGACGTGTTCAACCCACGCGACATCTATCGCAAGTGCTGCGAGCTTCTGGGCGAGATCCTCGAGAACGATTCGGTGGCGATCTACCATGTTTCGGGCGGAGCATTTGCACGCCTGGTGGCAGCAAGTCCCGCGATTGCCGAAGATGCCGCACGCTCGCTCACGCTTGAGCAGCTTGCACCTCTTTTGGGCGACGGGGGTCGTTCGAATCTGTGGGTGAACCGCGAGCTGACGCCGGGGCTTCCCATGTTTGGATACACGATCGAGCGCGACGGGGCACCCGCCGTGTTGATCTTTGTACGTCGCGCGGCCGAAAACCAAATGACCCTCTATTATCAAAACTTGTTCCGCATCTTGTGCGGCCTGGTCGAAAGCGCGCTGGGCCGTGCCTTTGACTACGAGGCGGTGGCACAGGATAAACGCTGCGTTGACGGCACTTGCGTGCTCAAGCAAGCTGCCTTTGGCCAAGAGCTCGCGGCCGAGCAGGCGCTGGCAGATGGCAAGATGGGCAGCTTTTTGCTCCTGCGCGTGGTACCGGGCATGGAGCCTGTCGGCGAGCTGTTGGGCGCAATTGGGTCGGCAATCCGCGAGAGCGATGCGGCGGGCCTGGTCGATGGTGACGTGCTTTACCTGCTTATGCGCCAGGCAAAGGCGTGCGATCTGCCCATTATCCGCGAGCGCCTGAGCGCAAAGCAGATTGCGGTGGAGCCCGTCGACGGCGAGGACATCGTGGCGCTACTGCAGCACATCGCTTACACCGGTGACGGTGAGGGGGGTGCCGCTTGATCTCGCTTGTCGTTGCCGCCGTCTTGTTGCTGATTCATGCTCTGGTTTGTCTGGTGCTGTGGACGCTTATGAAGTTGGGCCTGCTGCCGGTGCGCGGGCACATGCTGGCTGTGATAGTGCTGGTGCCGCTGTGGGGCCCGTTGCTGGTGGTTCTGCTATCGGTCCGCGGCGCGGTGTTTGGCGAGGGGCTGAAAGAGTCTGCGCTGGAGTCGCTGCGCTTCAACGACGACCTGCATCGCAGCATCCTAGTGCACGAACGTGATGCCGATGCAGGCGTAGTGCCGCTCGAGGAGGCGCTCATCGTCAACGACCCGGCAGAACGGCGCCGCCTAATGCTCTCCATGCTCACCGAGGAGCCCGACGCGTACCTGGCGCAGCTGCAGGCGGCTAAGCTTAACGACGACGTTGAGGTGGCTCACTATGCCGCGACGGCGGTGGCGCAGATCTCCAAGGAGTCCGACCTTAAACTGCAGCAGCTGGAGCGTGCCTTTAAGACGGACCCGAGCGCGCAAAACCTCAACGAATACTGCGATTTTCTTGGTGAATACTTGGGCTCGGGCTTGGCCGAGGGGCGCGTGGCTCAGATTCAGCGCCAACAGTACGCGCGCCTTCTTGCGCGTCGCTGCGAGCGCGAGGACGCCCTTGAGCTGCGCATTCGATACGCGACGGCGCTGGCCGATGTCGGACAGATCGACGAGGCGCAGGCCGTGATCGACCAGCTGGTGCTCGACGTGCCCGAGGAGCAGGAGGTTTGGATGCTTTGCCTGCGCCTGGCCGTGATGCGCCGCGACGGTGACGAGGTCCACCGTGTGATTGATGCGATTGACAAACAGCATGTGTACTTGAGCGCCGCCAACCGCGAGGAACTGGCTTTTTGGCGCAACGGAGAGGAGGCCCGATGAGCGTGGTACAGCATATCCGCGACCGTGCGGGCCATTTTCGCTGGATGGGGCTGCTTGTGGTGTGGGCGGTCTTTATTGCCATGGCGGCCGTGCTGCTGGTGGAGCGCGCCGGCGTACAGTACAGTGCGGGCCAGCATAAGCTGGGGATGCTTGCCGCCAACGATGCGGTGCCGGCTTCCTCGGCAATATTTGGCCAAAAGCCCACGTGCCTGGTCATTACCGATTCCGATCAAGCTGGCGTCGAGGACGTAAAGGAGCAGTTCGACCAGATTCTGCTCGACATGAAGATCGCGCACCGCGACGTGGATCTTGCCCTGGACGGCGCGGATGCCATTCCCTCGCTGACCTCCTACGATCGCGTGATTTTGCTCATGCCGTCGCTCGATGGGCTCGGTACGCACCTGAGCGATATTATGAGTTGGGTGAGTGCCGGCGGTTCGCTTATGCTCGCCATGCCTCCGGATAACTCGGGCTATCTGCAAGTGATTGCTCCCAAGCTTGGCATTGAATCGGCCGGATATGACTATGTAAAAGCCGAAAGCATTGTGCCGAGCGAGGACTTTATGCTGGGCGGGGGAGAGCGCTACGAGCTCTCGGACCCCTTTGATTCGTCGCTTTCGGTTTCGCTGCGCGAGACGGCTCGTGTGTGGGCTAAGACCTGCGATGCGGGCGCCCCGCTCATTTGGTCAAATGACTGCGGTAGCGGTCGCACCGTGGTGTGCAATATCGGTATCTATGACAAGGTTATGCGCGGTTTTTACGCCGCGGCGATCAGCCTGCTGGGCGATGCCACGGCCTACCCCGTCATCAACAGCGCCGTCTTCTATCTGGACGACTTTCCCAGTCCCGTGCCATCGGGCGACGGTACCTACATCAAGCGCGACTATGGCCTTTCCATTGCCGATTTTTATACCAAGGTTTGGTGGCCCGATCTGCAAAAGCTCGCGCAGAAGTACGACATTCGCTACACAGGCGCGATGATCGAGAACTACGAGGACGCGGTCAACCAGACCGATCCCGCGCGACAGGCCGACACCACGCAGTTCCGCTACTTTGGCGGCATGCTGCTGCAGATGGGCGGAGAGCTGGGCTTTCACGGCTACAACCATCAGCCTCTGGCACTCTGGGACACCGACTATGGCACGCTGTACGACTACAAGACGTGGAAGAACAAGGAGACGCTCGTCGCATCGCTCAACGAGCTTATAGCCTTCCAGGACGAGGTGCTGCCCAACGCGCACGGCTCGGTTTACGTGCCACCGTCGAATATCCTTTCGGCTCGAGCGCGCAAGCTCATCGGCACCGACGTTCCGCGCATTAAGACTATTGCCAGTACGTATTTTGAGGACGGCACCGACCTGCCGTACGTGCAGGAGTTTGGCGTGGCGAGCGATGGCATTGTGGAGCAGCCGCGTATTGTTTCGGGCGGCATGGTCGACGATTCCTATATGCGCCTGGCAGCCGCGTCCGAGCTCAACATGCACTACGTGAGCACGCACTTTATGCACCCGGACGACCTTTTGGACCCCGATCGCGGAGCCAAGGAGGGCTGGGAAGTCTACAAGGGCGGCCTGGTCGACTACCTGGAGTGGCTTACCAAATCCGCGCCCGACCTGCGGCGCCAGACCGGTTCGGAATGCTCGGGCGCCATCCAGCGTTTTTCGTCCGTGACGGTGGGCGTGGACACGGGCGCGGATGCCTGGACGATCAGCCTGGGCAATTTCCACGACGAGGCGTGGCTCATGTTCCGCGCCAACAACGGCGAGCCTGGTGCAGTCACGGGTGGCGAGATTACGCATCTGACGGGCGACCTGTACCTGGTCAAGGCCACGGACAAGACCGTGACCATTGCGCGCAAGGAGGGTGGCGACAAATGAGAATCTGCTTGGTGCTCGAGGGTTGCTACCCCTATGTGCACGGCGGCGTTTCCACCTGGATGCACGGCTACATCACGGCGATGCCCGAGCACGAGTTTGTGCTGTGGGTGATTGGCGCTCACGCCGAAGACCGCGGCAAGTTTGTCTACGAGCTGCCCGGCAACGTCGTCGAGGTGCACGAGGTTTTCCTGGACGATGCCCTGCGGCTTTCGGGCGAGCAGCAAGAAGTCGACTTCGATGACCGCGAGCGCGAGGCGTTGCGCCGTTTGGTTTCGCTCTCCAATCCGGACTGGGACGTGCTGTTCGACATTTTCCAGCGCCGCCACGTGCATCCGCTCTCATTTTTGCAGAGCCGCACGTTTATGGACATCTTCCGCGACGTGTGCCTGGCCGAGTACCCGTATACGCCTTTCGCCGACGCCTTCCACACCATGCGTTCGATGTTGCTGCCCGTGCTCTATCTGCTGGGCAGCGAGGTTCCGGTTGCCGACGTGTATCACGCCATTTCGACCGGCTACGGCGGTCTGCTCGCTTGCTTGGGCTCAAGCGTTCACCATGCGCCGGTGCTGCTGACCGAGCATGGCATCTACACGCGCGAGCGCGAGGAAGAGATCATTCGCGCCGACTGGGTGGTGCCGTCGTTTAAGGACCGCTGGATTCGTTTTTTCTACCTGCTTTCGGAGGAGATCTACCGTCGCGCCTTCCGCGTGACCAGTTTGTTCCATAACGCTCGTAAGACGCAGATCGATATGGGCTGCGATGCGGACAAATGTCTGGTCATCCCCAACGGCATCCAGTTCGACCGCTTTAAGGACATTCCCTTAAAGCCCGATGACGGCTGGGTGGACATTGGCGCGGTGGTGCGCCTGGCGCCCATCAAGGACGTTAAGACCATGATCTATGCGTTCTTTGAGCTGCATGAGCGCCTGCCCAAAGTGCGCCTACACATCATGGGCGGCGTGGACGACGAGGAGTACGGCGCCGAGTGCCACGCGCTGGTCGAAACCCTGGGCGTGCGCGACCTGATCTTTACCGGCCGCGTCAACGTGGTCGAGTACATGGAAAAGCTTGACTTTACCATTTTGACGAGTATCTCCGAGGGCCAGCCGCTCAGCGTGCTGGAGTCGCTTGCAGCGCGCCGTCCCTGCGTGACGACCGAGGTGGGCTGCTGTCGCGAGCTTCTCGAAGGCGCCCCGGGCGACGACTTTGGCGTGGCGGGTTTTGTGACGCCGCCTATGTATCGCAAGGGCTTGGCCGATGCCATGGAACGCATGTGCGCGAGCCGCGCCCGCCGCATTGAGATGGGGGAGCGCGGCCAGCGTCGCGTTGCCACGTACTTTTTGCACGAGCAGATGCTCGCCAACTATCGCGCGCTGTACGACGAGACGGCGCGTGCGTTTGACCTGCCCAGAGAGGGGGAGTAGCCGGTGGCCGGAATCGGTTTTGAGCTCAAGCGCCTGTTTAGGCGCAAGGGTCTGTTTGCCACGATGCGCGCCTATGGCTACGCCGGCATTGTGTGCACGGGCCCCATGCTGCTGGGTGTGCTGCTCCAGGTGGGTATCTTGGTGCTGTGCGGTCTGTGGGGCGTGGGGCGCGCCAACCAGGACCTGCTGGTGTGCATGGTGACCTATACGCTGCTGGCGTCGCTCACGCTTACGAGCTTTTTCTCCATGCCGGTCACGCGCTTTTTGGCCGACATGCTCTTTGCCGAGCGCGAGGATGAGATCTTGCCTTCGTTTTGGGGCTCCAACGCCATCATGCTCGTTGCGGGCACGGTGCTCTACGGTGTCTTTCTGCTGTTCTCGGGCGCCACGCTGCTGCAGGGGCTGCTGTGCCTGTGGCTGTTCAACATTATGATCGTCAACTGGAACGGCATGAGCTACCTCACGGCCATCAAGGACTACCGCGGCATCCTGTGCAGCTTTGCGGCTGCCATTGGCGTGGCGTGCCTGTGCGCCCTGGCAGCGCTGGCGCTGGGACTGCCGCCGGTCGAGGGCCTGTTGGCGTCAATCGCCCTAGGCTACGGCGTCATGCTCGCCTGGGATGTGGTACTGCTGTACCGCCTTGATTATCAACTTCATCCGAACACTTCCCACATTCATCCGTACATGTACGGATGAATGTGGGAACCCGATACCCTGAGGGC
>CATYZI010000055.1 GCA_958415625.1 uncultured Collinsella sp. | reverse complement strand
TATGCCCAATTAACAACCGTCAGGGAATTGTAATTGATGGTGAAGGTTCAAAGGTAATTTGCAAAGACTAATTTGATAATTCCAGTTTGCTGTACTCGTTCCTAGCAGGGTTTGGGGCAGGCACGCCCCAACAAGAAGCTGTCCCAAAAGGGCAAGAATGGGGACTGCGGACGATTTCTTGGACCGTTACGCGGCCCTTCCCAGCGCGGAGCGGAACTCGGCCGGCGTGCGGCCACCGAGCGCATCGCTGCGCCTCTCCGTATTGTATCGACCGATCCAGCCCCCGAGCTCCTCGATGAAGCGGGCGGGGGTCCAGTCCGACCAATCCCTGCCGTGCCAGAACTCCTTCTTGAGCAGGCCGAAGAAGCCCTCCATCGCCGCGTTGTCCGGGCTGCAGCCCTTGGCGGACTGGATTGGCTACACTGATGTGGGCAGTTCCGGGAGGGGCGCAAGAGACGGGAAGGCCGTGTGCGCGTTCCTGCGCGAGGGCCGCGGGGAGGGGCTGCCTGGGTACGGCGCCTGTCAACTCGGTCTACGTCTTTGATGACCGGGTCGTACTCAATATCAACTTCACGGATGATGCCAAAACGGTCACCCGTGAGGAAGTGTTGGGTTCGAGTGCTATGGACAATCTTCCAGCATGCTGGGATCGAACTCGCTAGTCGGAATCACACGGTACCCGTGACGCAGCAGCAGATCGACAAAAACACCGTTGCCCGCGGTGAGCGTACCGCTAAAGGTTCCGTCGTAGATACGGCCTACACCACACGAAGGGCTGCGGTCCTGCAAGACACACGCAGCGATCTGGGACGGCCCGCCCGCCTGCTCGCACATATCGAGCGCGCGCTGAGCACCCTGGCGAAACTCGCGATCGACTAAGGTGCCCTCGCAGGTACGGACTTCGCCGTTCACAATCTCGGACGGCTTGCGCGGTGTGGGCAAGCCACCAAAAACCTCGGGGCACACCAAGAGAACCTCGGTCCCCGTTCGCTCGCAGGCCTCGACCAACGCGCGATGGTAATTGTCGAGCCCGTTATATTTGCAGCTCTCTCCCATCAAGCAGGCACTCACCACGATCTTCATACATATCCCTCCCAAACAAAACGCCCCATTTGAGCTGGACACTCAAATGGGGCGTTCGACGTTGTGCAACCAGCCTTACTGCTGCTTTGGCATCAGCGGATTCTCGCGCGTGAGGAGATTCATGAACTCCTCGCCCGTGATCGTCTCCTTCTTGTACAGATAACGAGCCAGCTCATGGAGCTTAAACTTGTTCTCCTTGAGGATCTGCAGGGCGCGGTCATGCGCGTCCTCGATCAGCTTGGCGACGATCGCGTCGACGCGCTCGGCCGTACCGGGGGCGCAGGTGAGCGACGTGTCCTGGTTGAGGTAGGCATTCTGAACGGTACCGAGCGCCATCATGCCAAACTCTTCCGACATACCAAAGCGCGTCACCATGTTGCGGGCGAGCTTGGTGGCCTGCTCGATATCATTGGCCGCGCCAGTCGTCATCTCGCCAAAGATGAGCTCCTCGGCAGCACGTCCGCCGCAGTAGACGGCGAGCTTGTCGAGCACCTCCTGGCGCGTGGTCAAGAAGCGCTCGTCCTCCTCGACCTGCATGGTGTAGCCCAGAGCACCGCTCGTACGCGGCACGATGGTGATCTTCGTAACCGGCGCAGAACCCTTCTGGCGGGCGGCAACGATGGCATGGCCGATCTCGTGATAGGACACGACCTGTTTCTCGTGGTCGGACAGAACCGTGGACTTACGCTGCTGGCCGGCGATGACGACCTCCACCGACTCCTCAAAGTCATCCTGGGTTGCACGCTTGCGACCCTCGCGAACGGCGCGCAGGGCGCCCTCGTTGATGATGTTGGCCAGATCGGCACCCGAGGCGCCGGGCGTTGCGCGGGCGATCGCGGTCAGATCGATCGGCGGCTGCGTCTTCACGCTCTTGGCATGCAGCTCAAGAATATTCTTACGGCCGGTCAGGTCGGGCAGCTCAACGGGGATGCGGCGGTCAAAACGACCGGGGCGCAACAGGGCGGGATCGAGGCTGTCGGGTCGGTTGGTAGCAGCGAGAACGACAATACCCTTATGGTTATCAAAGCCGTCCATCTCGGTCAGCAGCTGGTTGAGCGTCTGCTCGCGCTCGTCGTTGCCACTAAAGCCGCCACCATCGCGCTTCTTGCCGATGGTATCGATCTCATCGATAAAGACGATGCACGGGGCCTTTTCCTTGGCCTGCTTAAACAGGTCGCGAACCTTGGCGGCGCCGCGTCCGACGAACATCTCCACGAACTCAGAACCCGAAATGCTAAAGAACGGAACGCCCGCCTCGCCGGCAACAGCCTTGGCAAGCAGGGTTTTACCGGTACCCGGAGGGCCGACAAGGAGGGCACCTCGCGGCAGCTTGGCGCCGATTTCCTCGTAGCGCTGCGGCTTCTCCAGAAAGTCGACGACCTCCTTGAGAGACTCCTTGGCCTCTTCCTGGCCGGCGACGTCCTTAAAGGTCACGCCCACGTCCTTGGAGGCGATCACGCGCGCGCCGGACTTACCCAGCCCGCCGCCACCAAAACCGCCGCCGCCAAAGTTCATCGACGGGCCGTCGTCGCCCATAGCCTTCTTCATGCGGCGGTTGAGCCACCAGCCGATCAGGAAGAAAATCGCCATGGGAAGGATGAGGGTGAGCAGGTAGTAGGTCATCAGACCCGAGTTCTTATCGGGAACGACCGACTCAAGCGAGGCGCCAGATTCAAGCACGCGATCGGTAAAGCCCGCGTCATTCGGCACGCCGGTCGTCTTGTAGGCGATGTTCTCGTCCTCGCCCTTCTTGGTGTAATAAATCGTGTAATCGTCCGTGTTGTACTCGACCTTGTCGACGCTCTTCTTATCGAGCGCTTTGACAAACGTCGAATAATCGGTCTTCGTAATCTGCTGCGTGTGACCGATGTTGGGGAACAGAACGGTCGAGAGCACGAGGTAGACGACGAAGGCGATGAGCACGTAGAGGATCATATTCCGTCTACGTTTATTGTCATCCATCTCCATCTGCTTGAACTCCATCTACTGGGGTTGATAATGCTATCTAGAATACCCAACCGGGACGGCGATAAACCGACGCCGAGCACGAAAGGACAGAGATGGCATCACTGGAAGTCGGCAAGGTTCAGATCTATACGGGCGACGGCAAGGGCAAAACCACGGCCGCCTTGGGGCTGGCTTTGCGCGCCACAGGTTATGGGCTCAACGTACTTATGCTGCAATTTGCGAAGAAGCTGCACTGCGCCGAACACGATGCCGCGCCGCGCCTGGGGCTGCGTATTGTGCAGGCCGATCGCGACACGCCCGAGGCTTGCGCCGCACAGATCATGGAGCTTGCGCGCGAACAGATTAGCCAGGTAGACGTGCTGATCTTGGATGAACTGGGAGAAGCCATGCGACGGGGCTTTGTGACACGCGAAGATGTCGAAGCGTTGATCGCGATGAAACCGACCACCACGGAACTCGTGCTCACCGGCCGCGGCCTGCTGCCCCTCGCCGACCTTGCCGACCTAGTAACCGAAATGCGCCCCGTCAAACACTACTTCGACGAAGGCCTCCTAGCCCGCAAAGGAATCGAATACTAGCCATTGGGGACGTCCCCAATGGCTAGGCGGTGGCGCGGCCGAGCCAGTTGCCGCTGTGGTGGTAGATGGTGAACATTGTGGCCGTGATGAGCCAGGTTACGGGGTAAACCAGCAGCAGGTGTTCGAGCGACGGATCGAACGGCATAATCGCAAACACCCAGATCACCCTGAGCACGACGGTGCCAAAAATCGTGAGCAGCATGGGCTGTAAGCTCACGCCGGCGCCGCGAATGGAGCCCGACGCGTTTTCGATAATCGAGAAGATCGCGTAGAACGGCGCGATAAAATGAAGAATCGTCGTGGTGTACGCCGAGATCGAAGCATCGTCGACAAACAGACGAGACAGCGGACCCGAGAACACCAGCAGCACGGCAGACAAGCCACCAATGAGCATAAACGACAGTATAAGCGACGTATGGTAGCCCTTGCGCATGCGCTCGTAATTGCGCGCGCCAAAGTTCTGCGCCGAGAACGTAGTGATCGACACGCCGAGCGCCTCGGTAACCATCCAGACAATGCCATCCAGGCGGCCCGAAAGACCCCACGCCGTGGTGACATCGGCGCCAAACGAGTTGACCGACACCTGAATCAAAACGTTGGAAATCGAATACGCAGCAGACTGAAAGCCAAGCGGCAGACCACATGAGATCATACTCTTACAAATGCCAGGATCAATGCCGAGTTTGGACAGTGAAAGCCGCCACGCACCCGGTGCGTGCATCATACGAATCACGATCATCGTGGCGTTGGAGCAAATGGTCAGCGCCACCGCGATGCCACAGCCCAGAGCCTCCATATGAAGCACGGCAACGAAGATGACATCCAGCACCGCATTAACAAGGCAGCCGGAAGCGATGATCACAGCAGGCCCGCGCGTGTCGCCCACGGCGCGCAGCAATGCCGTTCCCATATTGAGCAGCAGCGCCGCAACCATGGCGGCAAAATAGCAACGGGCATAGGCCACGCCCTCGGCCAATAGTTCATGCGGCGTGTTCATCAGCACCAGCATGGGCTCAACGAACACTATGCCAAGAATCGAGAAAACGATACCGCCCACCAGCGCGAGCGTCATGGCCGTATGGACCGATCGGCTCAGGCGCTCGTCATCGTGCTGACCAAAAAACTGGCCCGTAATGACCGCACAGCCGGCACCCACACCGACGCAAAAACCAATGCAGAGCTCCGTAAGCACCATCGTGGCCTGAATGCCACCCAGCGCGAGCTTACCGCCAAACTGACCGACGATATACGTACCGATAAGCGTGTAAGCCTGCTGAAAAAACGAGCTAAAGAAGATAGGGACGCACAGCGAAAGCAGCTGCTGCCAAATGACACCCTGCGTCACATCAATAGCCGTAGATTTCTTAGCCACACGCCCTCCCCACCAGCGTACGTCGACCGACAAAATAGCAATTTAAGACCGAAGTCAATAGCAGCTTAGCACCGACCGGCGTCGACCGAAACACCCCGAGTCAGAGCCCGGTGCGAACTATCTGCCTAGTGATACAAACCCGGCTGATAGTGGTACTCATTGCTCATGTGCGGGCACAGCTGCCAAAAGGCGACGGCACTCGCCGCGGCCACGTTGAGCGAATCGACCCCGTGCGCCATCGGAATGCGCACGGCGCGGTCGCAGCCCGCGATGGTCTTGACGCCCAAGCCAGCACCCTCGGTGCCCATAAAGATCGCGAGGCGGTCAATCTCCTGCAGCGCAGAATCGTCCAACGAAACGGAGTCGTCCGTCAGCGCCATAGCGGCACAGGAGAACCCGGCATTGTGCAGCGCAGCCAGGCCATCGTGCGGCCATACGCGCGCCTCGCTGCCAATACGCGTCCACGGCACCTGAAACACCGTGCCCATGCTCACACGAGCCGAGCGACGATACAGCGGATCGCAACACGTAGGGCTGACCAAAATACCGTCAACGTTCAATGCGGCCGCCGAACGGAAAATCGCGCCCACATTGGTATGGTCGACAATGCCCTCGAGCACGCATACGCGCACCGGGCGCTCCCCCGCCGCCTCGACGACGCCGTCGAGAAACTCATCGACCGGAATCTGTCGCGGGCGACGGAACGCCGCCAGCGCACCGCGCGTCACGTTAAAACCCGTCAACTGCTTCATGAGCTCCATGGAAGCCACGAACACAGGAACCGGACCCGCGCCCTCGCGCACAACCAGGCGTTCAAACAGCGGCATCATCTGATCGAGCCAGCGTTCGCCCAAAAGAAAGCTCACCGGCTGGTATCCGGCACGCACCGCGCGCTCAATAACCTTGGCACTCTCGGCGATAAAGATGCCCTTTTGCGGCTCCAACACGCAGCGCAGCTCGCGCTCGGTCAGTCGCACGTAGGCATCGAGCCGCTCGTCCTCGAGCGAATCAATTCGCAGAACCTCAACGGCATCAGTCATAGCAGCCAGCCAGCACCCTTCTTTACAGCACATCTATACCAAACGAGGCGACGCCAGGCGCCGCCCCATGCATTCAATCAACCCGATGATACCGTTCACACCAGACGATTTACGCCTCAACGCGACGATACGTCACGAACTCATAATCGACGCCCTCGTCACCCTCACCGGCGGCAATCGTCGCGACCCCGCTACGCTGCGCAATCTTCCACGCAGGATCGGCTTCCAAATCGGGAAAGTACGTATCCACAACATGGACGCAATGGTTATGCGTGACCTCGGCCTCGACGCAATACGGCAAAAACTGCCGATACACTTCGCCGCCACCGATAACCCACGCAATGGGCTCGTCGGCAACCGCGGCGAGCGCCTCGTCGATGCTATGCACCACGTCGACGCCCTCGGGTGCAAACTCCTCGTCGCGCGTGAGCACGATATTGCGGCGGTTCTTGAGCGGACGCCCGCCGGGAAAACTCAGCAGGTTCTTGCGCCCCATAATAACGGGGCAACCTTTGGTGCACGCCACAAAATGGCGCATGTCGGCGCGATTGGACACAACCATATCGCCCTCGCAGCCAATGCCCCAGTCTTCACACACAGCGACGATGGCAGAAAGCTTACACGTCATGCCCACCACCTACACCGCGATGGGAATGTTCTTGACCTGTGGACCGTGCTCGTAGCCCTCCACGATCAGGTCATCGGTCGTAAACGCATAGAAATCGTGCACGTCGGGGTTCAGCGTTACCTTGGGCGCCGCAAACTGCGGACGCTCGATAAGTTCGCGGACGATATCGACGTGACGGTCGTAAATGTGGGCATCGGCAATCACATGCAGCAGCTCACCGGGAATCATATCGACCGACTGTGCGACCATCATCAACAAGATGGCGTACTGGCACACATTCCAGTTGTTCGCGGCCAAAATGTCCTGACTGCGCTGGTTGAGAATCATGTTGAGCGTGGGCTTATCGTCCTGCGGGCGCTGCGTGACGTTATAGGTCACGCTGTAGGCGCACGGATACAGGTGCATCTCGGAAAGGTCGCTGAACACGTACGTGTTGGTCATGATGCGGCGGCTGTACGGCGTATGCTTAAGGTCGTACAGCACGCGGTCCATCTGGTCGAAATCGCCCTCGGCATAATGGCTTTTCTGGCCAATTTGGTACCCGTAGGCCTTGCCGATAGAGCCGGTCTCGTCGGCCCACTCATCCCAAATATGGCTGTTGAGGTCATGTACGTTATTGGACTTCTTTTGATAGATCCACAGGATCTCGTCCATGGCAGACTTGAGCGCCGTACGACGCAGCGTAAGCGCGGGGAACTCCTCGCGCAGGTCGTAGCGCGCCGTGACGCCAAAGTTTTTAATGGTATAGGCAGGGGTGCCATCCTCCCACACTGGGCGGACCTTTTGGCCCTCGGTGGTGGTGCCATGGTCCAAGATATCGCGGCACATGGTTACAAACTGTTGATCAGCCTTGCTCATTGACCCTCCTGTCAGTCGCCTACAAGCGAGATTCATTGTAGCCCAGGCGCACGCGGCCCCACAGCCCAAACATAAGCGCTCATTTTCTGGGTTGATTTCCGATCTCAGCCGAACACATTGAGCTAATAGGCCGTTCCCGCAGC
>CATYZI010000054.1 GCA_958415625.1 uncultured Collinsella sp. | reverse complement strand
AGAGCCTGCACGAGGCCGCGGAGTTCGTCCGCGCCGTGGAGCACTCCCAGGACCTGCCGGTCTCGGTCCCCGAGGAGATCGCCTGGGAGAACGGCTGGATCACGACCGCCGAGCTGGAGGAGGCGGCCAAGGCCTACGGCAAGTCGGTCTACGGCCAGCACCTCAAGAAGGTCGCCGCCGGCGAGATCGTCAACAGCCCGCGCGAGTACTAGGAGGAACCCCTCATGTCTGAGACCTTTGAACCCAAGAACATCATCGTCACGGGCGGCTGCGGCTTCATCGGCAGCAACTTCGTGCACTACGTGGTCAACAACCACCCCGGCGTGCACGTCACCGTCCTGGACAAGCTGACCTACGCCGGCAACCCCGAGAACATCGCCGGGCTGCCCTCCGACCGCGTGGAGCTCGTCGTCGGCGACATCTGCGACGCCGCGCTGCTCGATAGGATCGTCCCGGGCCACGACGCGATCGTGCACTACGCCGCCGAGAGCCACAACGACAACTCCATCGCCGACCCGGAGCCGTTCCTGCGCACCAACGTCGAGGGCACCTTCCGCCTGCTGGAGGCCGTCCGCAAGTATGGCATCCGCTACCACCACGTCTCCACCGACGAGGTCTACGGCGACCTGGCGCTCGACGACCCCGCCAAGTTCACCGAGGAGACGCCGTACCACCCGTCGAGCCCCTACAGCTCCACCAAAGCCAGCTCCGACATGCTCGTGCGCGCATGGACCCGCACCTACGGCCTTCGCACCACGATCTCCAACTGCTCCAACAACTACGGCCCCTACCAGCACGTGGAGAAGTTCATCCCCAGGCAGATCACCAACATCGTCGACGGCGTCCGCCCCAAGCTCTACGGCCGCGGCGAGAACGTCCGCGACTGGATCCATACCGAGGACCACTCCTCGGCCGTCTGGGACATCCTCACCAAGGGCCGCATGGGGGAGACCTACCTCATCGGCGCCAATGGCGAGAAGAACAACATCACGGTCCTGCGCATGATCCTCGAGGCGATGGGGCGCGACCCCGAGGACTTCGACTGGGTCGCCGACCGCCCCGGCCACGACCGCCGCTACGCCATCGACTCCACCAAGCTCCAGCGCGAGCTCGGCTGGAGGCCGGCGCACACCGACTTCGCCGGGGGGCTCAAGGCCACCATCGACTGGTACGTCGCCAACGAGTCCTGGTGGCGCCCGGCCAAGGAGGCCACCGAGGCCCGCTACCGCGCACAGGGCCAGTAAGACCGCATCCCGGCGAACCGCACCGCGGGCGCCCCGGTTACCCAATCTCTTCGATAGGAGCTTTTCCCACATGGCTGACATCGCATTCGAGAAGGACCTGAAGGTCGCCGAGACCGGCATCGAGGGCCTCAAGGTCGTCGACCTGGCCGTCCACGGCGACTCGCGCGGCTGGTTCAAGGAGAACTGGCAGCGCGCCAAGATGACCGAACTCGGGATCCCCGACCTCCGCGTCGTCCAGAACAACATCTCCTACAACGACAGCCGCGGCGTCACACGCGGCATCCACGCCGAGCCCTGGGACAAGTTCATCTCCGTGGCCCGCGGCTCGGTCTTCGGCGCCTGGGTGGACCTGCGCGAGGGCAGCGCCACCTTCGGCAAGGTCTACACGACCGTGCTGGACCCCTCCAAGGCCATCTACGTCCCGCGCGGCGTGGGCAACTCCTTCCAGGCGCTGGAGGACGGCACCGCCTACACCTACCTGGTGGACGCCCACTGGTCCCTTGAATTGAAGAAGACCTACACCTTCGTTAACCTCGCCGACCCCGAGCTCGCCATCGAGTGGCCGATCCCGCTGGACCGGGCCACCGTCTCCGAGGCGGACAAAAACCACCCGATGTTGAAGGACGTCGTCCCGATGGCGCCCAAGCGCACGCTCGTCACCGGCTGCAACGGCCAGCTGGGCCATGCGGTGCGCAAGCTCGCCGAGGAGCGCGGCGTCGCCAAGGACTTCGACTTCTGCGACATCGACACCTTCGACATGTCCGACCCGGAGGCCTACGCGCAGTACGACTGGTCGCTCTACGGCACCGTCATCAACTGCGGCGCCTACACCGCCGTGGACAGAGCGGAGACCCCCGAGGGCCGCGTGATTGCATGGAAGGCCAACGCCACCGGCCCGGCGCTTCTCGCCCGCGCCTGCGCCGGGCACGGCATCACGCTGGTCCACGTGTCCAGCGACTACGTCTTCGACGGCACCGCCGAGGTCCACGACGAGGACGAGCCCCTCAGCCCGCTGTCCGTCTACGGCCAGACCAAGGCCGCCGGCGACATCGCCGTGGCCGGGTGCCCGCGCCACTACATCATGCGCAGCTCCTGGGTCATCGGCGAGGGGCACAACTTCGTGAAGACCATGAAGGCGCTCTCCGACCGCGTCGCCGACCCCGAGGACAAGCTGGACAAGGTCACCGTCGTGGATGACCAGCTGGGCCGCCTGACCTTCACCCGCGACATGGCGCAGGCCATCTTCCACGTGCTGGGGACGCACGCCCCCTACGGCACCTACGACTGCACGGGTTCCGGCGCCGTCAAGAGCTGGGCCGACGTCGCCCGCGCCGTCTTCGAGGACGCCAACGGCAACGGCGACAGGGTCGTGCCGGTCAGCACCTCCGACTACTACGCGAATGCCGCCGGCCCCGTCGCCCCGCGCCCGGTCCACTCCGCGCTCGACCTGTCCAGGCTCGAGTCGGTCGGCTTCCACATGCCCGACTGGGAGGAAGAGCTGGGGGAGTACCTCAAGACGCTCGTGTAATGAATCGGTCCCTCGAGGTGTCTCGAGGGACCGATTTTTTGCATTTGAAACGTTGACGGTTGGTTTATAAGAATCGCGCCGAGTTCCTGAGCTGTATCCAACAATTCCCGCTCAAGTCTGCATACTCGATGCGATTATAAGCGGCTCCGAGATCTATGAGCTTGTTTGCTAGGGGCATATCCTCTCGCCTTACGAACGCCTTTCCGTTTGGTAGCGCAGTCGCAAGCAGAGAATCCAGATATTGCCGGGTCGTTTGGTCCATGTCGTTACCTTTCTATGTTGTGGTTTATGGGCCGAATCATATATTCCACTGTTTGTCAAACATCCTCGCGCGAGATTGCGCGGTTGTGCGAAATGCGCCCCTATGGTTGTCAATCCGTGATATCAACTTCTCGACTCCGTCAAGACAGACTTCATGGGTACTTTTTGCCGTCGTGTGCTTCGTCTCTCTATTTTCTTTGTCGCTGATGGCAGATGTCGCAGAAAGCCTCAATCAAGCTGGCACGCGTAGTCTCGTGAACGATGTCTCGGATTGTTTGCGCTCGGGGTTGCCGCCCGCCTCGATAACAAGCGCTGCGACGTCCAGGGCGTGTGTCCATCGATTTCGAGCACGCGGACGCATTGTTGTCGCGGACGATTCTCCCAACTATGGCTTCGAGCTCGGCAGACTTCGCTCCAGTATCGATCTGTCCCGCTGTGCGCCATGGTCGACAGCAAGTGCACTGGTGAATCGATGAACTCGCCCCCTTGTCGCATTACTCTGGCCTTTATTCTGGACATCAACGCATCCGGATTTGCAGCAGGGCGTTATTCACTGCGTGAGTCTATTTCTCATAATCTGTTTAATCGACCCATGAATGGGGAATAAACAAACCGGCCCATCGCGAATTGGCGATGGGGTACGCTACTGCCGTCAATATAGCAAACGACGAAATTTCGACGTTCGCAACATTGACGCCAGCGTTGCCTGCGGCTAGCTGGATAAGGGCTTCGATGGTCATAAGTACCAATTCCTCGCTTTCGTCTAGTATGACATAGGCAATCATTGTTTTAGGTGGCCGCGAAAGCGTTGGTTGCACTTGCTGCGCCTTTAATTAGCCTGTCCGGGGAGGGTTAGCCGCCGCTTGTTGATCCGGACAGGTTGATTTATTTGGGGGTATTTTGGCCGAGTTCGATATCACTCGTATTCCTCGATATAGTTCCAAAAGTTCATATGCCCATTTTGATCATAGGGTTTCTTTTGCCGAAGCTCAGACCAAGATCTTAGATTCAGAGTACGTTTCTCACCACGCGTTCTACCCTTTAATTTCCAACGAGATCATTGCTGTTCGGTATCGTGGAGGTAAGCGAAGCTGCAAGGTTCGCAATATCGCATATGCCTCGCATTTCGATCACCGCGTCTTCCAGTACTACTCTTATCTTTGGTCGGACTTATATAACAAGAAGGCTATTGCCGAAGAGTTTAATGAGGTTGCCGTGGCGTACCGCTCTTCGCTTTCATCATGCGGCGCCGTAACTGCTGTCAGCAATATTTCCTCAGCTAAAATGGCCTTCGATTATATACGCGAGCAAGATTCGGCTTTTGTGCTTACGGGTGATTTCGAGAGCTTCTTCGACAACTTAAATCATGTCCATCTAATGACGTCGTTGCGTTCATTGTTTCCCAGTGGACGCTTGCCGGACGATCACTATCAAGTCATTAAAAATATCCTTCGCTATTCGTGCTGGCCTATTGCCGATTTGGCTGCTCGACATGAATTGCCATGGCCAGCAATCGATCCTACTCGGGAGAAAATGATCAGCGATGCAGCTATCGAGCTCCGGTTCAAGTCTATTCGCGAACTTAATAAGCTGGATGTCATCTTGCCAAAGTCTGAGTTTCTTGCAAACAAAAGTAAGGTCCTCACCAGGCCGTGGAAGCGAACGGGTATTGGGCTGGGAATTCCTCAGGGTCTTGCCGCAAGCGGAGTGCTCGCTAACATCTATATGGCCGATATCGACATGAAAGTCAGGCTTGCCGTCGAACGGGTTGGCGGTTTGTATCTTCGTTATTGCGATGACTTTATTATTGCCGTTCCAAAGTCTGGCTTTGATGCACTTGTAGAGGCCATCAATCTCATGGCCGATGTTGATTCCGTTAAACTGCAGCCTGAGAAAACCAAGGTGTTCCGGGTTGATGGCGGCGGAGTTGCTCAGCTTGATTTTGAAAGCGGTCGTGCGGGTAAGGTCTATCCGTACTCCGGTGTACATCCGGCGCAGAAAGTCAGTTTCCTGGGGTTTGACTTTGACGGGCGCGTTGTAAGACTTCGACAGTCTACGGTTGGAAGGTACCATAAGCGTCTCCGTGAGGCGGCCACTGCGATTGCGCGTTCTAATCAGGGGGAGGGAAGGCACGCATCAAAAAAGCGCGTCTCCGCTCTGTATCAACATTATTCACCGCTCGGTATTAAGGGAAGAAGGTTGTGCCCTTCTGGTGATGCTGGTTCTTCTGCATTTTCTCGCTATGGGAACTTTCTCTCCTACGTGGCAAGAGCCCAAAAGGCGTTTCCCAATGATCCTATTGCCCCTGATGAGGCTAAGATCTACAGGAAGATTAAACGCTTGAGCGCTCGGTAATTATGCTGCTATAGCTCCGATCGATTTCGACTACAAATAGATGATTAATTAAAACAATTGATAGTTGCCGGTCGCTGTTACTCTGCAGCTCCCTTCGTTTGTCCATGTGGGGCGCTATAATTCCCAAAAAGATAAGGGCTCAATTATAAGGGGTTGGCTTGGCGAGTAATCTATCCGTGACGGTCTTGGTTGGCAATGGATTTGATTTGTCGGCAGGGTTGAAGACAAGTACCACTAGGTTTATGGATTTCTTCTCCAAAAACCATGCTTCGGATGAAGGCCCAGTTGGCCGTTTGGCAGGTTGTATCGAAAAAGAAGGAGCGCGGGAGTGGGCCGATTTTGAGAAAAAATTAGGTGAGTACACTTCCAATCTTGAGGTTGACGAGGAAGACCCAGTTGAATCCGCGCTTGATTGCAAAGAAGCAATAGATATCGATCTTGCCGCTTTCATCGCATTGGAAGATAAAAGGGCAACCGATGAATTCATCGAAGCTAACTCCGAATCTGTTATGGCCTCTTTGTCATATTGGTACTCTGCGTTGCAACCTCTGGAAAGACAGCGGATTCTTGGTCACTATTCAACTGATTTTGTGCTGAGTGTTTCGATTGTCACATTTAACTACACTACGTTACTTCCTCGTTTATTTAACGCTGTCGAAGCAAACGGGTGTGCTGCCCCTGAGGATAGCTTGGGTGTTTCTTCTATCCGGCTCACTCGACTTGTCCAAGCTCATGGTGCTCTCGGTCGTGAACCCATATGTGGAGTTAATGATGTGTCCCAGATTGGATCGGATGCTCTTTCCAAAAACGAAGATATTGCGTCCACCTTTGTAAAAGGCGAGATACAGAAGCTATTCGGTTCCGTCGATGACCGTAAAGCAGAAGATTTTATTCTTAGGTCCAATATACTAATAATTTTTGGTTTGTCGCTTGGAGAGACGGATATACGCTGGTGGGAAACTGTGGTGAAGCTTCTAAGATCAGGCGAAAATCGCTTTGTTTTGATAGCTTCGACTGAAGCTGTATCCGCTAGAAGGAGCCCTGCGTCTTTCCGCCGTTTTTCAAAAGAGCTTAAGGAAAAATTGTTGAGCCGCGGCGGCGCGAACGATGATGAGAAGCGGTTGCTTTCCGAACGAATTTTTATTATCCCCGCCGGTTCAATTTTCAGATTTAAAAGCCATATTCCTGATGCTGATTAGGTCTGATATATGATCGCCTCGATTAATGACTGATTCGTGAGAGGGCTCAAAGGTTGATTCGAGGTTTTGGTGGCATTGGATTGACGGCCCCCGAGTGTCACTCGTTCACTTCAATGGTCCTTCTAAAGACGGAGTATTGGAGTCACCAGCGTAGTGGCGGCATGGAGGCGTGGCGGTCATTATCTGGGGATCGGAACTGGTCAAAATCGCTTGACTATTACTGGCTAAAATCGCCTGGCGCTAACGATGAACCGAAGTGTCATCGCGACCCTTACTGAGAAAAATGGTCCCTTGACGGTGGTATTTGTTGGCGCATTTAAATAACTATCCGCTTTGAAAGGCTGTCTATCCAATGAACTCGCGCATCTCTCATCAGCTTCTTGTTCTCGGCAACGGCTTTGATATCACATGCGGTTTAAATTCCCGGTTTGTTCAGTTCTTCAGACCGAGGATGGCTGTTATCGATAAAAATAAAAACATCAGTAAAAAGGGCTGGGTAAAAACTCTCTCTGCCTCAGGTATTACCGTCTGGGACTTGATTCTCTATTTCCGTAAAGAACTTGCTGATAAAGGCTATGACGTTAATTGGAGTGACGTCGAGTTAGCGGTCTCCGATGTTATCGAAATGGAGCGCTGCTCTGGGGCGCTTCCGTCCTCTTCACCTATGGATAGACAACATTTTGTCGCTATTCGAACTCTCCTCGAGTATTTTGTGTTTCTGCAGTCTCATCCCTGGATTAAATGGCCGAATCAGTATTTAACACAATTGAATGAGAAGATCGAAAAATCGACTGGATACGATTGGGGCAAACTGCAAGAAGACGTTTTCCGTGAAATGCGTGAAGCGGGATATTTTGAAGATGACGACGATTCCGGGCGTCTCCACACTGTCTCCGATATCTTCCCCTATACGTATGCGGATATTGATGACTATCGAGATGCGTTGAAAGAGCAAACGCCGGGTCTTGCTGTCGAAGTCGTTGCTAGTTTTCTCTGCGGCTTATATGTGGACGTTAAAAGTTGGACGCAAAACTCTCTTCGTTCGGTGCTCGAACAAGAGCTTCATAAGCTAGAAGCTGAGTTCAGTCGATATCTTAGTCGCGAAGTAAAACTTAACAACGAATATTGCGAGGCTTCGGAACAGCTAATGGAACAGTTGTTGTCTGGCATGACGAGTTGGGATGGCGGTCGCGTTGCAGAGGCTACTGTGCTCAGTTTTAACTACACAAGCCCGTCGATTCCATCCATTTGGCGGAACGAGCCCACATTCAAATTCATTAATATCCACGGTAGGCTTAACGGAGACATAATCTTTGGCGCCGATGGTACAAACTGCATGGATGATTCTGGGGCGGCAAGATTTTCTAAGACATTTAGAATTATTCGTTCTGGGAGGCCCGGCGGGGGAGAGCCAATTGCATTTGGCGCGCCATCAAAAGAAGAACCTCGAGAAACAGTTGTTATCAAAGTATTCGGGCATTCTCTTGCGA
>CATYZI010000053.1 GCA_958415625.1 uncultured Collinsella sp. | reverse complement strand
ACGCCGGGCCGACTCGCTTCGGATCGGACGCTACACCAACTTTCTCGACACTACCCAATTATTACTACGCGATGTATGGGGATCCGTCGATTCGCTACGTGAGCCTGATGGATGCCGAGGGCGCGAGCCCCGATAGGCTCGTGGTTCCCGAGCCGCGCCGTTCGTAGCTCACTGGTCCGTTGCGACATAAAACGGCCTCGCACCTCTTATGAGATGCGAGGCCGTTGTCGTCAATGGCTGGTGGCGTGTTAGAAGTTGGCGTCGTTGAACTGGGTGCTCTCGAGTCCGTCGAGTTGCTGTTCGGGCGTATCGGCGACGCTCTCGAGCAGCTCGGTGGGATCGACGTTCATGCTCTTGCCGGCCTCGTTGCCGTTGACCAAGTCGTCCGAGAAGATGTCGACCTCCATTTCCTCGGCCTCTTCGATCTGAACCTCGAGCGGCACCTGGGTGCGCACAAGTTTGACGGCCGGGCGCATGCGGGCAAAGAGCGGTACGTACTCAATGATGATGGCCGAGTTCTCGAGACCGTACCAGCGTGCCGGGCTTCCGCAGGCGCGGCGGACGGCGTACTTGATGGCCATCACGCGGTGGTCATTGCGGTTGATGTCCGTTTCGGGGGCAAGCATCTTGCGCAGCATGCAAAAGCGGAAGTCACCTACGTTGCCGCGCGTCTCGTAGATGGAGTAGGTGTGATGTTGCGGCGGCAGCTCGCCCGATGCCATCAAGTCGCCGACGATCTGACGCAGATAGGCGTTGACGCGCTGGTTGACCTTAAAGCCCAGGTCCAGGCGCACGCGGAACAAAAAGTCCGTGCCAAAGGTCTCGACGGAATACTCGTGCGTATAGGGTTCGTCGGTAACGTGCACGTTGATGAACCAATATGCCTTGGCGCGCTTGGGGTGCTTGTCCAGGATGGAATAGAGCACGTCGCGGTCGAGTGTGAGCGGGTCGGGGCTGTTGGTGAGAAATACCAGATTGTCGGCGAGCACGGGATAGGTCTCGTCATTGCGCAGGCGATTGAGCTGGTCGATGTACTTGGAGACGGGCAGCAGAATCGTCTGCGTGCGCTCGATGGCGGTGCCGCGACGCCACACATACATAAGGCCAAACAGCAGTGCGGCCAAGAAGATCATCACATAGCCGCCGTCAAAGAACATGGTGAGGCACGAGGCGAAAAAGCACAGCTCAATGGCGCCGAAGAGCAGGGCGAAGACGCAGGCGCCCAGCTTGTGCTTGAGAATGCCGGCGATATAGCTCGTCAAAAGCGTGGTGGTCATAAGCATGGTCACGGTAATGGCGAGGCCGTAGGCACTCTCCATGCGCTCGGAGTTTTGGAACAGCAGCACGATGAAGATGCAGCCGACCCACATGATGTTATTGACGAGCGGAATATAGAGCTGGCCCTTGGTGTCGCTGGGGTAGTGGATGCGCAGGTGCGGCATAAGGTTGAGGCGCGTTGCCTCGGATACCAGCGAGAACGAGCCGGTGATGAGCGCCTGTGAGGCGATGATGGCCGCCACGGCCGAAAGCACGATGGCAAAGGGGCGTAGGGGCTCGGGGAGCATCATATAGAACGGGTTGACGATATCCATCGCGAGCATCTGGGGGTTGGAGTTATTGGCGAGTAGCCAAGCTCCCTGACCCAGATAGTTGAGGATAAGGGCCGCCTTAACAAATGGCCAGGATGCATAGATGTTTGCCTTGCCCACGTGGCCCATGTCCGAGTAGAGTGCCTCGGCACCGGTTGTCGACAGGAAGACAAAGCCGAGCACCATAATGCCCGAATGGTTGATGGGCGAGAACAGGAACATAATGCCGCGGATGGGGTTGAGCGCGCGCAAGATGGACAGGTTGCCGAGCATGTTGAACAGACCGGCGCCTGCCAGGAACAGGAACCACAGCGTCATGAGCGGGCCGAACAGCTTGCCGATTGACGAGGTGCCGGCGCGCTGCATGGCAAATAGGCCGCAGATAATGATGATGGTGATGATGATGACGTTGGTCTGGCCGTCGCCCAGCAGCGCATGGCCCCATTCGATGGTGCGCAGACCCTCGATGGCTGTGGTGACCGTGACGGCGGGGGTGAGGATGCCGTCGGCGAGCAGCGCCGCGCCGCCGATCATGGCGGGCAGAATCAGCCATGGTGCCACCTTGCGTACGAGGCTGAACAGGGCGAAGATGCCGCCTTCGTTGTGGTTGTCGGCCTTCATGGCGATTACCACGTACTTGACCGTGGTCACGAGCGTCATGGTCCAGATGACGAGCGAAAGCGCGCCCAGGATCATGTCCTCGCTGACGGTACCGATGCCGCCGTTGTTGGCGACGATTGATTTCATGGTGTACATGGGGCTCGTGCCGATGTCGCCATAGACGACGCCGAGCGTTACGAGCAGCATGCCAGCGGAGAGGGGGATGGCTCCGTGCCCGCCTTGCCCGCGCTGGTCTTGGAGGTTTGCCTCCAGTTTGTTGTGTGCCACGAGGACTCCCTTAGACATCCGGTTATCTGTCTAGGACAAAAAACTTTATGCCGTCTTTATACATACAAGAGCAGTTTGGCACATCGGGTTATTTTAGACAATAATCCTCAGCTGGGGATTATTTATCTACGCAGGTAGCATTTCAAAGCAGGGGCTTTTAAGCACGTGCTATCTGGACGATGCCAGCCTTGGCGTTTGCGCGTTTGCCGGCGAGTTCGCAAAAAATCGCGCCGCCGATGATAAGCGCGGCGCCCATCAGGCGGACCGGTGTTATGGCTTCACCCAAAAGGGCGGCCGAGAACACGACCGCCGAAAGCGGCTCGAGGTAGCCGACGACGGCGACGGTCTGGACGGGCAGCTTGGCGACGGCGCTAAAGTAGAGCAGGCAACCAATGCCGGTGTTGACGACGCCGAGCATAGCGACGGCGCGCCAATCGATGCTTACCGCGATGCCAGGGGAGAAGAACGAGGGAGTGCCTTGGGTGACGAGTGTGAGAACCAGTGCGGTCACAAAGGCGGCGCTCACTTGGAGTGCGGAGTTCTCGAGGCCCTCGATGTGAGGCGCACCCTTGCTGGCGATGACCATCAGCGCATAGCAAAATGCCGAGGCGATGCCGCAGGCGATACCCGCAATGGGCATATTGCCGCCTAGACCTTGCGCTGCAATGAGAAAAGCACCGCAAGCAACGGCGATAAAGCCGGCGATTTTGCCACCGGTCAGCTTTTCGCCAAAAATGAGCGGGGAGAGGGCCATAACGATGATGGGGCCGCAGTAATACAGCAGCGAGGAGATACCAACGCCGATCGTCTGATAGGCGCGGAACAGAAAAATCCAGCTGGCGCCCAGCGCGGCTCCCGAGAGGAGGAGGGCTGCGGCTTCGCGGGGGCGAGATGGCGCCTGCAACTCATGGCGTTGGGTGATGGCGAGAATGGTGACAAGCGAGAGTGCGCCCAAAAACGTGCGCAACAGTACGATATCGGAGCTCGGCAGCGCGATGGCAGCGGCGATGATGCCGTTGGAGCCAAACAATAGCAATGCTGCTAAGTACGTAAACAATCCGTTGTTCATGTGCTGACATCCCCTCTATATCCGAGCATGTTCACTATGGGTGAACTGGCTTTAGAAGAAAAGCGAATATAATGCATGGATAACATGACAAAAACTCATGTAAAGGTGGAGGGGTGCCGTGGAAACGAATATTCAAAAGATGCAGGTGCTGCTCGAGACGGTGCGTGCCGGCAGTTTTACGCGCGCCGCCGAGCGGCTGAGCTATTCGCAGTCGGGCGTGAGCCGCATGGTGGGCGACCTTGAGACCGATTGGGGTTTTAAGGTGCTCGACCGCAGCCGCGAGGGTGTGGTGCTTTCTGCCGATGGGCGGCAGATCATGCCGGCGGTTGAGGCGCTCTGCGAGGAGTTTGGCCGCCTGCAGCGACACGTGGACGAGATGCGTGGGCTCATGCGCGGCAAGATCTGCATTGGTACGTTTTCGAGTGTGGCGACCCACGTGCTGCCACCGGTCATTGCGCGTTTTCGCGCCGATCACCCGGACGTCGATTATGAGTTGCTGATGGGCGATTACTCCGAGATTGAGCAATGGGTGGCGGAAGGCCGCTGCGACCTGGGCTTTATTCCGCGCGAGCCACGTGGCGCCGGCATGGCGTCGCGACCGTTGGTGCAAGACGAGTTGATGGCCGTGGTGCCAGCGGACTCCTCGCTTGCCACGGCGGAGGTCGTTTCTCTTGCCGATTTAGCCAACGAGCAGTTTATTCTGCTGGAACGGGGTACCGATGATGAGATTACGCCGCTATTCCGTCGGGCGGGGCTGGCGGTGCGCTCAAAACTGTCGACTTGGGATGACTATGCGATTATGGCTATGGTCGAGGATGGCCTGGGCGTGAGCATCCTTCCGGCGCTCATCTTGCGTCGCTGTCAGTTCGATGTTGCCGTGCGTTCGCTCGAGGGGCATCCCCATCGGCAGATCAACGCCATATATCGAACGGCCGATGTTTCGCTTGCCGCCGCTCGTTTCCTCGAATACCTCTAAATGCGTGCACGTCGTTATCGCCTTGGGATAAATCTCGAGGTCTTGCTCATTTTATTTTTGAAATTGAACTTTTCGAGATAGCACGGCGCTATACTGCTGCCTAAATTGAACTCAGGTTCAATTCGTGTTGTATAAATTGAACTTTGCTAGCAAGGAGGTTCTAGTGGCCCAAGAGACGTTTAGCGATCGTCTGCGACAGGCTATGTCCGATCGCGACGTTCGCCAGTCGGACGTGATCCGCGCATCGGAGATGCTCGGCAAAAAACTCGGCAAGAGTCAGATGAGCCAATATGTGAGCGGCAAGACGATTCCGCGGCGCGATGTGGCTGAGCTGCTCGCCCGTATTTTGGAGGTCGATGTTACCTGGCTGCTTGCCGGCGACGCCGATCAAGGCGAGGCATCATCACCCCGCAACGATTCCAAGCCCGAACCCCATCCCTCAGCTCAAATTGCAAGGAGCACCACCATGCGTACTTTTTCTAAATCCACCAAGCTCGATAACGTCCTGTATGACGTGCGCGGTCCCGTCGTCGACGAGGCCGCCCGTATGGAGGACGAGGGCGAGCGCATCCTCAAGCTCAATATCGGCAACCCGGCGCCCTTCGGTTTCCGCACGCCCGATGAGGTCATCAAGGACATGCGCCAGCAGCTGCCCGACTGCGAAGGCTATTCCAACTCGCGTGGCCTGTTCTCCGCGCGCAAGGCGATCATGCAGTATTCGCAGATCAAGGGCTTGCCCAACGTTCAGATGGAGCATATCTACACGGGCAACGGCGTGTCCGAGCTCATTCAGCTTTCGATGAACGCGCTGCTCGACAATGGCGACGAGATTCTGATCCCCAGCCCCGACTATCCGCTCTGGACGGCGTGCGCAACCCTTGCCGGCGGTCATCCTGTGCACTATCTGTGCGATGAGCAGGCGGATTGGTATCCCGACCTGGAGGATATGGAGTCCAAGATCACGAGCGCGACCAAAGCCCTCGTCATCATCAACCCCAACAACCCCACGGGTTCCGTCTATCCGCGCGAGGTGCTCGAGGGCATCGTCGAGGTTGCACGCAGGCATCAGCTGATGATCTTTGCTGATGAGATCTACGACCGCCTGTGCATGGACGGCTACGAGCACGTCTCGATTGCCTCGCTCGCTCCCGATCTGCCCTGCGTCACCTTTAGCGGTCTGTCCAAGTCGCACATGATCGCGGGCTATCGTATTGGCTGGATGGTGCTTTCGGGCAACCAGCGCTGCATGAGCGACTTCATCATGGGCATCAACATGCTCTCCAACATGCGCCTGTGCTCCAACGTGCCGGCTCAGTCGATCGTTCAGACGGCGCTCGGTGGCCATCAGTCCGTCAACGACTACATCCGCCCCGGCGGCCGTGTCTACGAGCAGCGCAACTTTGTGTATGAGGCGCTCAACAAGATTGACGGCATCTCGGTGGTTAAGCCGCGTGCGGCGTTCTACATCTTCCCCAAGATGGATGTGAAGAAGTTCAACATTACCGATGACGAGCAGTTCGCCCTTGACCTGCTGCACGAGAAGAAGATTCTGATCACGCGCGGCGGCGGCTTCAACTGGGCTGAGCCCGACCACTTCCGTATCGTGTACCTGCCGCGCATGGAAGTGCTCAAAGAGTCCCTCGAAGATCTCGCCGACTTCTTCGATCATTACCGCCAGAGCTAGTGGGATAGAAGTTCCGCACTATGAAAAGCTCCCTGCAGTTGTTTTGCTGCAGGGAGCTTTCTTGAATCGGCGGAACTAAATAACGATTCCGCAACAGTGGTCGATTTCGTGTTGGATGATCTCGGCGGTGTAGCCCGAGAAGTTTTTGATGCGGTGGACGAAATTCTCGTCCAAATACTCAACCTTAATGCGGCGATAGCGAGTACAGGGGCGCTCGCCGGAAAGCGAGAGACATCCTTCGCTCGTCTGATAGGAATTGACCTGCTCAAGAATTTGAGGGTTGTACATCAGCAGCGCCCTGTTGCCGTCCTTTACGCAGATGATGCGTTTGCGCACGCCAATCATGTTGGCGGCAAGGCCCACGCACTCGTGCTCATGCTCATGGAGCGTATCCAGGAGGTCCTGCCCGGTCGCGGCATCGTCGGGTCCCGCGTCTTCGGAAGGCAGGCGCAAAAAGAACTCGGATTTCATGATGGGCTTAATCATGGCGGGCTCCTCATGTCTCGTGCTTTCGTGGACTTTTAATAATAGCGCGGAAGGAAAGCTGCGCGTCAGCGTTACAATCTTTCAACGTTGGACCATGTTGTCGGATCCGTCGCGTGCGGCGTCTGACGTAAGTCTAGGGCTCATGCTCGCCCTGGACTGTTCCTCTGGGGCGATGCGACTGTCGTTCCAAGAGGAAGGAAATGCATGGGGAGCAAATCTCAGCAACAAGTTCAAGCAACGCCATCGGCCACTTCGGCGTTCCTCGTCGTAATGTATATTGCAGCCTTTGTCGCCGCGTTTAACGAGAACATCATTAACGTGGCACTGCACGATATCATGGCGGCCTTTTCGGTGAGTGCCACCACGGCGCAGTGGCTCGTTTCGGGATACATGATCGTGACGTCGATCTTTACGGCCATCATGGCCTTTCTGTCCGGTCGTTTCTCGACGCGCAAGCTGCTGTTTTTCGCATGCGGATGCATGGTCGCCGGAGAAGTTCTGTGCCTGGTCGCCCCGTCGTTTACCGTTTTGCTGCCAAGTCGTATTTTGCAGGCTGCGGGATCGGGCATCTTGTTTCCGCTCATGATGAATGTGGTGCTATCTTGTGCTCCGCGCGAGAAGCTCGGTCTGTATATGAGCCTGGGCGGTGCCTGCATTACGCTAGGGCCGGCGTTTGGGCCCGTGATTAGTGGTCTTATGTGCACGTTGTTTGGCTGGAGGGCGGTGTTCGTAGTGCCGCTGGTGGGCGGTGTCGTGGTCGCCGCGGCGGCAGCAAAGCTCGTTCGGAATGTCGGAGAGCGCTCGAACACCACGCTTGATATTCTGTCGGTTGTTTTGCTCACTGCCGGCATTACGGCGTTCGTGTATTCCGTAGGCGAGTTCTCGACCAATGTGATGGCCGGTATCGCGACGCTTTTCGCCGCTGTTGTGGTGCTCGGCCTGTTTGCGGTTCGTCAGCTCAAGCTCAAGCATCCGGTGCTTAACGTGCGTCCCATGGCGAGCGTTCGTTTTTGGCCTGCATGCCTGCTTGTGGTGGTGTCGATGATGACGACGTTCTCGATGAGCGTTTTGTTGCCGCTCTATTTTGAGGGCGCATACGGCATGACCGCACTTGTCGCGGGTTTGCTCATTTTGCCGGCGATCGCCTGCAACGCCGTGACCTCGATTGTGGGCGGACGCGTGATGGATGCCCGTGGTGCGTGGCCGCTGCTGCCGGTCGGCTTTGCCCTGATCGCTGTGGGGCAGACGGCAATCTCGATGACCGCGGCAAGCATGAACATCGGCGTTGTCGTGCTGCTGACCGTTGTGGTGTATGCCGGCGTCGGTTTGGTACTGAGCCCCTCGCAGACCGCCGGTTTGGAGACGCTTCCCGCCGCTGAGCATCCTCACGGAACGGCATTGCTTAACACGTGGAACATGATTGCCGCGTCGTTTGGTCCGTCGCTGTTTATCGGCCTGCTTTCGAGTTCTGCGGTGGCTGCTGGCGCCGCAGGCGTTGCGTCGGACGTTGCCCAGGCGATAGGATTTGCAGCCGCCGTGCGCGTGGCGGCCGTGATTGCCGTTGTCGGGTTCGCGGTGTCGCTGGTGTACGCTCGCCGCGAGTCGCACATGTCGCATTAATGTGTGCACATAGATTCTGCAGCTAGATTGGATGGCGACACCATAAACTAATGGACGTTTTGCCGAGAGGCATGAATGTATAAAGCGCAAAGAGTGCGCGACGGGCCCCGCGAATGGGGCGATGATGCCCGAGAGGGCCAAGAAGGAGTCTCATGTCTGAGAACGAAGAGATCATGAACGAGACCGAGAACGAGACCATGGCTGCCGAGGTCGAGGCAGTCGAGACCGTGGAGACCGAAGCTGCTGAGGTTGAGGCTGCTGACGAGGTTTCCGCCGAGGAGGCCGAGGTTGTCGAGGCCGCCGCTGATTACGATGACGAAGAGCTGATGGACAAGATGCAGAAGGCCGCCCGCCTGCTGCGCAGCCGTCGCTTTGCTATTTCCAAGGAGGAGGAGGCCAAGGCCGAGCGCATGGCGAACATCGAGCGCGCCATCAAGCTTCTTGACCTCAAGCCCAAGATGGAGCAGAAGGAAATGTCCGACCTGCTGGGCATGCGCCTTCGTGAGCTCGATGGCCTGATGGCCGAGGCCGAGGCTGCCGATCTGGTCGGCCGCATCGACGACGCCGAGGGCGATATGCGCAAGATCGTTGTCTTCGCTGCCGAGGATGCCGCTGAGGGCCTGACCGAGCTTGCCAACAAGAAGGAGAAGCTCCTGCCCGAGCTTTCTTACGAGGAGGCCACCGAGCTGATGGCCGCTCTCGATAAGGTTATCGCTCCGCTCGTCGCCATGGGCCTGGACGAGGACCGCGGTCCTCGCGGCGGCCGTGACGAGCGCGGTGGCCGTGGCGGCGACCGTGGCGGTCGCGGCGGCTTTGGCGATCGCGGTGGCCGTGGCGGCGACCGTGGCGGTCGCGGTGGCGATCGCGGTGGCCGTGGCGGCTTTGGCGACCGTGGCGGCGACCGTGGCGGTCGCGGCGGCTTTGGTGGCAACCGTGGTGGCTATGGCGATCGCGGTGGCAACCGTGGTGGCTTCGGCGGCAACCGTGGTAACGACCGCGGCGGTCGCGGTGGCGACCGTGGCGGCCGCAACGGTGGCGGCTTCCGCGGCAACCGCTTTTAGGGGTTACGCGGTTCTACGAACCGCGTAACTAGTTGACGCTGCGCGCCACCCAGGGCGACAATTTGTCATTCAAAAGGCAAGGCATGACCAGAAGGTCTATGCC
>CATYZI010000052.1 GCA_958415625.1 uncultured Collinsella sp. | reverse complement strand
CATGCGAACCTCCAGTCCGGACCGCCCTGCGGTCCAACTTTCTGTCCGCACCCCCTAAAGCGTTTAAACCGGAACTATTTCACCGCAACTTCTGAGGAGCTGGTTGGGCAGCGGTGTCTGTTGGTGCGCAGCTGCTACGCGGCGGTCACGGACAGGGCATGGAACTTTTCGCCCGCGCCCTCGACGGCGGCGGCGAGCTGCTCGGCGGTCACGGTGTCGGCGCACTCCACCTGTACGGTCTGAGTCTCGTGATCGGCATCGGCATCGGTCACGCCGGCCACGTTGAGCAGTGCCGTCTCGACAGTAGCGTCGCAGTGTCCGCACATAAGGCCGGACGTCTTAATGATGTAGTTCATGGGTGTACTCCTTATCGATTGAGATTATCTGACAGTTTAGTCGTGAACAGAGTCATCTTAAAGGCACGTTGAGGTGCCCGAGATTGCCCCGAAAGAGGAGCGAAGCGTACTTGGGTACGCGAGCGACGGTTTGAGGGGCAAGGTCGGGTGCCTCAGCGCGCCGTCTTGGGCTTAAAGGTTCGCAGGCGCAGGGCATTGCTCACAACGCAGACGCTCGACAGGCTCATGGCCGCAGCGCCAAACATCGGCGAGAGTTGCCATCCGGTGAGCGGGAAGAACACGCCCGCCGCCAGCGGAATGCCGATGCCGTTGTAGAACAGTGCCCAGAACAGGTCCTGCTTGATGTTGCGGATCGTGGCGCGCGAAAGCTCGATGGCGCGGGCGACGTCCATGAGGTCGCTGCGCATGAGCACCACGTCGGCACCCTCCTTGGCGATGTCGGCGCCGGTACCGATGGCAAGGCCCACATCGGCGCGCGCCAGGGCGGGGGAGTCGTTGATGCCGTCGCCCACCATGGCGACCTTGCCGCCCGCATCCTGCAGTTCGCGCACGTGACGTTCCTTGTCGGCGGGGAGGACGTCGGCGATGACCTGCTCGCTGGTGAGCCCCACGCGGCGGGCGATTGCTTCGGCCGTCACACGGTTGTCGCCGGTGAGCATGCGCACGTTGACGCCGAGCTTGCGGAGCGCGGTAACGGCCTCGGCACTCGTCTCCTTAACCTCGTCGGCCACGGCGATGGTGCCGACAAGCTCGCCGTTCTTGGCAAAGAACAGCGGCGTCTTGCCTTCGGCGGCGAACTGTTCGGCAAGGCCGACGGGCACCTTCGCGCCCATCTCGTCCATCAGGCGTACGTTGCCGGCGGCGATGAGGTTTTGCCCCTCGCGCGCCGTAACGCCTCGCCCGGGCACGGCGGCAAAGTCCTCGACCATGCGTGCGACGATTCCGCGTGTCTCGCACTCGGCCATAATCGCTTCGGCCAGCGGGTGCTCGCTCGAGCGCTCCAGCGCGGCGGCTAACTTGAGCAGCGCCTTTTCGCTCATGGCGGGCGAGCCGTCAGCGCGCGTGGCCACCACGATATCGGTCACGGCCGGCTTGCCGCAGGTGACGGTGCCGGTCTTATCGAGCACCACGGTGCCCACGTTGCGCAGATTCTCCAGCGCCTCGGCGCTCTTAAACAGAATGCCCATCTCGGCGCCCTTGCCGGTGCCAACCATAATGGCGACGGGCGTGGCCAGGCCGAGTGCACACGGACAGCTGATCACCAGCACAGCGACGGCGGAGGTGAGCGCTTCGTTGACGCTTCCGGTCAGTGTCATCCACGCCAAGAAGGTCACGGCCGAGATCACGAACACCACGGGCACGAACACGCCGGCGACCTTGTCGGCCATGCGGGCGATGGGCGCCTTGGTGGCGTTGGCGTCCTCGACAAGCTTGATGATCTTGGCGAGCGATGTCTCGGCACCCACACGCGTGGCGCGGAAGGTAAACGAGCCGGTGCGGTTGACGGTGGCGGCGTTGACGGTGTCACCGGCGGTCTTTTCCACGGGGATGGACTCGCCGGTCAGCGCGCTCTCGTCCACGGCCGAGCTGCCCTCGAGCACCACGCCATCGACGGGGATGGACTCGCCGGGGCGTACGCGCAGGATCTGGCCGGGAAGGATGCTGTCGACGTCGACGGTGGTCTCGCTGCCGTCCTCTGCCACGACGGTCGCGGTCTTGGGCGCCAGGTCGATCAGCGCCTCGATAGCGCCGCCGGTTTTGGACTTGCTGCGCGTCTCGAGGTATTTGCCCACGGTGACGAGCGACAGGATCGTGCCTGCGCTCTCAAAATACAGATTGTCCATGCCCGTCATCATGGCCTCGTGGACCTGACCCGCGGCTAACTGGTCGGCCATGATGAACATGGCGTAGAGCGACCAGGCGATGGAGGCGGTGGCGCCCACGGCGATGAGGGCGTCCATGGTGGGCGCGCCGTGCGCGAGCGATTTAAACCCGTTGATAAAGTACGCGTCGTTGACATAGGCGATGGAGATGAGCAGGACGAGCTCGGTGAGGGCGAGCGTCATGCTGTGGGTATGGTCGGTGAAGACGCCGGGCAGCGGCCAGCCAAGCATGTGCCCCATGCCTATGTAGAACAGCGGGATGAGGAATACGATTGAGACGACAAGACGGGTGCGCATGGCAGAGGCAGCGGCCTCCAACTTTTTGGTCGGCGACTCCATGTGGGCGGCGCCGGACCTGGCTTGCACGCTGCCGTTTGAGCCAGCGGCGCCGGTGCCTGCATCGACGGGCGAGGCCGAGTAGCCGGCACGGTCGACGGCGGTGCAGATGTCGTCGGGGGAGACCTGCGCGGGGTCGTAGTCGACCATCATGGAACCGGCGAGTAGGTTGACCGCGACGCTTTGGACGCCGTCGAGTTTGCTTACGGCGCGGTCCACGTGCGCCTGGCAGGCGGCGCATGTCATGCCGCCCACGTCGAACTTATCTTGAGCCATGGCTTCTCCTTTCTGTAGTTCGGTGTTGGAATTGTTAACCTGCCGATACTATACACCCATACCCCCTGGGGGTGTCCAGTAATAGTTGGAATGTATGACTTTTCATTACAGATGAGGGCGGCTGCTCAATCGGTGGCCGTCTCTGCCAAACATCTCAATCTGTAACGTCTGAACCGGTTTTTGAGCCGTAACTGTTACAGATTTAGACAAACAGTTGACGGGAAACTTAATGTCTCAATCTGTAACATCTAGCAGCAAATATGACCTCTAACTGTTACAGATCGAGACAGAGCGTCCGCGGTCAACTCAAATGTCTTGATCTGTAACATCTAGAGAGTTTTTTGACCCCTTACTGTTACAGATTGAGATGTTGTCTCGCGGGGTTGGGTTTTGTCTCGTTCTGTAACATCTAGACCTGTATCTGCCGAGCTAGTGTTACAGATCGAGACAATTGCCGGGGAGGGGTCCCGTCACGGCAAGACGCCCGCCGCCTAGATACAGAACCCGGGGATCACACAGGTTCGCTTGTTTGGCTTTTCCGCAGGCGTTGCGTACGTAAAGACGTCGCCGTCGTGTCCCACGCGATTCAAATAGAGTGTGCCTCCACTCTCCGATGTGTCAGGGCTCACCGTGCGCTCCCACCAGCAGGTGTCCTTGCCCTTCCACTGGCGGACCATCGTCTCGTTCGTGGAATACGGGCTCACCTTGAGCTCGCGGAAGAGCTGATACTCCTTGCCCTCGCCGTTGTAGATGTCTGCTAGGTAGTGATAGTCCTCGGCAAACGAATCGGGCGGTTGCGTACCGCACAGCTCGACCATGGCGGGCAGCCAAAGGGTTGCGGGCAACTCGCTCAGACACGATGCACTGTTGGCGGCGCCAACGTTATTCGAGACCTTTTTGACGGATTTGATGAGTGCGCGCAACTCGTTGGGCAGCAGCTTAAGGCCGTCGCCGTTGAGCCATTCCCGCAGCTCGCAATCTGCCCAGCCGGCGCTCGGCGGTTCAGCCGCAGCGTTGCGCTCGGCAATACCCGCATCGAACATAAACGTCAGCCCGGCCTTGCCCGTCCCGTCCAGAAGCTCATCGTGACGGATGCCCACAAGCTGAGCGCCGACCTCCAGCCCGTTGGCGAGCTTCACGCGCTTGGTGCATGGATAGGGGATATGACCGTCATCGTCGAGCAGATGATAGCGCTTGGCAATCTCGCGTGCCTCGCTACGGGTCTCGGCGGCCTTAATCTTGAGCGAAATCTCCTGCAGCTGATCCCAAGTGTAGTCGTCAAGCGAACCGCGGATGCCGTCCAGGAAGTCGGGGATGCCAAAGCCATGGGTTGCTGCCCCGATAACGCCGAGCCCCGCAACGGCTGCAACGACGCCGCCGATGACAAAGCGGCGGCGGGTCATGGCATCGTGACGGGCCTGCTCCAGGATCTCTCGCGCGCGCTCGCCGGCGACGTCGACCTTAAGGTGCGTGCCAGAATCGATATCAATTGCGGCCTCGTCTCCTGCACCCTCGCGGTCCTCAGATTCTGCAGCGGGGAGGTATGTCGAGAGCACCTCGAGCATCTGCTGCTCGGTAGGGCGATCGACCTGTTCGACCGAAATGCCTTTCATGATGATCTGGACAAGCGCTTTGTCGCCCTCGCAGCGCGGCTCGAGCGGCGCCGGTTTGGTCTTGGTCTTTATGAGGTAGAACGAGCCGGTCGCCGCGGCACCCGTCGACTCGACATCGAACGGCTTGCGACCGCTGTAGAGCTGGTACAGAATGCTCGAAAGCGCATAGACGTCGATCACGGGCGAGCGGCGAAGGGCCGCGATGCCTTCGATATCCTGCGTGAGCATTTCGGGCGCGGCATATGCGGGTGTGGCAAAACGCCAAATGTCGGCACGTCGGGTGATTGTGTCGTCGCCGAGTGCCATGGTCGCGGAGCCCATGTCGATGAGGCAGGGGTCAAAGGAGCAATCGGCAATCTGCTGCTTGAGCGTTCGGCTGGTGGTGCGGAACATGATATTGGCAGGCGACAGGTCGCGATGGATGACCGGATTCACGAGGCCTTGGGTCATCAAGAGCGCGCGAAGCACGGCGTTTCCGACGGCGGCGACCATCTGGGTGGTCAGCCCGCCCGAGGCGTCGTGAGGAAGCAGGGGCAGCGCCTGCTTGAGCGAGGTGCCCTCGACCCACTCCATGAGGATGAGCGGGTCATCCTCGCACGATCCGTAGCCATAGACGCGCGGAAATCCGCGCAGGTGCGAGACGGTACACAGATGACGATACTCCTCGAACAGCGCGGCGGTGTTGGCCAGGTGAGCGGCCGATTGCTCGGCGGAGCGGTCGGGGGCTTGGCCGGAAAGGATGGCGTTGTCCTTGAGTAGCTTGACGGCAAAGACCTCGCCGCTCGTGTTGGTCGCGCGCAGCACGTGCCCGATGTTGCCGTTGTTGCGGTGGGCCGTCTGGAGAATAAGCGTCATAAACCGACGCTTGGCGTCGTCCTCGGCGCTGGGGTCGACCGCCACGGCGGTGTCGAACGTGTCAAGACGGATGAGTTTGTCGCCATAGGCGCTATCGGTAGTATCCATGGCGTTCCTTTGTCTAGCATGGGTTGCTGCGCGTATACGTGGGCAGTGTGGATATCGGTAAAGTACCATGATAGCCACACTGCCCACGTATACCGCTGAGTATTGTCGTTTACGACGCAGAAGGTAGAAGACGAAAGACGGACGGCGACCGTCTTTCGATCGCCGTCCGCGCTAGTCCACAATGACAAGGAATGTCGTGTAGAGACCCAGATGGAGCCTGTCGCTGTTTTCGATTTCCACTGGGGAATAGATCTTGCCGGGCTCGCGTTGGTCGCGCGGCGGCTCGATTACGATATCGCCGTCGCCCGCGCCCGATTCGAGCACTGTGCCGTTGGTCGACCCAAGGCCCTGGGCGTACCAGCGTCCACCTTCGAGCCAAATGCGGAGATGCTCGCGCGATGCATCAGCGCCTACATCGGTGATGCTGGGCGAAGTTTTGGGCAAGGACCCAATTACCGTGCCGCGCGGATCGCGTGTGAGGGGATGGATTTGCATGTCGGCGCAGTTGTCGGCATGGGTTCTGAGCAGACCGAGGTTGGGGGCGACAGTGCGCGGCTGCTCCAGGCTGCTCATAAAGCCACGTCCGACGGTAGTTTCGGTGGTGCCAAAGTGCCCGCCTGTCTTGCTGTCGCAAAAGCGCTCGACGGTGGCCACGCCTTGGATGGGGTCGGCGAGCGCCCCCGTTGCCACAAAGAGCATAAGGTAAAGCGTGCTCTTCTCGCGCACGGCATTGCCGTCAAAGTTGTCGATGTGATTGAGGGCATTTGCATATAGGCGGCTGTCCAACTTGTAGCTGGCGAGAGCCGACATCATTTCGTTGGCGGCCGGGCCGCGATAGTGCTCGGCGATTGCCTGATAGGCGGACTCGCCGCCGCCGAGCTTGCTGCAGATTGCCGCGGAAAGATTGAGCGTGGTGACGGCAAAGTCGCTGTAGATGGCGGGCGCGCACTGGTCAGGCTCGCGATGGACGATGTAACGGGTGAGATACGAGCGGTTGGAAGAGCATTTCTCGAGCAGGGTACTGCCGAGATAAGAGTTTCCATTGATGAGCATTCGGGCGATCTCGAGATGTTTAAGACCGCCGAACGAGCGAATATCGTTATAGAGGACCGAGCAAGGCGTCTCTGCTGCCACGGATACCTCCTTTGATTGCTTCCTAGCCAATATGGCGATAGGAATTAATGGCCCCCGGTGGGCGACGTATTAAATGGCTGCGCAATATATAGCGTAACCAAAGCAACATTATAGGCCACATGTTCGAAATTGCAGGAAGACTGAGAGATTTGGTTTGGACTGGACGGAAATCCCCCTCTGTCTTGATCTATAACAATTAGGACCGATTTTACTCGGTAACTGTTACAGATTGAGACGTTTGTGAACCGTGTCGACCGTTTGTCTCAATCTGTAACACGTAGAGGAAGATTTGCCCTGTAGATGTTACAGATTGAGACAATCGGCCGGGCCCACCTCGAGCCCGCCTCGTCCGCCTCGTCATCTGTGGTTTACGTGGGGGCATGCGAAGCGCGGGTATACTAACCCGCGGCGAATCTGCTCCATCGCTTAGAGCTGCTGCGTCTGGACGGCGCGTGATAGGGCTGCCAAAGCGATCGCCAGCGTGCTGAGCAACGTCCTCTCTGTGCGCACCTTTTTGTATGTATTAGCGCACTACCAAGCACGCCCGCGCGGCCGCATGCCGTGCCCATTGCGCGTGCAGATAAGGAACAACAACATATGCGTAATTCTGTATCCGACGTCACGGACGCCGAGATTCTGGACGAGACCCACGAGGCCATGACCCAGGCTGCCTTTGATGCCGCCGACGAGGCCAGCGCCGCCGAGACCGTCGAGTCCGCGACCGAGAACCTGCCCGCCTTTGACGAGCTGGGACTTTCGGACGAGATGCTTCGTGCCATCGAGAACCTGGGCTACACGGCGCCCACACCCGTGCAGGCCGGCTCAATCCCCGTGGTGCTCGAGGGCCGCGACCTGCTCGCCGCCGCTCAGACCGGCACCGGCAAGACGGCCGCCTTTTTGCTGCCGACCATGAACAATCTGGAGCACATCGCTCCGCCCAAGCCCGTGCGTGAGCGCGGCGGCCGCAACCGCCGTCGCGGTGCCAAGAAGCCCGAGGGCAACGGCCGCGGCCCCGTGATGCTCGTCATCACCCCCACGCGCGAGCTCGCCCAGCAGATCGACGAGGTCGCCAGCAAGATCGCCGATGTCACCGGCCATGTCGCCGTGACCGTCGTGGGCGGCGTGAGCTACAAGCCGCAGACCGCTGCCCTCAAGTACGGCTGCGACATCCTGGTCGCCACGCCGGGCCGTTTGGTCGATTTGATCGAGCAGGGCGCCTGCCACCTGGACGAGGTCAAGGTCCTGGTGCTCGACGAGGCCGACCGCATGCTCGACATGGGCTTTTTGCCCGCCGTCCGCCGCATTGTGCGCGAGACGCCGGCCGAGCGTCAGACGCTGTTGTTCTCGGCGACCCTCGACGAGGAGGCCGTGGGCGAGATCACCGACCTGGTGAGCGACCCGGCCCGCGTGGAGATCGCGCCGGCCACGTCGACCGCCGACACCGTCGACCAGTTTGTGTTCCCGGTGTCCATAGAGGCCAAGAACAACCTGTTGCCCGAGTTCCTCAAGAAGGAGGGTCCGGAGCGCACTATCGTCTTTATGCGCACCAAGCACCGCGCCGACAGCTGCTGCCGTCGTCTGGAGCGTAAGGGCATCAAGGCCGCCGCGATTCACGGCAACCGCAGCCAGGCCCAGCGCGAGCGTGCCCTTTCGGCCTTCCGCGACGGTACCGTCGACGTGTTGGTGGCAACCGACGTGCTCGCCCGCGGCATCGACATTAGCGATGTGCGCTACGTCGTGAACTTTGACGTGCCGGCCGAGCCGACCGACTATATCCACCGTATTGGCCGTACGGGCCGCGCCGGCGAGCTGGGCTGGGCCATCACGTTTGTGACCGAGCAGGACGTGGACGAGTTCTACGAGATCGAGAAGCTCATGGACAAGACGGCCGACATCTACGAGGCCGGTGACCTGCATGTGGGTCCCAACCCGCCCGCGGTTGATCCCGAGCGCGACCCTGCGGCCTTTAAGGTCAAGAAGAAGACCAAGCGCGGCAAGTCCAAGAGCAAGAAGAAGCTTGAGCAGGCGCGTCGCGACGGCAAGCGCAACGGCGATGACTACGGCGATGTGGCCGGTCGTTCCAACCGCGGTCGCGACGAGCGTCGCGGCGACGGCGAGCGTCCGAGCCGTCCCAAGCGTGGCGGCAAGACCCGCGTGCGCGAGGGCGTTCAGGCTCGCGTGGACGAGGCTGTGGAGAGCGTAGCCCGCGAGGTGGCTGCCGAGGAGCGCGGCGGTGCTGGTGCCGCTGAGCAGCCTGCGCGCGGTAACCGTGCCGAGCGTCGTGCCAAGCAGTTCCAGGGCGAGGCACACCGCCGTCGTCGTGAGGACGAGGACCGTGGTGGTCGTCGTCGTGTTGAGCGCGAAGACGAGGGCCGTGGTTCGCGCGGCGGCAAGCGCGGCTCGGGCGACCGTCGTCGCTCCGGTCGCGATGGCGAGCGCGGTGGCCGTGATGAGCGCCGTGGCGGCGAAGGCCGTGGTTCGCGTGACGAGCGTGGTACCCGCGGCGGCGAGTCCCGCGGCGGCAAGCGCTTTGAAGAGCGCGGCGTCCGTGGCGGCGAGCGTCGCGAGGGTGCTCGCGGCAATGGCGGCCGCAGCGGCGCTGGCCGCTCTGGTGAGTCGCGCGATCGTCGTGATCCGCGTGCCAGCCGCGATCGTCGCGATGACTGGCGCAACTACGACGACACCCGCGAGGAGCGTCGTGGCAGCTATCGTGGCGGGCGTGGCGGCAACCAGGCCGGCTCCCGCGGCGGTCGTGCCGGCGGTCGCGATAACCGTGGCAGCTATGGCAACAGCCGTGGCGGCAAGCGCGGCGGCAGCTCCCGTCGCCCCGGTGACGGCGGCGGCAAGCGCAAGTAACAAACCCGTCGCGCGGTGAGGCGAGATGAGTTTGGGCCCCGAGCAGATTATGCTCGGGGCCCTTTTTGTTTGCCGTATCCGATCGCTAGTTCAAATGTGATTTCCTCGGGAATGCATCTAGAAGATGCCGTGGGCCTGTTTCCTGCCATGCGGCAATGGGTCCCATGGGGTGTGCTGTGCATTTTTTGGAGTATTCAGCAGCTCTAGCTGGCTGCATACGATTCGGTATTGCCAACGGTGGCCTTCAGATACCCCCTATGAGCGTTTTGAGTTAGATTTCGCCGTTTTTCGAAGCAAAGGTACGTCATTCTCGCTATGTCGGAACCCTAAATGACGCAGCGCCCTACAGTTTTGCCCGCCCGCGGCGGTGCTGGCGCGGTCACGTTGCAGAATACTCCGTTTTTTGCACGGGCCAGGATGGGGTACCTCAGGAGAACGCGGCGATATCCCGTAAATATATACAATCTGTACCGTAATTTATACAAAACGAAGAGGCAGACAGCGCAGGGT
>CATYZI010000051.1 GCA_958415625.1 uncultured Collinsella sp. | reverse complement strand
GTATAACAAGAGCAACTGCTATGGCCGCAATGATCAAAAGCAGGATTGTCAGTTGATGCTGCTTGCGTCGTTTACTTGACGAAACGAAGATTGATTTTCCCTGTTTTGGCGTTTCGAGATAGCGAGCCGAATGCGTCAAGGTTTGCTTGGGTCGAGGCCCTCTATGTTGATGAGCGGCGGATGCTTTCATCGGCTCATCACTAGCTACGCTGTTTTTAGATAATGGTGCGTCTTTCAGATATACAGGGTCTCCCGAGGCGACGCCCATATGTTTGCGCCCCGTTTGCGCTTCTTCGAGTGTTTGATATCGGTTTCTTGTCACATATTTGGGCTCTGGGTCATTGATGGGCTCTTGCGAGATGTGGGGGCGATGGAATCGAATCGATTGCGGGCTGGATGCTTCGTCCTGCTCCGGCATAAACGTGTTGTCCTGTTTTTGATCGTCCATGATGCCCTTAGTTCGTCATCAATATCGTGTATGCGCCCATTGTAAGCCAGCCGTCTAGTTTTGATGGGATTGCATACATTATTTAAGCCTTCGTTCAAATTCCGTTTATTAGACAAAACCTTAGTCAACCAGACTTAGATATGCTTATATCAATAGACTCAAAAAACTTTATAGTCGATGTATATATAAGAAGCGGCTGGGCATATATATGAGCGTCAAAAGAAGTCCCAGCCACCTAGAAGATGGCTCGGCAGTCCTTAAAAGGAGTGGTAAACATGGCAAGCATGGTTCCTTATCGTTCGGTTTTTGGCGTCCGTCCTTCTGCAAGTTCGCTGTTCGATTTGTTTGATGACATGACCGACCTGGCGAATAGCTCGATTGCCTCCAAGGCGTTCCCCGTTGACGTTGAGGACAAGGGCGATGGCTACGAGGTCAAGGCGTATCTGACCGGTGTCGCCAAGGATGACATCGACGTCGAGCTCAATGAGGGTCGCCTGTCGATCAGTGTGAACGTCGAGGAGAGCGCCGAAAACGAGGGCAAGAACTTCCTCCAGAAGGAGTTCGGCTCGTACAGCGCGACGCGCGGCGTGTATCTGAAGGACGCTTCGAGCGAGGGCCTTTCGGCTAAGTATGCTGACGGCATCCTGACCGTTACGGTTCCCAAGATTGTCGAGAAGAAGAACGTCACGAAGATCTCTATCGACTAACGATGGCTCTGCTTCAATCGAGAGTATGAGTTAAGGGGGCTGGGAAGTGATTCCCAGCCCCCTTTTGTTGTCTTGAGTGGGCTATTGAATAGTTGTCGGTCGATACTGACTTGCAGGGCGTATCGAGAGCTTCCGTGGCCCTTGAAGACGGGTGGCTGAGCTGCCGAGTTCATCATCGAGACTCGCATCAAGCGCGTTGGCATAGCTTTTGACGGTAAGGCTTGGACGATTATTGTCCTGGCTGATATGCATGGCGATGAGCTGTTCGGTGCGATCGGTAACAAGTTCGCGCGCGGCTTCGGCGGCCTGGTTGTTGGAGAGATGCCCCTTTGTGGACAGGATGCGCTCCTGAAGAAAGCGTGGGTACGGTCCTTCGCGCAACATAGTTACATCGTGGTTGCTTTCGAGCGCGAGAACTCGACAGTCTTTGAGGATGCCTATGGCCTTGCTCGACAACTCTCCGGTGTCGGTGGCAAACCCAATGGAATCATCGAGAGCATTGAATCGATAGCCGACAGGATTGATGACATCGTGCGATGTTGAGTAGGTTTGTACCTGGATGCCGGCAATGGGGAGCGTGTCGCCGGGGTCAAATTCCTCCACGGGCAGGTGCGCGAGGTTTTCTTTGCATGAAAGGGTGTCCCTACTGGCAAAGAGGGGGCCATGCCAGTGCTTGCACCATACATCGAGCCCCTTGATATGGTCTCCATGCTCATGAGTGATTACAAGAGCGGCGACGTCGTCTGCCGAGAGGCCAAGCTCCGCCAAGCGTTTAAGTGTCTCGCGGCGGGACAGGCCGTTATCGATCATGATGAGCCCCTGAGGCCCCTCGACGAGTGCGCAGTTGCCTTTTGAGCCGCTGCCGAGGATATGAAGGTGCAGGCGAGACATAAGATTCCAAAGGATACAATGAGTGCGGACGAATAGAGGAGGAAGCGAATGCCAACGGTATCTCAGCACTATGGACATCATGCCGCGCCGAGGACGGATAAGAACGTTCTGGCAACGCGGCAGACCGCTGCCCCCGTAGTGCTCATGGTATCAGGCGGTGCGGACTCGACGGCGCTGCTCCTTATGGCTTGCACATCAAAGCTGGATATCCAGGACGGGCGCGGCATCGCTTCCATTGCACGCGAGCGTTTGCACGTGCTGCATGTGAACCATCATCTGCGCGGGGAGGCATCCGATGGCGACGAGGCCTTTGTACGTGATTTGTGCGTGCAATACGGCTTGCCGCTGTGCGTTGAGCATGCCTATTTTGATGACGAATCGGGCAATATCGAGGCTGCGGCCCGCGAGGTGCGCTATGCCGCGGCACGGAGATATGTTCGCGAACTTTGTGCCGAATCGGGCGCACCGCGGACGGCGGCTCGTATCTGTACCGCGCATACCTCGTCGGACCGCGCGGAAACATTTTTGATGAATGCCATTAAAGGGTCGGGTCCCGCGGGTCTATCAAGCATTCCACGCCGTCGGAACATTGTGGTGCGCCCCTTGCTCGACCTCACGCATGATGAGCTCGTGAGCTATCTGCAGGTGCACGGTCAGCCATGGCGGGAAGATGAAAGCAACGAGGACGTTTCGTACCTGCGTAACTATGTGCGCCATCGGGTGATGCCGGTGGTGGCGCAGCGCAACACGAACGTCTGTAAGACGATTGGCGCCGCTTGCGAAATTCTGGGCGACGAAGACGCCTTTCTTTCCCAGCTTTCGGCACAGTCGTTTCGAAGCTGCCTGCGCAAGGAAGCGGCGGGCGCACTGGTGCTCGATGCGCGCCGTCTTGCCGCCGCTGAGGTTGTGATTGCACGGCGTATCGTGCGGTTGGCGATTAAGCGCATCGATCCCGACGCGCGACCGGAGATGCGGCACGTGGAGCGCGTGCTCTCCTGTGTCGCTGCGGGCTCGGGCTCGGTAACGCTTCCTGCGGGAATTGATGCCCGTGTGGAGTTTGGCATGCTGGCGTTCAAGGCCCCGGCGGCGCGCGAGGGCTTAGTGGCCGACTGGATCTCCGTTCCCGGTCGTCTGCCGCTGGGGGCGGGGCGTATGCTGACAGCAGAGCCGATGGCTGTGGAGCCGGGGCGCGATATCGTGCACCGTGCCCGCGAGCTTGCTGCTGCCGGAGAGGTTGCGGCCTTGGTGGATGCGGCGGCCCTGGGGTTCGCCGACCGCGATAGCGAGCGGATGCTAGCCGGCTCGCGCGGGGAGATTCCCGCCGAGGCGCGATTGGCGCGCCTGTGGGTGGATAGCCCTGTGCCGGGAGACGTGATGTGCCCGTTGGGGATGAACGGTCGAAGCAAGAAAGTGTCAGACCTGTTGAACGAGGCGCGCATTCCTGTTTCAGACCGCTCTGGCGTACCCGTGGTAAGAACGGCTCCGGGAGGTGCCGTAGTATGGGCCGCGGGCGTTCGCGCGGACGAACGTTTTAAGTGCACGGCGGCGACGCGCGTGGCCTATCTGCTTCGCGTGGTTGACGCGGATTAGCTCCTCGCACCAGCTTTTCTGTGCGACGTTGACGGTATTCCCGCGCTGATGGTGCGCGGGCTGGAAAATATACCCCGTGCGCTGCTAGAATGTGTAGTTCGCGTCCATACGGCGGTGTGTGGGCGATTAAGCACAAGAAAGGGTTGTCATGGCTTCTCAACATCCGGATATCGAGAAGGTTCTGTTTACGCAGGAGGATATCGACGGTATCGTCTCTCGCTTGGGCGAGCAGATTACGCGCGACTATGCGGGTAAGGATCTGGTGCTGATTGCGGTCCTGCGCGGCGCCGTGGTCTTTATGGGCGACCTGATGCGCAAGATCGAGCTGCCGACCAACATCGATTTCATGGCTGTTTCGAGCTATGGCGACGGTGTGAAGTCTTCGGGCATCGTGCGTATCATTAAGGACCTGGATATCGACATCCGTGGTCGCGACGTGCTGATCGTCGAGGACATTCTGGACTCGGGGCTGACGCTCAAGTATCTGATGAAGAACCTTGAGAGCCGCAAGCCCGCCTCGCTGGAGGTCGCCGCCTTCCTGTGGAAGGACGTTGAGGACCGCGTCTCGGCCGTCACGCCCAAGTATGTTGGAACCCATTGCCCCGATGCCTTTGTGGTGGGCTACGGCCTCGACTATGCCGAGCGCTATCGCAACCTTCCGTATCTGGGCATTTTGAAACCGGAGGTTTATTCGTAAGATGCCCGACGACCGTAACGATAACAATTCCCAGACTCCCCGGGAGCCTAAGATCCCGGGGATGCCCGGAGGCAAGAAGCCCACGCGTACGGGCTGGCTATATTTTATTTTGGCTTGCGCGCTTCTGGGCTACGCCTTCTTTAACATGGGCTCCGGCTTTGCCAATTCCAGCAATACCGTAAAGCTCGCGACGAGCGAGATGGTCAACGCCATTAAGCAGGATCGCGTCGAAGATTTGACCTATACGGTTCAAGACGGAAGCGTGGCGGGTCATTACTGGAAGACAAAAAAGGACAAGGGCGATACGAGCGAGCTCAAGAGCTTCTCCTCGACCTATGTCGGCTCCGATTCGCTTGCCGAGCTTATGGCGGAGCACCCCGACACCAAGTATATCGTCAACACCAACGACCCCGATTTTTGGGGCGACTTGGCGATGAGCGTGCTGCCGACGATTGCCCTGATCGCCATCATGTTCTACTTTATGCGCCAGATGATGGGCGCCAATAATAGGAACATGCAGTTTGGCAAGACCAATGCCAAGACCAACGAGGCTACGCGTCCCAAGGTCAAGTTTGAGGATGTTGCCGGCGTGGACGAGGCCGTCGAGGAACTCGAGGAGATCCGCGACTTCCTGAGCGATCCGGACCGCTATCGCAAGCTGGGTGCCAAGATTCCGCGCGGCGTTTTGCTGGTGGGCCCTCCGGGTACCGGTAAGACGCTGCTGGCCAAGGCCGTTGCCGGCGAGGCGGGCGTGCCGTTCTTTAGCATCTCGGGTTCTGACTTTGTCGAGATGTTCGTGGGCGTTGGCGCCAGCCGCGTGCGCGACCTTTTTAAGGAGGCCAAGTCCCAGGCTCCGTCAATCATCTTTATTGACGAGATCGATGCCGTGGGACGTCAGCGCGGAGCCGGCTTGGGCGGCGGCCACGACGAGCGCGAGCAGACGCTTAACCAACTGCTGGTCGAGATGGACGGTTTTGAGGCGAGCGAGTCGGTCATCCTGATCGCTGCCACCAACCGCCCCGATATTCTGGATCCGGCGCTGCTGCGTCCCGGCCGTTTTGACCGTCAGGTCACGGTCGACCGTCCGGACGTAAAGGGCCGCGAGCAGATCTTGCGCGTGCATGCTGAGAACAAGCCGATGGACGAGGACGTTAAGTTTGAGAAGCTCGCCCAGATGACCGTTGGCTTTACTGGTGCCGATTTGGCGAACCTGCTCAACGAGTCTGCGTTGCTGGCCGCTCGCCGTCATCGTTCTGTGATCTCGATGGACGAGGTCGAGGAGTCGATGGAGCGCGTGATTGCCGGACCGCAACGCAAGGGTCGCGTGATGACCGAAGCCGAGCGCACCACGATTGCCTACCATGAGAGCGGTCACGCTTTGGTGGGCCACATCCTGGAGCACTCCGATCCGGTTCATAAGATCTCGATCGTCAGCCGCGGTCAGGCCCTGGGCTACACACTGCAGCTTCCGCAGGAGGATCACTTCCTCAAGACCAAGAACGAGATGCTCGACGAGCTCGCCGTGTTCTTGGGCGGTCGCGTTGCCGAGGAGCTCATGTGCGACGACATCACGTCGGGCGCGAGCAACGATCTGGAGCGCGCGACTAAGATGGCGCGCGAGATGGTCACGCGCTTGGGCATGAGCGAGGAGTTGGGCACGCAAGTGTTTGGCGAGGCGCAGCATCAGGTGTTCCTGGGTCGCGACTATGCCGATCACCAGGATTACTCCGAGGAGACGGCGCGTCGCATCGACATCGAGGTCCAGCGCATTATGCGTGAGGCCCATCGTCGTGCGGTCGAGATTTTGGATGCCCGCCGCGATCAACTCGATCTGATGGCCAAGGTGCTGCTTGAGCGCGAGACCGTCGAGGGTGACGCCGTGAACGCCCTGCTCGACAACGAGTGGGACGCTTACCTTGAGCGCGAGGGCGATATCCTGGCGGCCAAGGAGGAGCGCAACGCCAAGGCGGCTGGCATGCCGACCAAGAAGCGCTCGCTTCGCATGAGCGAGGAGGAGTTGGCGGCTGATGCCGCGGCCTTTGCGCAGGCGGCCATGCAGGAGGATGCCGAAGCCGCATCCGATGATGCCGGAGATGGCAATGCTGCCAACGCTGACGGCAACATCGACGCCGACAAATAGTTCTTGTAGCGAAAGCCTCCGCGGGGAAACCTGTGGAGGCTCTTTCTTTTGAGCGATATGTTGATTGGGGACAGACTTAAATGAGCGTTTTCACGCATTTAAGTCTGTCCCCAATCAACATTGCTGCGGCACTTTGCTCAGCTAAAGCGTACAATAGCGCCTATGCGAAAGGGGAACAGATGATCAACGAAACTATGTATGCTCGCGGTGCGGAAAGCTCCATCATCCGTGAGATTTTTAGCTATGGCCTTGAGCGCAAGGCACAGATCGGTGCGGAGAACGTATTCGATTTTTCGCTGGGCAACCCGAGTGTTCCGGCGCCCGCTGCTGTTGCTGAGTCCATTAAGAAGGCATTGGAGCTGCCGAGCGACCAGCTGCATGGATACACGCCTGCGCCGGGTCTGCCACAATGTCGAGCGGCCGTCGCCGACTCGCTCAACCGTCGCTTTGGCACGAGCTATGAGGGCAAGGACGTCTTTATGACGGTGGGTGCCGCGGCTTCGCTCACCTGCACGCTCAACGCCGTTACGAACCCGGGCGATGAGGTTGTTGTTATCGCCCCGTACTTTCCGGAGTATCGCGTGTGGATTGAGAAGGCCGGCTGCACGTGTGTTGAGGCGCTCGCCGATGAAGATACGTTCCAGCTGAGCGTGAGTAACGTGCTCAAGGCGATTACCGATAAGACGGCTGCCGTCATCATCGACTCGCCCAACAATCCGACCGGTGCCGTATACACACGCGACACGCTGACGCGACTGGCCAATGTTCTGCGCGAGGCCAACGCTCAGCGCGATCCCGAGAATCCGATTATGCTCATCTCTGATGAGCCGTATCGCGAGATTGTCTATGGCGCCGAGGTGCCTTGGGTGCCTTCGATCTACGAGCACACCATCGTGTGCTACTCGTATTCCAAGTCGCTTTCGCTACCGGGCGAGCGCGTCGGGTGGATCCTGGTTCCCAATACGAATCCTCAGGCAGCTCGTCTAATGCCCGCCGTTGCCGGTGCCGCCCGTACGCTGGGCTTCGTGTGTGCACCGGCGCTCTTCCAGCGTGTAATCATCGACTGCATTGATGAACCGAGCGATGTCGAGGCCTATGCTCGCAACCGCACCGCGCTTACCGATGCACTAGCGGAGTACGGCTACACCTATGTTGAGCCGGATGGCGCGTTCTACCTATGGGTGAAAGCGCTGGAGTCCGATGCGAATGCGTTCTGTGAGCGCGCGAAGAAGCATGAGCTGCTCGCGGTGCCTTCGGATAGCTTTGGCATGCCGGGCTGGTTCCGCCTGGGCTACTGCGTGAGCTATGAGACAATCGTCAACTCTCTGCCTGCCTGGAAGCAGCTGGCCGACGAATATCGTCGAAAGTAAAGCGCTCTGCTTACAATGTTTTACGTGAAACGGGGTTTGGTTTTAAGCCAGACCCCGTTGTCTATGCCGTTGTGTGATTGGGATGAAGCAGTTTTACGACTGCCGAAAGCTATGCGTACAATGAATATACGCGACGGCCATACTGGACAAGGAGACCCGATGCCCTACCTTCTTTCTTGTGATATTCATACTCATACGATGTTCTCTGCGCATGCGTACTCAACCATCGAGGAGAACATCTATTGGGCGGCAGAGCGCGGCCTTCAGGTGCTCGGTTCCGCCGATCATTTAAGCTCGATGGTTACGCCTTGTCCCAATGACCTGCGCAGTTTCCAATTCTTTATTAACCAGGATATCTGGCCGCGTATTTGGAGCGGCGTGCTGGTGCTGCGTGGTGCCGAGGCCGATATCGTTTCGCTGGATGGAGGCCTGTTTGGTGAGGACATTCCCGTTTCGCTCGATATTGCCGGCGATTCGTACAGTCACCAGCATTCGCTGTTCGATTTGGTGACGCGCAATTTGGATTATTTGGTGGCAAGCGTGCATAACCCGCAGTTTGCCGAAGGCACGACGCTCGCCCAAACGACCCAGATGTACATCAATGCCCTGGATCACCCCAAGGTGTTCATGCTGGGGCATGCGGGGCGCTCGGGCGTGCCGTTCGATATCGACGAGGTGCTGTTGGCGGCCAAGGCCAAGCACAAGATTATCGAGATCAATAACCATAGTCTTGAGCATGGCAACGACACTGAGCATTGGGCCGTATGCCGCAAGATCGCCGAGCGCTGCGCCGAGCTGGGCGTGGGCATTGGCGTGTCGACCGATGCCCACATTGGCATGGCCATTGGCAAGCTCGATCACGCGCGCAAGATGCTCGACGAGATTCACTTCCCGCTGGATTTGATCGTGACGCGCGACCGCGAGACGCTGCTGCGCGAGATGGCGGCAGCCGGCGTGTGTGACCTGCGCAAGGGGATGTAGCGGAGTTCATAAACCAAGCGAAGGGGGCGGTCCAGACGGGCCGCCCCCTTTCTTGTCTCGAAAATCTACCGGGGTGGATTAGCGGCGCTCGAGGACCGCTACGGTTTCGGTGTGGTCGGTATGGGGGAACATGTCGACCGGTGTGATCTTGAGCAGGCGATAGCCTCCATCGAGGAGCTGGTGCAGATCGCGCTCTTGGGTCACGGGATTGCAGCTGATGTAGGTGATGCGGCGTGGCTCGAGCGCGCAAGCGGCTTCGAGGAACTCGGGTGTGGAGCCGGCGCGCGGCGGGTCGATGGAGAGAACGTCAACACGCTCGTTGTTATCGGCGGCATCGAGGATATAGTCAGTGGCATCGTCAGCCATAAACCAAGCACTGCGGGTGAGTCCGTTGAGCTCGGCATTGCGACGTGCGTCGGCAATGCCGGCGGGGTTGCGCTCTACACCGAGCAGCATAATGCCGGCACCTTTGTCCTGGGCATTTTTAGCTGCGCACAGGCCGATAGTTCCGCTACCGCAATAGGCGTCCATGAGTACGTCACCCTGCTGCAGATCCATACCGTCAATGGCGAGTTGATAGAGCAGTTCGGTCTGCTGCGGGTTGGTCTGATAAAACGCGGTAGGGGAGATATCGAATTCGCAACCGAGCAGCTGGTCGCGCATGCACTCGGCGCCATAGACGATGCGGGTCTCCTCGCCCAAGATGGCGTTACCGGGTCGACCGTTGATATTCTGCGCAACGGTGACGATGCGGGGGTCGAGCGCGGCGACGGCCTCAAAGAACTCCTGCGCGTGCGGCAGGTCGCGCTGAGCGGTCACGAGGGTGACCATGATCTGGTCGGTGCGCCAGCCGCAACGAACGATGGCATAGCGAAGCAGGCCCAGATGCTTGTCCTCGTTAAAGGCAGGGATGCGTAGGCGCTCAGCTTCGCGCGCGATACCGTTGAGAATCTGACGAGCACCCGGCGCCTCGACAGGACACGCGGGCACGGCAACGATTCTGTGCGTGCCGCGCTCAAAGAAACCGCAGCGAACGGCACCCTCCTTACCAGGAGCAAAGGGGGTCGCAGCCTTATGGCGAAAACCGCGCGGCGCAGGATACTTACCCGGATCGCCCAAGGTGACACCCATACCGCGAATGGGATCAACGACGATGCCCTCGCGCTCACAAAGCTCGGCAAACAACTCTTCCATAGCAGCCTGCTTAGCAGCGAGCTGCTTCTTATAAGGACGATTAAGCGCCGTGCACCCACCACAAGCCTTCATGATGGAACAAGGCGACTTGGGATCCACGGTTTTACGAGCAGGCTTGGCCAAGTCTTTATAAGAACGCTTAGAGCGAGCTTCGAAATCTTTGGTTCCAGCCTGACGAGCACCAGAACGCTTACCCTTTGCCTTGCCCTTGTTAGATTTACCCTTCGCATCCTTAGACGACTTAGATTTCTTAGAAGATTTCGTCTCCTCCGACCCCTCAGCCGCCTGGATCAAAGCACGCCGAGCCTTACGCTCCGCACGAGATTCTGCCATCAATAACCCCACTAATGTATGAATTAAAAGCCACAAGCATTGTACCGTGCATCTAAAGTGCTCGTTTGGAGGGGGAGCTATTTCAGACCCCGAGCACGTTGTCTCCCGGAATGCCGGCGGCCGTCGCGGTATTTAATTTGTCGCGAGTTCCGCACGAACAGGAGAGCACTTAATGTGCTCTCCGTCGTGAGC
>CATYZI010000050.1 GCA_958415625.1 uncultured Collinsella sp. | reverse complement strand
GCCCGTGGGAGGCCAGGGCGCCGCTGACCGGTGGACGGCACCGAGCCGTCATCGAGATTGAAGAAGGGGGAGGCCTCGCGGCCTCCCCCTTTTTTGCGTTTACGGGCTTTTGTCTCACATAGTAGCTGTGTTTTATAACCCTCGTTTGTCGCATCTTCTGTGAACGGGCTACAATAACTTAGTCTGTGCGATATGGAGGTGAACATGGCTGAAGCTGGTATCGGCGTTGATATCGTCGAGATTTCCCGTATGAAATCAATTCTTGAAAAGACGCCGTCGTTTGCTCGGCGTGTGTTTACCGAAGAAGAGCGTGCGTATTGTGATGCATCATCGCGTCCCGCTGCTCACTATGCCAGCCGCTTTGCTTCGCGCGAGGCGGTACTTAAAGCTCTCGGCACGGGTTTTAGTCAAGGCGTTGGTCGCAAGGATGTTTCGGTTACGCGTGATAAACTCGGCAAACCGAAAGCGCTGCTTTCGGGCCGTGCTCTCGAGATCGCTCAAGAGCTGGGTGTTGTTGAGGTCGCTCTTTCCATTACGCTTACAGGAGACTTAGCCGTTGCGAATGCCATCGCGATTACCGAGGATGCTCGACCTAAGCCTAAGGAAGAAAAAGTGAGCAACAAGAAACGCGTTGCGCAGACATTTAAAGAGGCTCGCTCTGTTTTAGATGAGCTTGAGCAGCTGCAGAATTCAGCATTGACGGAGCACCTGGGCGATGCTTCGCAAGATACGCTAGGAGCATAGATGAAACCGGTTTTGAGTACCGAAGAAGTCGTTCGTCTCGAGGATATCATCGAACGCGAAGGGACTTCGAAGGCCGAGCTTATGGAGCTAGCGGGTGAGTTTGCCGCCAACGAGGTCTTGAAGCTCAATCCCGATCGGGTTCTCGTTCTGGTCGGTTTTGGTAATAATGGCGGCGACGGTTGGGTTGCCGCCGATATCCTGAGCCACAAGGGTGTGGACGTGGATATCGTTTCTCCGGTTGAGCCGGATGAGATTCCTGCTGCTCTGGCACGTCATGTTGCTCGTCGAACTGCCGGCCGCGATGTGCACGTTTGCGTCGGTCCCTCGCGTGACGAACTCGAGGTTTTGATCGATAAGGCCGATGTTGTTGTCGATGCCATTTTTGGTACCGGTTTCCACGGGAATCTGCGTGCGCCGTTCTCCATTTGGATTCCTACGGTCAATGAATGCGCCGATTGTGTCGTATCCATTGATGTCCCCTCGGGCCTGAATGCCGAGACGGGCGTTGTTGATGACGACTGCATTCGTGCCGAGCGCACGGTGACGATGATTGCGCCCAAGATTGGTCTGTATAGCGCTGATGGCCCTGAGTATGCTGGCGATTTGATCTGCGGCAATCTTTACGACCGTCTTGACGAAGTCATCGATGATGTAGACCACGCCGCCGAGATTGTCGAGCCCGGTGACTTAGTTGATTACTTTGCTCCGCTACCATCGAATATCGATAAGTATTCCCGTGGCTCCGTGCTTATTGTCGCCGGATCTGCGCAATATCCTGGTGCTGCCATTATGGCGGCCAAGTCTGCAGCTCGCGCGGGTGCTGGTTACGTGGCAGTCGCGGCTCCTGACGCCTGTGCCAATCTCATTCGCATGGCACTTCCTTCGATTCCGGTCTTTGCTATTCCGTCTGATTCGCGCGGCTCCTTTGGCGCCGCTGCGCGCATGACGGTGTGCGAGATCGCAAAGAAGTACAGCTGCGTGCTGTGCGGTCCCGGTATGACGACGTCTGCCGGCGCTATGCAGGTGGTTTCGGGCTTGCTCGAGCTTGATGTACCGCTAATTTTGGACGCCGATGCACTCAACTGTCTTGCTAAGATTGCCATTGACGGTATTGATAGTAACCCCGAGATGTATCGTCGCGAGCAGCCGTTGGTTATGACGCCGCACTATCGTGAGCTTTCGCGTCTGGTTGCCGGTGACGAGGTGAACGACCTTGGTACCGCGATTGCGGCCGCGCAGAAGGTTGTCTGGGCTGCAGGCTCCGACAATCTGGTGGTCATTGCCAAGGGGCCGACGACGGCTATCTGTGGCGTTGAGCGTGTGCTGCTGCCGCTCTCGGGTCCGGCTTCTCTGGCAACTGCCGGTTCGGGTGATGTCCTCGCGGGTATTTTGGCCGGCACGCTTGCCACCATGCGCGACGAGATGGATCGTTGGGAGTTGCTGTATTCGTACGCCGTCGCACTTCACAGCTACGCCGGTTTTGCCGCGGCGACGGAGTATGGTGAGAAGAGCGTCATCGCGACCGATCTTATCGACTTGATCGGTCCTGCCATGGAACTGGCGGCAAAGGATGCGCTCGAAGATCTGGGAATCATGGACGAAGGGTCGGATGACTAATCATGAATAAAGCCGATTTGACGCGCTGGTCCTGGGTCGAGATCGACCGCGGGGCGCTCCGTCGCAACACGAGGGCCTATAAGAACTTGCTGAATCCACGTCAGCGCCTGTGCTGCGTGGTCAAGGCCGATGCTTATGGTCATGGAGCTGTTGAGTGCGCCAAGATCATGTATTCGGCCGGAGCAGACATGTTTGCTGTGGCGACGGTTAACGAGGGCGTTGGGCTCCGTCAGGGCGGGATTACTAAGCCCATTCTGATTCTAAGCGAGCCGCCCATCGAGGCTATTCCTGCATTGCTCGAGTTCGATATCATGCCCTCGGTCTATACGTCTGACTTTGCTCTTGCGTATGGCGAATGCGCCGTCGCGGCGGGCAAAGTGGGCAAGTACCATCTTGCCATCGAGACGGGCATGAATCGTATCGGCGTTCACTACACACAGGTGCTCGACTTTGTACGCGGCATCAGTTTCCATCGCGGCATCCAGTGCGACGGCGTATTTACGCACTTTGCCACGGCCGATGAACCTTCGGGTTGGGACTACAAGCTGCAGTGCCAGCGTTTTGCCGAGGCCGTTCAGGCCATTAAGGACGCAGGTTTTGAATGCGGTATCGTGCATTGTGCCAATACGCCGTCCTCGATGCTCGATTCTTCAATGCACTTTGACATGATTCGTGCCGGCATCGGTTTGTATGGTCTGCAGCCATGTGAGCTGAGTGGTCGCGTGATGCAGCTTGATCCCGTCATGAGCGTCCACGCGCGTGTGACGCGTGTGGCGCATCCTGCGATGGGCGAGGGCGTGGGCTACGGCTTTACCTACCGCGTACCGCGCACGCGCGTTCAGATCTGCACCCTTCCGATCGGTTATGCCGATGGCCTTTCGCGTACGCTTTCCAATCGTATGGACGTGCTGTATCGCGGCGAGCGTGTGCGTCAGGTGGGCAATATCTGCATGGACCAGTTTATGGTCGCCATTCAGTCCAACCCGGCGCATGAGATTCCCGAGGCCGAGTATGGTGACGAGATGATCATTGTCGGCCGCGATGGAGATGCCGAGATTACCATGGACGAGATGGCGCGCCTACGCGGCACGATTAACTACGAGGTCGCTTGCGGCTTTGGTATGCGTCTCGACAAGGTCTACGTGTAGGAGTCGCTATGGGCGTCATGCACATCCCCGGCCATAGCCATCAGGCGCCGCGTGAGGTCGCACTCGAGGAGATCGAGGCCGTTCTGGGCGATTGTCACCTTTGCCAGCTTTACCAGTCGCGCCATAACATCGTGTTTGGCGTGGGAAACCCCCACGCTCGCGTGATGTTTATTGGCGAGGCGCCGGGCCGCAATGAGGATTTGCAGGGCGAGCCCTTTGTGGGGGCGGCAGGCGAGGACCTCAACGGCATTTTGTCGCTGGCGGGGCTCAAACGCGAAGACGTCTACATTGCCAACGTGCTTAAGTGCCGCCCGCCGGGAAACCGCAATCCGCGTCCCGAGGAAGTGCTGGCTTGCTCGCCGTTTTTGCGTGAGCAGATTCGAAGCATCTGGCCTGATATTATCGTGACGCTCGGCAATCCCGCGACGCACTTTGTGCTTAAGACCGAGATCGGCATTACTAAGCTGCGCGGCAGGTTCCACCAGATGGGGCATTTTGTAGTAATGCCCACGTTCCATCCGGCAGCGGCGCTACGCAATCCGGCGTGGCAGGAGCTGCTGGAGGAAGACTTTAAGATGCTGGGCGAATATCTGGAGCGACATCCCGAACCAGAGGACGCCTCGGAATAATAAGGAGCATATATGTCCCTGGAGCGCCTGGGGGTAGGTACTTACAAAACGACTTGCGCTGCCGATACGGAGTACTTTGGCGAGCTAATTGCACCGTGCCTTGAGGACGGCGATGTGCTCATCCTGACCGGTGGCCTGGGAGTGGGCAAAACTCACTTTACCAAGGGCGTCTCGCGCGGGCTGGGCGATGGGCATATGGTTACGAGCCCTACGTTTGCGCTCATGGCCGTTCACGATCAAGGTCGTATTCCGCTGTTTCACTTTGATCTATACCGCCTGGAGCATGCCTACGAGCTCGAGGATACGGGTATTTTCGATGTGCTGGGCTATGAGGGTGCTTGCCTGCTGGAATGGGGCGAACAATTCCAGGACGAGCTGACGGATGAGTATCTTTCGGTGACGCTCAGGCGTGATGAGGGCGACAGCGATGTGCGAACGATAACGCTCGAGGCGCACGGTGACCGCGCAATGGAGCTTTCCCATTTGATTGATAAGGCTGTACAAGATGAGCTTGCATAACGACAACGCGCTGGTGGTGGCGCTCGATACCTCGACCGACATGCTTGCCTGCGCGGCAAGCTGGATTGATGGGCAGACGGGCGAGACGAAGCTCGTGAGTAGCGACCACATGTGTCGCCGTCACGCCAACGTTGAGCTCGTGAATACCGTCGATGGCGTGCTGACTCAAGCCGGTCTGGATCGCAGCGATGTTGGTTGCTACGTGGTCGGCCGCGGCCCGGGGTCGTTTACGGGTGTGCGCATCGGCATCTCCACTGCCAAGGGCCTCGCGCGTGGTGCCAATGTTCCGCTGCTGGGCGTGTCGACGCTCGATGCTTGCGCTTGGACGGCGTGGAAGGCTGGCGTGCGCGGCAAGCTCGGTATCTTGGCCGATGCTATGCGCGGTGAGGTATATCCGGCGCTGTATATGCTGGTCGATGAGGGTCCCGAGCGTCAATTTGAGCGCGAGCACGTGGTCAAGGCCGCCGTGGCGCTCGATGAGTGGCGCCAAGCAGCGGACTGGGACCAGGTTCAACTGACCGGTGACGGTCTTGTGCGCTATGGCAAGCTGCTGGGTGAGGACGAGACCGCCCGCTGCGTGGAGCGCGACCTGTGGTGGCCTTCGGGCGAGGGCTTGCTGCTCGCGCACGCTGCGGGCGACGGCGATCCGGCCCGCGTCCTGCCGATTTACACGCGCCTTTCGGATGCCGAGGAAAACGAGCGCAAGCGTCTTGGTCTTGCCGAGAGTGCGCAGAGCGAAATTACGGGTGTTGCCGATGAGCTCGCCGGTCGTCATCTGCAGTTCCGTCCCATGGGCGCGGCGGATGCCGAGGGCGCGAGCGCGCTGGAGGCTACTTGCTTTGAAGGTGCCGGACACGAGGCGTGGACGCCGGGCATGTTCCTGTCCGAACTAGGCGAGGACGTCGCTGCGCCGCGTAGTTGGTGGGTGGCACACGACAACGGCAAGCTGCTGGGCCTTGCCGGCGGTATGGTCGTGGACGGTGATGTGCAGATTCTGGATGTCGCCGTCGACCCGGCACATCGCCGTGAGGGCATTGCCCGCAAGCTGCTGTCGCACGTGAGCTATGATGCCCAGATGCTCGGCTGCACTACGGCTTCGCTCGAGGTCGAGGACGGTAACGAGGGAGCGACCGCGCTTTATAACGCTCTGGGCTTTACCGAGGCTGGCCGTCGCCGCGGCTACTATGGTGCCGGCAAGGACGCCATCGTCATGACGGCTCCGCTGCCCCTGGTGCTTCCGGTCGACAATGCTTCGCCCGAGCCGACGGCGGCAGAGCAGCGCGTATGGCCGATGCCTGCGCCTGGGCGCTCCGAGGGGGAGCGTGCCGAAATTGAGCGCCGCCGCCTAGTGCTCGCTATCGAGAGCTCCTGCGACGAGACGGCCGTGGCGATTATCGATGCGGATGGCAATATGCTGGCCAACCAGGTGTCGACACAGATTGATTTTCACGCCCGCTTTGGCGGCGTGGTGCCCGAGATCGCCTCGCGCAAACACGTTGAGGTGATTGTGAGTGTCGTGGATGCAGCGCTCGAGGATGCCGCAGCATCGCTTGGTCTTGAGGGTGGAGCCATCGCGCCGAGCGAACTCGCCGCTGTTGGCGTGACACAGGGTCCGGGCCTGGTGGGTGCTCTGGTAGTGGGCGTCGCCTTCGCCAAGGGCTTTGCCTATGCCGCCGGCAAGCCGCTCGTGTGCGTCAACCATCTGGAGGGCCATCTGTTCGCCAACCTGTTGGCGCAGCCCGATCTCAGGCCGCCGTTTATCTTCACGCTCGTCTCGGGCGGTCATACCATGCTCGTGCACGTCAAGGCATGGGGCGACTACGAGGTACTTGGTGAGACACTCGACGATGCTGTGGGCGAGGCCTTCGACAAGGTAGCCAAGGCGTTGGGTCTGGGCTATCCCGGTGGCCCCATCATCTCCAAGCTGGCCGAGACGGGCAATCCCAAGGCGATTGACTTCCCCCGTGCGCTTAACAGCAGGGGAGACTATCGTTTCTCGCTTTCGGGTCTTAAAACGGCCGTGACGCTCTACATCGAGCAGGAGACCAAGGCCGGGCGCACGATTCACCTGCCCGATCTGGCGGCTTCGTTTGAGGCAGCTGTCTTTGACGTGCAGTACAAGAAGGCCAAAAACGCACTGCACGCTACCGGATGCAAGGAATACTGCATCGGTGGCGGCGTCTCGGCCAACCCGCATCTGCGCGAGATGATGATCAAGAAGCTTGGGCGTCAGGGAATCCGCGTAACGGTGCCGCCCTTGTCTGCCTGTACCGATAACGCAGCCATGATCGCGGAGGTCGCCCGCCGTAAATTCGACCGAGGTGAAATCTCGCCGTTCGACGTCGATGCCGATCCGAACATGACGCTGTAGTCGCAAAGGTGCAGTCCCCGGCACTGCCCGGGCGCCAACGGCCGCATATGAACTTTCCTGCTCTACAGTCCTGCTCACGACGGAGGCCACATTAAGTGGCCTTCTTTGCGTGTGGAACTCGCGATAAAGTTCATATGCGCCGCCGGCTCCCGCGGCCCTCAGGGGCATCTCTCATGCAAAAACTTTTGTTGGGTAAAGTCCGAGGTCAGTGGCGTTTTATACCGAGAATTTCAAAAAAGTTGAAAATTCATTACATATTTGCGTTGACTTTAGGTAACTAAAGTTTCATACTGCTTTTCATCCACTGGGGGATGTGAACCGCACGGATCGTTCGCATCATGATTGAAGAGGATTTCTTAGACATGTTCACGCATCAGCTAAACATTATCAGCGTAGTAATTATCTGATGCGGGTTAGCACATACAGCTAGCCCGTACGATAACGGGCGGCTGATGAAGATGAGGGCCGTCGAGCGCAACCGACGGCCCTCATTTTTTATGTCTAGGAAGTTCTTTTTAGAGGAGGAAATGTAATGAACGGAGTTTTGCTCATGGTTGTGGCCGCGGCGGTGCTCGCCTGCGGCTATCTGGGCTACGGCCGCTGGCTGGCCAACAAGTGGGGCGTTGACAAAGAGGCCCTCACGCCGGCCAAGCGCATGAAGGACGGCAAGAGCTTCTCGCCCGTCTCCGCCTTTACCGCGTTCTCGCACCAGTTCAGCTCGATCTGCGGTGCTGGCCCTGTCACGGGTACGATCGTCGCCATGGCCTTTGGCTGGCTGCCCGTCGTGCTCTGGGTCCTCGTCGGCGGCATCTTCTTTGGCGCCGTCCACGACTTTGGTGCTCTGTACGCTTCGATGAAGAACAACGGCAAGTCGCTTGCTCAGCTCATCGAGAAGTACATCGGCAAGACCGGCCGTCGCCTGTTCCTGCTGTTCTGCTGGCTGTTCTGCATCATCGTCATCGCCGCTTTCACCGACATGGTCTGCAAGACGTTCATGTTCACCCCGGCCGTTGACGCTTCTGGTGCTGCTACCGGTGCTATCGACTTCACCAAGTCCTATGCCGCTGGCTGCGCTGGCACCATCTCCATCCTGTTCACCTTCGTCGCTATCGCCTTTGGTTGGGCCCAGAAGAAGTTCAACCTCACCGGCGCTGCCGAGTTCGTCACCGGCGTGGTCCTCATGGTTCTCATGTTCGCCGTCGGTATGCAGTTCCCGGTCTACCTGGATAAGTTCCAGTGGTTCGCCGTCGTCATGGTCTACCTGGTCTTTGCTGGCGCCATGCCCATCCAAATGCTCAAGACCCCGCGTGACTACCTCACTTCCATCATGATGATCGTCATGATCGTTTGCGCTGTCCTCGGTATCGTCGTCCTGGGCGTCAACGGTCAGGCCACTATCACCGCTCCGATCTTCACCGGCTTCTCCACTGCCTCCGGCATGATGTTCCCGGTCCTGTTCGTTTCCGTCGCTTGCGGTGCTCTCTCCGGTTTCCACAGCCTCGTTTCTTCCGGCACCTCTTCTAAGCAGGTCGAGAAGGAGCAGGACGCCGTCAAGGTCGGTTATGGCGCCATGATCGTCGAGTCCTTCGTCGGCATCCTTGCCATCATCGTCGCCGGTATCATGTTCTCCGATATGAACACCGCCGGCACCGGTGCCCTCAACGCCGGCGTCGCTTTCACCCCGTTCCAGATCTTCGCCGCTGGCATCTCCCGCGGTATGCAGGCCTTCGGTGTTGACGGCACGCTCGCTACCGTCTTTATGACCATGAACGTTTCCGCTCTGGCCCTGACCTCGCTCGATGCCGTCGCCCGCATCGCCCGCACCTCGTTCTCCGAGTTCTTTGCCCAGACCAACGACGCCCTGGCCATCGAGTCCAAGGCCGGCTACATGAAGGTTCTCGGCAACCCCTGGTTCGCCACGGTCGTCACCCTGCTTCCCGGTCTCGCCCTTGCCTTTGGTGGCTATGCCAACATCTGGCCGCTCTTTGGTGCTTCCAACCAGCTGCTCGGCGGTATGACCATGATTACCCTCGCCGTGTTCTGCAAGTGCACCGGCCGCAAGGGCTGGATGCTCTACGTGCCCGTCGCCTTCCTGCTCTGCTGCACCTTCACCTCGCTGGTCCAGAGCGCCATGGGCTGCATGACCGCTGTCCAGGCTTACGGCTTCTTCGGCACCATCCCGGCTACCGCCACCACGGCCGCCGTCTCCGTCGCCGCCACCAAGGGCCTGCAGCTCGTTTTCGCCGTCCTGCTGATGGTCCTGGGCCTCATCGTCGCCGTCAACTGCCTCAAGGAGTTCTTCGGCAAGGAGGCCGGCTCCATGCCTGACGAGGAGCCCGAGTGGTCCGAGATGGGCAAGGCCGAGTACGGTCGCGCCGCTGCCGCTGAAGCTCCTGCCGATGCCGAGGCCGCCAAGGCCTAGTCGGTCGGACGGGTTGAATCTCCCATCTATTTGACTCGGAAAGACCGGGTCCGCAATCAAGCGGACCCGGTCTTTTTTCTTGTGAGAACAGGTGGTGCAAGGGCGTTCTCGCAGATGTTTTGCGTGGATAGGCTCGTGCGTTGTACCATATGGACGTATATGTGTGCATATGAAAGGGGCCCCGTGGCCAAGACGGTATATTCCGATAATCAAAACAATGTCGATGCTCTGGCTGAGCGCCTGAGCAGCCAGACATCGCTTTCTGCTGAGCGTGCCAAGCTGGTTGCCTACGATCTGCTTTGCCGCAAGGCGCTCAAGATTAAGTCGAGTGCGCTGGCGCAGATTTTCCGCTCCGTCGATAAGGAATGCGACACCAAGGCGATGCGCGATGAGCTTATCGCGGCAAATATCGTGACCAAGATCGAGGGTAGCGGCATTAACGGACGCCCGGCGTTCTATACCATCAATGTCGAGATCCGCGATGCCCAGGAGCAGCCTGCCGAGTCCGTCGAAGATTTTGTCGTCGAGGATTCCGCTGACGAGCCTGCTGTGGAAGAAGTTGCTCCGCGTGAGCATGTCGATACCGATGAGTTGCTCGATGAGAACGTCGTGCGTGCCTTTACGGCCAAGGCAGGACGCGGCGGTTTTGGCGGGGGTGGCAAGCGCGATGCGCAGCGCCGCGCCCAGCAGGAGCGCTTCCGTCGTGCCGTTGCTCAAAAGGGTGAGACGGATGCCGAGGCTGTTGAGAACGAGATTGCTGCCGAGTCGCAGAGGCCCGCGAAGGAGCAAAAGCCCGTGGAGGCCCAGGAGCCCCAGCGTCGCCGTGGTGCCCACTTTAAGGCTGCGCAGCAGGATGTCGCGCATGAGGTTGAAGAGCCTTCCGAGGCTGCAGACGATGTTGAGGAGTCTGCCAAGAAGGCTCCGGGTTCATGCCGTCCCGGGCGTGGTTTTGCGAGGCGCGCGTATCCCGTAAGGCGTCAGGAGAAGGGCGAGCCGGCTTCGACCGCTCAGGCCGAGAAGGCCGAACAAACCGAGAAAACCGTTGAGCCGGCGACTCGCGAGCAGAAGCCTGTTGAGCCGCAGCTTGAGGTTGATGCCGAGGCCAAGGGCCAGCAGCCTACTGATGAGCGGACGGAGCAGAGCGCGTCGAGCAAGCCTCGCCGCCGTCGCCATCGTGGGGGCCGCAGTTCCCATGCCGAGACTGCAACCGAGAAGACCACGCCGCAGGACGAGGATGCGACTGCCGAGGTTTCTTCGGGGCAGCCTAAGCACCAGCCGGCGAAGGAGAGCAAGTCCGATCGCCCGCAGAAGCAGGCGTCTATGCCGAAGCGCGAGCGCAATTCCCAAGGCGATTCTAAGCGCAAGGCTCAGAAGAAGCCGGGGTCTGCCGCAGCAGATACTGCTGCCCAGCAGCCCGAGTCGGCCGTCCACGGCGAGGTATCGGCGTTTGCCCTTGCCCGCGTTTTAGGCAGGCAGCTGCTCAAAGTTGTTCCTACGCCTACGGCGCTTTCTAAGATCAAGGAGCAGCAGACTCAAATTGTTAAGGTCGAGGGCAAGGACGGCAAAAAGGCGCCGCAGCGCACCCAGCACAACGAGATGTCCAACCGCAAGATTGCCGAGGAGATTGCAATCATCCAGGCTTGGATCGAGCAGAACCGAGGTGCCGATACGCCGGTTGCTTCGCGTCGCCAGCGCGCCTACCAGATTTTTAACGATGAGAAGGCCTTTGACGGCAAGCACGGCGAGCGCCTGATAAGGCGCATGACCGAAAAGGGCATCAGCATGCAGGCGATCAAGGTCGCCCCCAACCGCCCCGTGCACTTTACGGGTTTCTTTACGCTGGGCGCCGACAAGCCGTTCATTATGGTTGAGAACCTGGATACCTACGACGAGATCGTCAAGCTGCTGCGTGGCCGCAAGCACGCCAAGCTCTTTGGCATCAAGGTGGGCGGCGTGATTTTTGGCGGCGGATGCAAGGCGAGCGTCTCGCATGCCCTGGACGATTATCTGGCCGAGATCGGCTATCGCTTTAACTACGTCTACTACGTGGGCGATATCGACCGCGAGGGCGCGCGCATCGTCGAGCAGGCTCGCAATGCCAATGTGGTTGAGATTCGCCTGCATGCCGGCATGTACCGCGCCATGCTCGCCGAGCACAAGCGTCGCGTGAAGGCCGGCGGAGAGTGCGAGCCCGCGGCTGCCAACCAGGGCGTGCCGCAGAACTTGGCGGCGACGATCAAGGATCTGCCCATGGTCACGCGTGTGCAGTTCCGCAACGTGCTACGTGAAGGCGGGCGCATTCCGCAGGAGATTCTGATGACCGCCGACTATCGGGATGGCGACTCGGGAAGCTTCGACCGCATGCTGAACAACTAAATTCCGCCGGCCCCGGGAGAGCGGGGACACCGGCTTAGGTTTCCTGCTCTACAGTCCTGCTCACGACGGAGGCCACATTAAGTGGCCTCCTGTTCGTGCGTAACACGCTAAAACCATACGCCGGTGCCCCCGCTCTCCCGGGGCCTGTCGTGGCTTGGTTGTTGCATGCGGCTCGCTTTTCGGAACTGGGTTGATAGGCGTGCCTCAAAAAATCTACCCCAGTCGCTGTGTAGGGTGTCTATAAAGAGCCGTGGCCAAAAAACATCAAATATGAGTACTGA
>CATYZI010000049.1 GCA_958415625.1 uncultured Collinsella sp. | reverse complement strand
GAGTGGAATGTGAGCGCACAAGGAGATGCGGAATCGATGAGAGCCTCGAAAAAAATTACTGCAGTGTTATCATCTTTCATCCTCTCTATTCTTCCATTTCTGATTCTATGGGCGGCTTGGTCAGCCCTCCCTGATACAATTCCCGCTCATTGGAGTGGGGGTGTGGTTGATCGATGGGGTAATAAGCTTGAATTGCTGGTTGTTCCGCTGTTTTCTCTGATTGGTTCTATTGCAATTTCTGTGTACCTTATTGTTTCCACGCGGCGAAGAGAGTTCGCGGATTTCTCTGTTCGAATGCGACGGGACTTTCTTGCGTGCTATATTTCTAGCCTTCTTTTATCGACAACCTGCTCAGTGATAATTGCCGTTTGGGTTCAGTTGATTCTTACGCAAAACACTGCGGTTGATGGGGGGCTTGGACTATCGATCCTGTATTCCCTTCCCGGGCTATATGTGATCTTGTGCGCTTTGCCGCCTTTTTATGCGAGCGGCGAGAGCAAAAAGGCAGAGCGCCTGATAACAGTTCTTATTGGCGGCGCGGAGATTGTTCTTTGTGGAATAGTGTTTGAAGGTTCGGCTGCCTCTTATGCGATGATTGGACTGATGATTCTGTTCTGTGCGTTTGAGATTGTGTCACAGGTAAGGGATAACCGGTCCTTATGAGTTGAATTACGCGCGTGCGGATATAAAGGTTGGCATGTTAAGCTGGTCGTTTTCTCGTTCTGGGACATTTGCAGTAGGATGAGTGGGACTAGGCGCGCTGCGGTGTGATGGTTGAGACTTGTATCGCTGCAATTCCGCTGATGCACATTTTGCTATTGGGCTTGAAGGTGGGACCGACAGGCCTTTGTTTGGGATGTTCTGGTCGTCCAACGCGTGTTGCACGGCTTTATATTGTTACGCTCGTTCGGCGCTCCGTTGGAGCATTTCCGGGTTTGTCGGCATCATGACTTGACCAAGTGACACGCTTGCCGGGACGGTTGTAACGCCGCGCCGGTTCCGTGTGCTCCTTCGTTGTTGGCCTGTCCAGCCGGGGGCGGATTCGGCCTCATGTTGTGGCGCACGGCCTTCAGGGGCTTCCCCTGGCGAGCTATGTTCGTCCGTATGGGTAAGGGTCGGTTTGAGCTGACAATCCCGTGCCGGAAGAGGCTTGCACCATGCGTACGATGATAGAGATTGAGTGGCTGGACGGCCGTATGACGAAGGTGCCGGAGCTCGTCCTGGGCGATGCGTTCGGCGAGAGCGTCCAGGCGGAGCTCGATTTCGGGTTCGATGACGTGTCGGAGGGCCTTTGGGTCGAGGTGCGCCATCACGAGCCGGATGAGGGCTCGGGCGGCGACCCGCGCGGGAGGGGCTGCGCGCTGTACGCGGACTGCCGGTGCAGCCTGGTCGAACCGTCGGACCTCGAGCGCGTCTTCTGCATCCTTTACGAGGGGCAGCCGAGGGTCTGCCGCGTCGCGGGGGAGCTAGGGGTCCCCGTGTCGGCGGTGAACGCGGCCGCTGCGTGGGAATCCGGGATGGGGGCGGGTTTCGAAACGCCTGCGGAGGGGAGAACCCCGTTGGGCGGGGACTATTCGTGATGCTACTGGCGTTGAGTTTTGAGCGATTGCGTTTGGCGTTACAGCGCCAAAATCCCCAGATGCTCAAGCAAGATCTTAAGCCCGATGAGGATGAGCACGATGCCGCCCACGATGGTGGCAGGTTTTTCGTAGCGCGCGCCAAAGGTGTGGCCGATCGCTACGCCGGCGATGGAGAAGATAAACGTTGTGACGCCGATAAGCGATACAGCGGGAACGATGTCAACCGAGAGCGCCGCAAATGAGATGCCTACGGCTAGGGCGTCGATTGAGGTGGCGATGGCGAGGATCAGGTACTCGCCCAGGTCAATCTTTTCGGCATCCTTGCCGTCGCCTTCATTCTCGTCCTCGGTAAAGGCTTCCCACAGCATTTTGCCGCCGATAAAGGCCAAAAGGATAAAGGCGATCCAATGGTCGATGGGTCCGATGATGCCCATGAATTGACTGCCAAGCGCCCATCCGATTACGGGCATGCCGGCCTGAAAGCCGCCAAAGAACAGGCCGAGCACCGCGGCGACTTTAAGGTCGATCTTCTTCATGCCAAGGCCCTTGCAGATGGATACGGCAAAGGCGTCCATCGAAAGGCCAACGGCGAGCAGCACGAGCTCTGCGAGTCCCATAGTCTGACTCCCTCTCTGCGGGCGGGCCCGCGTGTACCTCTTGGGGGAGTAACAAAAAAGACCCGTGGCGTACGCGTTGCGCGCACAGCCACGAGTCTCGTTCATTAAGGCAAGCCAGGCCGCATCGGCCAGTGTGTTGACTTACCGCGCCACCGGAGGCGAACCCGGTCACGCGACTACTCCCTCATTCATGTGAATCCCGATGCTACCACATAAGCAGCTCATTTGGGTTGGGGCTCTTTTGACTACCCCAGCGGTGTTCGCTCATTCTGTAAGCATCGGATTTCGCAAGCGCTGCGGGGGCAAACCGTGAGAAACTATTTAGCGTTTATGGAGCGTATACGATGGGAGCGATGCCTTGGATAAGAACGAGCTGCAAAAGCGTATGGAACAGGCTATTCGCCTGACTGCCCCCGGCCAGCCGATCCGCACCGCCCTCGACATGATCATTGCTGGTCACCTGGGCGCTCTTATTTGCGTCGGCGACACCGAAAACGTACTCGCTGCCGGTAACGACGGCTTCCCGCTCAACATTTCGTTTACCTCGAACCGCCTGTTCGAGCTTTCCAAGATGGACGGTGCCATCGTCATCGATGGCGACCTCACCCAGATCCTGCGCGCCAACTTCCACCTCAATCCCGATCCCTCGCTCGCCACGAGTGAAACGGGCATGCGTCACCGTACTGCCGCTCGCATGTCGGTGCTCACCGACGCCATCGTGATCTCGGTTTCGGCTCGTCGTGCCGTCGTCAACGTGTACGTCCACGGCAAGAGCTACGAGATCCAGCCCGTCACCACCATCATGAGCTCGGTCAACCAGCTCGTCGCCACGCTCCAGACTACCCGTCAGTCGCTCGATCGCTCCCTGCTGCGCCTGACGGCCCTCGAGCTCGACGACTACGTTACGCTCGCCGACATCACCGGCATTTTCTCGAGTTTCGAGATCATGCAGCAGGCAAAGACTGAGCTTAAGGATTGCATTGTCAAGTTGGGCAACCAGGGCAAGCTCGTGCAGATGCAGCTCGAGCAGCTCGCCGGCTCCAGCATGGATACCGAGTACGACCTGATGATTCGCGACTACGCGAGCGATTCTTCCGAGGCCAATGCCGAAAAGATCCGCGCCAACCTGAGCCGTATGACGCCCAAGGACTTGTCCGACCCGCAGCATGTGGCGGCGGTTCTGGGTTACGACGACCTGGACGAGGACTCCGTCATGACACCGCTGGGCCTGCGCACGCTTTCGCGCGTGTCCGTCGTGCGCGACGGCGTGGCCGAGAAAATCGTCGACGAGTATGGATCGCTGCAGGAGCTCATGGACGACATCAGCGAGGATCCGGAGCGCCTGGGCGACTTTGGCGTTAACAACCCTGCCATTCTTGCGGACTCCCTGTACCGCATGAAGGGCACCAAACAGGGGAACGCATAATGGCGCCCGTATGCGCCGTGGTCGTTGCCGGTGGCAGCGGCCAGCGCTTTGGTAATCCCGGTGGCAAGCAGCTCGTCAATGTAGCGGGTCGTCCGCTTATGAGCTGGTCCATCCGCGCGTTCGATCGTAGCGACAAGGTCGGCCACATCGTGGTGGTGTGCCCTGCCGAGCGCCGTGCCGAGATGCGCCGCCTGGCCATCGACCCGTTTGACTATGACACGCCCATCAGTTTTGCCGATGCCGGCGATACCCGCCAGGACTCCACCCGTGCCGGCGTGCATGCGGTACCGGCGGGTTTCGAATATGTCGCCATCCACGACGGCGCCCGTCCGCTCATCACGACCGAGGCCATCGATCATGCGATCGACGTGCTTGTGGGCGACCGCTCGCTCGACGGCGTCGTGTGCGGCCAGCCCGCGATCGACACGCTCAAGATCGTCGACGGCGACAATATCGTCGAGACGCCGCCGCGCGAGCTCTACTGGGCCGCGCAGACGCCGCAGATCTTTAGCGTCGACGCCATGAAGCGCGCCCACACCGCAGCTATCACCGAGGGCTTTATCGGGACCGACGATTCTTCGCTGGTCGAGCGCATGGGCGCCCGCGTCCGCTGTGTCCAGAGCCCGCGCGATAACCTTAAGGTGACGGTGCCCGAGGACCTGCGTCCCGTAACCGCGATTCTGCTTGGCCGCATGGCCGAGGGAGAGGACCTTCCCCATGTTCAGTAACCTGCGCATTGGCCACGGCTACGACGTCCACCGTTTGGTGGAGGGGCGTCGATGTATCATCGGCGGGGTCGACATTCCCTACGAGCGCGGCCTGCTGGGCCACTCGGATGCCGATGTGCTCGCGCATGCCTTGGCCGACGCCATTCTGGGCGCCTGCCGCGGGGGAGACATCGGCAGGCTATTTCCCGACACCGATCCCGCCTACGAGGGTGCCGATTCGATGGTGCTGCTCGCTCGCGTGATGGACTATGCGCGCGAGCTGGGCTTTGAGTTTGTCGATGCCGATTGCACCATTGCCTGTCAGCAACCCAAGATCACTCCGCACCGCGATGCCATGCGCGCCAACCTTGCCCATGCCCTGGGCGTTGACGTCGAAAACGTGGGCGTCGCCGCCACTACGACCGAAAAGCTCGGTTGGGAAGGCCAGGGCGAGGGAATCGGTGCCTGGGCCGTCTGCCTGCTACAGAAAACCGTTAAGGAGTAACGAATGCGTATCTACAACAGCGCTACCCATAAAAAGGAAGAGTTCCAGCCCATCGAGTCCGGCAAGGTCCGCATGTACGTGTGCGGCCCCACGGTCTACGACAACATCCACATCGGCAATGCCCGCACGTTCATCAGCTTTGACGTGATTCGTCGCTGGCTCATCGCGAGCGGCTACGAGGTCACGTTCGCCCAGAACCTCACCGATGTCGATGACAAGATCATCAAGCGCGCCAACGAGCAGGGCCGAACGGCCGCCGAGGTCGCGACGGAGTTCTCCGACAAGTTTATCGGCGTCATGCGCGCCGCCAACGTGCTCGATCCCGATGTGCGCCCCCGCGCCACCAAGGAGATCGGCCCCATGATCGCCATGATCAAGACGCTTATCGAGCAGGGCCACGCTTACGCAGCCGATAACGGCGATGTGTACTTTGCCGTGCGCAGCGATCCCAACTATGGTCAGGTCTCGGGCCGCAACATCGACGACCTTATGGTTGGCGCGCGCATCGAGGAGAACGAGGACAAGAACGATCCGCTCGACTTTGCCCTGTGGAAGGCCGCTAAGCCCGGCGAACCCAGCTGGCCGAGCCCCTGGGGCGAAGGCCGTCCCGGTTGGCACACCGAGTGCGCCGCCATGGTGCATCGCTACCTGGGCACTCCGATCGACATCCACGGCGGCGGCTCCGACCTTGCCTTCCCGCATCACGAGAACGAGTGCGCTCAGGCCACCTGCGCCTGGCACCAGGGCTTCTCCAACACCTGGATGCACACGGGCATGCTGCTGGTCGACGGCGAGAAGATGTCCAAGTCGCTCGGAAACTTCTTTACGCTGGCCGAGGTGCTCGAACAGCACTCTGCCGCGGCCCTGCGCCTGCTGATGCTGCAGACGAGTTATCGCTCGCCGCTTGACTTCTCCTGGGAGCGTCTGGATGGTGCCGAGAACTCGCTCACACGCATTGCCGGTACGGTCGAGAACCTGCGCTGGGCCGCGAACCATGCGACGGCCGATGCCGATGAGGCAGCATCCGAGGCGTTTGCCGCTAAGGCCGCCGAGGCCCGTGCCGCCTTTAAGGAGTGCATGGACGACGACTTTAACACTGCCGGTGCCATGGGTGCTGTCTTTGGCTTTGTGACCGAGTGCAACCAGTACCTGGAGCAGGCGGGCGACGCTGCCGACAAGGCCGCTGCGCTTGCTGCTGCCGATACGCTGGTCGAGCTGCTCGATACGTTTGGCGTCGAGCTCCCCGAGCCCAAGGTCGAGTTGCCGCTGGGCCTGCTGGGCGTTGCCGCCGGCCTGGTCGCCTACACGGGTGACGACGTGGACGAGGCCGCTGCCAAGATTCTCGAGGCCCGTGCCGAGGCCCGTGCCGCCAAGAACTGGGATCTGGCCGACGCCATCCGCGACCAGCTCAAGGACCTGGGCCTGACGATTGAAGATACGGCCGCGGGTACTCGTATTAAGAGTCTCTAGTATTTGTCGACCGTTCGAGGTGCGGCAGATTGCCTTGAAAGAGGAGGGCATAGACCTGGTGGTCATGCCCAACGATTGAAAGGCAAGGTGCCGTGGCTCGGACGGTCGATTCTTGTTCGTTATCTATTTAAGGAGGCCGTTTTATGGCCGACAATCGCAAACGTGCACCGCGTGGAGGCAAGCAGGCTGCTTCTGGCTCGCGTCCGATTCGCCGCAACGACCGCGCTGCCACTCCCAAGGGCCAGCGCGAGCGCTCCCAAGCCCAGGCTGCGCGTTCGCAGCGAGATCGCAACCGCGACAACGTTCAGGTTCCCAAGGGCGAGTTTATCGAAGGTCGTCGTGCTGCCGCCGAGGCACTGCGTACCGGCTTTCCCGTCAAGTGCGCGCTCATCGCCGAGGGCGGGGAGCGCGATGCCGCCTTGTCGCGCCTGGTCGACGACCTCAACGCCGCGGACGTCCGCATTAAGTATGTGCCGCGCACGCAGCTCGATGCGCTGTCGAGCCATGGCGCTCACCAGGGCATTGCGCTCGAGGTGGGCAATTTCCCCTATGCCGATGTCGCCGATATTCTCGATCGCGCGGGTGAAGGACCGGCGCTCGTCGTCGTGCTCGACCATGTGACCGACGATGGCAATTTTGGTGCGATCGTGCGCTCTGCCGAGGTCGTGGGCGCAGCGGGCGTCATCATTGCCAACAAGCGCGCCGCCGGTGTGACCGTGGGCAGCTACAAAACCTCCGCTGGTGCCGTCATGCACCTGCCCATCGCGCAGGTTCCTAATATCGCCCGAGCGCTTGACGACCTCAAGGCCGCCGGCTTTTGGGTGGGCGGTGCTTCCGAGCACGCCGAGGGCAGCTGCTGGGATGCTCCCTTCGAGGGCCGCGTTGCGCTCGTCATGGGCTCCGAGGGCGACGGCATCTCGCGCCTGGTGCTCGAGAAATGCGACTTTTTGACCAAGCTTCCCCAGCGCGGCATGACCGAGAGTCTCAACGTGGCCCAGGCGACCACCGCGCTGTGCTTTGAGTGGCTGCGCCGCAATGCCGGCGAGCTCATGGGGGAGGAGTAGCGCATGTCCAAGAAGAACCGCGCCAAGTCCAAGGCCAAGCGCTTTGGCGAGGGCTCGGCCAAGCCGATTGTTTCGGCCGCGACCTATGGCGTGGGCGGCAATGCGTTTGCGCAGGCCATCGCCGACCCGGTCTCGACGGTGCACTCCAATAAGCCCGAGCTGCTGGTGGTCGACGGCTACAACGTGATTCACTGCACGCCGCGCTACGAAAAGCTCGTCTACGACCATTCCGACGATCCATATTCCAGCGACGTCCACGATATGGCTCGTACTGCGCTTATCAACGATGTCGCGGCGTTTGCCCAGGGCCGTTACGAGGCCGTGATCGTGTTCGACGGCGCGGGCAACATCTCCAACGAGCGCCCCAACCTACCGGCCCGCGGCGTGCGCATCGAGTTCTCGCCGACGGGCGTCTCTGCCGATACCGTGGTGCAGAAGCTCTGCATCGAGGCGCGTGAGGAAGGCCGCGCGTGCTCCGTGGTATCGAGTGACGGCACAATACAGGCCGTCGTCATGGGCAAGGGCGTCACGCGCATCTCGAGCCGTATGCTGGTGGACGAGATCAAACAGATCGACAACGACGTTCACGAGGCCGAGGAAGCCCCGCAGATCAAGATGACCCTGGGCAGTCGCCTGAGCCCCGATGCCCTGGCCAAGCTCAAGGCCCTGCGCGGACGGTAGGGGAGTTGCGGCAGAGAGCCGTTTCCTAGATTGGTCTACCCGCTGATTTGTAATCAGTGGGTTGCGGGTTTGCAGCTGTCAAAACGAATAGGTTTATGTTTTGACGAACAGATAAAACTGTTCGTTCTGACGAACGGTTTTTGAGATGTGGTCGGTCGAAGGGCCTGTTGCGCCCCGTCCTCAATTCCTTTATCCTAAACAGGCTTCGCGCGAAAGCGCCAAGTGTGCCAGTGTGGCGCAACGGTAGCGCAACTGATTTGTAATCAGTGGGTTGCGGGTTCGATTCCTGTCACTGGCTCCATGAGAGTTTCGGGCTCTGTCTCTATATGGGACAGAGCCCGTTTCTATTTAGGTGGTGCGCCATCGGGTTAGCGCCCATCCCGTTTTTGGTTTGTCTCGTCCTCCAGTTTGTCTAAATCTGTAACACCAAGACCGATATTCGGCATCTAACTGTTACAGATTGAGATGAAACTTAGGGTGTTTTAGGAATATCTTGATCTGTAACATGTAGAAGCGGAATAGGCCTCTTGCTGTTGCAGATCGAGACAAGGGCGGGCGCGGATCTGGATGTCCTGCTCGAGCGTGGATTTCTGGATACGCGAGCGAAGAAAATCTCCCGACCGGAGAACGAGCGTGGATAATTAACTTGGATAGGGAGCTAAGGTAAACACCGATTGTCTATCGACGGCTTTAGAAACAACGGCCCCGATTTCATTGTGGAATCGGGGCCGTTTGTGCCTCAGGAATCCGAATGGATTAATCGAGCTCCTAAGGAACTTCTTGGGTTCTTGCTAATGGTCTGCCGAGGATGTCCCCAATGCAAACAGCGGGCATCTACTCAATATAGCTGGGGTTCTTCTTGATGATCACGCGTGCAGCGATGAAGGAGACGACGATGGCGATGATGGCGACAACGCATGCCAGCACGAAGTTACCCATGGACCCATCGGGAGCGATAAAGATGAGTGCCGAAAGAAGGCCGGGGCATGCTCCCGCAACATACTCTTTCAGAACAAAGATGCCTGCAGGGAGTCCAGCGCAGAGCGCGCCGATTGCCGTGCCGACAAGCAGGCGGGGACGCTCGATGAGGCAACCGTAGAACGCGGGCTCGGTTACGCCACAGAGTGCGGTGACGGCAACCGTGGTGACCATACCCCTCTTCTCTTTGTTTCCCTTCATGGCAGTTGCCAGGGCGAGGCTCGTGCCGCCAATGCAGAGGTTCGAGATGAATCCAAAGATAATGGGTGCCCAACCGAGCTGCGCCAGGCTCGTAACTTCGATTGCGATGTAAGCCTTATCGAGACCGAGCATGACGAAATAGGGGTTAAGGGCTGCCAGGATCGGAGTAGCGATAAATGCCACGTTGTCCATAAGCCACGTGACGGCATCGCTCAGCGCGTAGCCCATCATGCTGCCGGCGGGGCCAAGGATAATAAGCTCGACGGGCACGACGATGATCATGGTGAGCAGCGGCTTCAAGAACAGTTTGGTAACGTCGGGAATAATCTTCTGAAGGCCGCGGTCGACAAAGTACATGAATACAACGCCCAGTACGATGGGCACTACCGTACTCGAATAGTCGTTCGTCGGGATGGGAATACCAAGAAAGTCGAGACCCTCGGCACCGCTAATGGACGAGCTGATCATGATCGCGCCCAGCAATGCGCCCATGATGGGCTGCATCTTCATGACGGCCGCGAGCTGATAACCAAGATAAACGGGTAAGAAGCTAAACGAAGCGCTAAAGATCGCCAACAGGACCTGGGCGGTTCCGCTATCGGTGCTCAATCCGCAATAATTGACCAGGAGATTCTTGATCGAAAGAATGAGTCCGCCAACGATGAGCGCCGGGACGATGGGCATGAATACCTGTGCAGAGACGTTCCCGAATTTCTCAATCAAGCCCATGGCGGTGTTACCGCTTTTAATGCCTTCTGCAAGGTCTTTGGCGGTTTGGGCATCGTCGGCAACCGTGCCACCGCCGACTTCGATTCCCGCGAAGTCGAGGAAGTCGTTGTAAGCCTCGGTGACGTTGGGGCCGATGATCACCTGAAGCTGGCCACCGCTGACTACTGCCCCGAGCGCCTGATCGGCCGATTTGGCGAGCTGGAGATCGATGATCGAGGTGTCTCGTGCGTCGATGCGAAGGCGCGTCGCACAATGAGTTACCGATGTAATGTTCTCTTTGCCGCCAACAGCCTTTAGGACTGTTTCGGACATTGCCTGATATTTCATCTCTTTCTCCTAACCTTCCTGCTCCTGATACTTCGAGATAAGGTCTCGGTACCAATACCAGCTCTTTTTGGGGGTGCGCTCCAGATTGTTTTCGAAGTCGATATGGACAAGTCCGTATCGTTTTTCGTAGCCGTTGATCCAGCTATACAGATCCATCGTCGACCAGAGGCAGTAGCCCTCAACGCGCGCGCCGTCGCGCTTAGCCCTCATCATGTGCTCGATGAACTGGCCCAGAAGCTCGATGCGGTCATCATCGTGGATCATTCCGTCTGCGTCTGGTTGCTCATAGGCGCCATGTCCGTTTTCCGTAATAAAGATGCGGGGCGCGTCATAGCGCTCGTGGACATCCATGATGGTTGAATACATGCAACCTGGGAGTATTTCGCGGCCCCATTTATTGCGGGGAACATTGCTGTCGCGGGCGCTTTCAAACAAGGGCGCAATGCATTTTCCTTCGACCTTTTTGCTCGAACCGCCCTTATTGTTCGCCGAAACGGCAAGCTCTCCACCGTGCCAGTCGGTTACATACTCTCGGCAATACACGTTGAGTCCAATAAAATCGACTTTACCGTCTCTGAATTCTTCTACGTCATTTGGGGATCGATAGAGCGAGACGCCAAGTTTTTCAAGGATTTCGTCCATTTCTGGCGGCAGTTGACCCTGAAGCGCTGGTGCCAGAATCATGCGATTGGCGAAAAAGTCTGCGTATCGAAATACGTCATCAGGGTGCTCGGTTGCCGGGTCGAGTTCGACAACGCCGCCATCGTGGACGGCGCCGATGATGCCGTCGTAGCCCATTTGACGATATGTTCGGACTGCGAGTGCGCTTGCGCGCATCAGGTTGTACTGAAACTGCATGTACGACTGAACGTCGAGCGATCGATTGGGGGGATAGTTGCCCAACATGTTTACGCAGTAGCTGTAGAAATGCGGCTCGTTAACGGTAGCCCAGATTTTGACGCGGTCTCCAAAGCGCTCAAAGCAAATCTTGGCGTATTTGCAGAACCACTCTGCCATGTCATTGTTCAGCCATCCGCCTTTGCAAGCAAGCGTGAATGGCAGATCGTAATGGAACAGCGTAACGTTGGGCTCTATGCCATTTTCGAGGCAGCAATCAATGACCCGATTATAAAAATCGATACCCTCTTCATTCACTTCGCCGATACCCGTGGGGATGATTCGACTCCATGAAAGAGAGAAGCGATAGGTGTTTTGTCCGCCTTCTTTCATCATGCGGATATCTTCTTCATAGCGATGGTAGAAGTCGCAAGATACATCACCGTCAACATGGTTGATGTTCTTATTGCTTGTGTGGCTAAAGAAATCCCACTCGCCAAGGCCTTTGCCGTCTTCGTTCCAGGCACCCTCGCACTGATAAGACGCCGTGGCGGAACCCCAGAGAAACGTCATGTTGTTCACGTTGCCCATGAATCCCCTTTCCATCATTCAACACGGTGGATACGTGTGGCGGAATTACGATTAAGATGACGTCAACTGATTTGAATCATAGGAGAACGACCAAAGCTGTTTGATTCAATAAATGAACTATGATTTCGAGGAGAGCGGAAAGAGGGATCACGTGAATATCAATGACTTCGATGTGCTCAATCGCATTAGCTCCATCATCAACAGCGAGTTTGGGTCAAACGATGCCGCCATCGCTCGATATCTCGTCGCTCACATTAGGCGTTCGAGCGAAATCAATGTTGCCGCAATAACCCGCGATGCATTCGTGACCCGTTCCGCTGTTCGTCGTTTCTGCAATCGATTGGGCTACCAGTCTCTTAGCGATTTGAAAGAATCATTTACTCAATCAGTCTTTCCAAGCGACTTAAGCCATCGAGAGGAGGAATTTGGCTACGAGGAGTACAGGGCAGAGCTCGACGTTCGCATGATCGAGATGTTCGCTGAGGTTGAAAGCGGCGTGTCCGATATTGCTATTAAGCACCTTGCCGACGAAATTGATGGCCATAAAAACGTTGAAATCTGGTGCACCAATAATGTGAGCGCCAATCTCGTACGATTTCAGCAGGAAATGTTTTATGCGGGCAAGATAGTTCGCATAGTTGCTGGGGGTTGATTTCCGATCTCAGCCGAACACATTGAGCTAATAGGCCGTTCCCGCAGC
>CATYZI010000048.1 GCA_958415625.1 uncultured Collinsella sp. | reverse complement strand
GCATTAGAGTCATGCCTGCGGAACCGAATCAAGGGCTGATTTAGAAGTCTGAGAGTCCCCTTCAGTAATGAGAAGCGCCATAACATACCGTCATGCGCAAAATCATCCTGCCAATATGGCATGATTTCCCTTATAAAACTAGATTTAACGGCATACGAACATCCAGGGCGCCGTACCGACATAAACTTGCTATCGAAAACCGGGGTCTCCAAATCGTCCAGAGGTTTGGAATCATCGACAGCACCATAGACTGTTACCTTTTTACCGCCGCTCTCATAAAACGGCTCGACGGCGCAGCTGAGAACCTCAATCGAGGGGTCCTTCTCGAGGATTGAGGACATCACAGCGATTTTATCGAGTTCCCAAATATCATCCTGGTCGCACGGGAAGACGATTCCATCGTCTATAGATGCAAGGTCAAGAAGCCGTTTAAAGCTCTTGCGCCAGCCGAAATTCGAGCTGTTCTTGTTGACGGTCCAATTAGCGAGTGCGTGTTCCTCGATGTATTCGCAGATGAGATCGAACGATCCATCTGTCGAGCAATCATCCGCGATCACCACCCGATCCGGAGACACGGTCTGAAGTCGCAAGCTGTCTAGCTGTTCAGTAAGATATCGTGTGCCGTTATAGACTGACATCACAACCGTAACCATTAAAAACCTTCGTCCAATTAAAGTTCAGCCATTAGCTGATCGTAAATATTGATAAGACGTTCAACATACGCGATCTTTTTGAGATGGCTAAAGTCCGCCTTCTCAACTGCCTCCCTGTAACGCGAGTAAACATCAGAATCGAGCATATTGACCATTGCGTCAGATAGCGACTCCACACTACCTGCGTTGAAGATCTCGCCGAGACCTTTTGACATCACAAAGGAGGCCGCATCGCCGACATCCGAAACAATACATGGCAGGCCGGCGGCAATCATTGCTTCATAAGCGACGAGCCCGAACGTCTCTCGGCAAACAGAAGGCATGACGATAGCGCGAGATTGTTTCATGACGGAAAGAACTTCATCATGAGGCAAGGAGCCCATGAATCTGATATCTGGATAGCTATCCGACAACCTCTTCAATTCGGTACCGTCGCCAATGACGATCGCATTCACGCCCGCCCGACAGGCCGCTTCGCAAAACAAGTCACAGCCTTTCTCTGGACTTAAGCGGCCGACGAATAGGTATGCCGAAGAATCTCCTTCGGAATCATCTTGAAACTTAGCCGCATCAACATAGTTTAAGCAGTCATACCGTTCAGAATTCCACGCTAGATGAGGTTCGATCAATCGACGGCTGGAGTCGGAGACAAAGGCGACCGCCGGGCGAAGCGAGCCTAAGACATGGTTCTGCACGGAGAAACGAACGGACCGGTACAATTTTTGGGCATACGAGCGCTTGTCACAGTTGTGCAGCAGGCACTTCGGAGAACCGGGAGCGATTCCGCAGTTACAATGATTCACATAGTCGTAGAGCCCACCGTTAGAGCAAACAAGGAAGTACTCATGGGCAGTAATGAGACATTTGAAGCCCCGTCGCTCTATTGCCCTGAATATAGAGGGAGAAAGGGAGTGCGTCCAAGAATGCACATGAACGACCGCCGTTTCTGGGTCAAGCTGATTGAGCAAATCATCCAGCGCCGTTTCCGAGCGTCGGTTCCAGATGCCCTGAACAGCACCAGAGACGCCACCGTTCAAGACGTCGCCCTGCCCGCAATTAACGCAAATAACCCCCGATTCGACCAAAGCCGGATCGGGATCTCCCAGCGCTGAGAAGAAATAGCTGTTAAGCCCCATCTTTGCCAATGCCGAAGCTGTCTCGATTGCGATTTTTGAAGCTCCACCCCCGATATGGGGACGGTCGCAAATCGTAATCGCTGTGGTAAGGCTACTCATGCGCGTTCCCAGGTATAATGGATCGGACCAAACGTTTTACGCCCAACCGCATCGACGGCGGAAGCATTTTTTTCACACGGTCGAAAAGGCTCACTTTGGGAACCAAGACAGAATCAAAGATCCCCGACCCCAGTGCCTCATACTGAGCGATGACCGCATCGCGCCTCTCTTCAAGTCCTGAACGCTTATTAGGGTCTTCATGCAGGAGCACGTCATCCGCTGCGACGTCGTTGTTAGAATAGGCAACGCAATCGACTATCTCATCAATCAGCTTGGCGCCGCGCTCGGTCTTCACGATAACGGCTGAAATGCCCTTCTCAGGATACACGCAGTCTCGGGCTGACTCAGAACGCCAGGAGTCGCCGAGGATAATGTCAGCGGGACTGTCGCACCCTCTGAAGGGACAACTATAGCAAGACGATCTGCTGATCATGCCTTTGATATAGGACCCATAAAACGGGTCGAATGCGGCGGGCCTCTTTATAATCCTGCCGTCGGACAACTCAATCTTTATGTTATGGCCCCAACCGAATTTCGATTTATCTCTAAAAGTCAGTGCGGTGACATCGGACTTCTCCCGAAGCTCAAGCCAGTCAACATAGGAACGAAACATGGAAGAGCTTGGTACACCGTGGCAAACAACGCTGACGGTTGTCAGCCCATCCATCGGCTTACCCAAATAGAGAAGCAGCGCGGAAACCTGGCAGGGAGTACCGCTAAACAGTACATGCTTGCCGGATTTCAGATCGTTGAGCACATCGGGGTACGATTCACTCGCATCGCTCTGGACATATTTGGACTTTTGAAGGAGCGCAATATCGGCAAGATCGGATATACCGATATGCCTAACGCAATCAACACCGTCCCAAGCGGCGCCGTAAACACGCCCACCTTTCTCAAGAACCCGCTTCGCGAGAAGAGAGAAGACGCCGCCGGACGAACTCTGCGCGAGCTCGTCAGAATCACCACTCTGCAAAACAGCGGCGCGAATGACCTCCGAGTCCGCATCAACTCGGTTTTCCGCCGGACAGGAGCGCAGGCATAGGCCACAGGAAGTGCATTTGGCTGCATCCACCACGGGATAATCAAAACCATCGGGCGAAGGATGCATTTCAATAGCCGAAAAAGGGCATTTGGCCGCACATGCTCCGCATCCAAAACAGGCTTGATGAGAAATTATGGCGATGTTTTTGTTCAAGCTGACTCCCCCTATTGTTCGAGAGCATCCAAGAGCCAATTTTTCGAGAACGAGATGAGTGACTCCACATCCGACAGACGTCTTTCATACCCCTCGATTTCAGTAGCATGCATGTGGCTTTCATAGCCATCGAGTAGGCGATCTTCAGTGTTCGAGAGCCTCGCGAGGCTCTCGACTCGGGAATTCTGAGAGCGTTTGTCGGTCTCCTCAAATCGCTTGAAGCAGTAATAGTCCTTGCGAAAGATTTGAGAGAATAGCGTACCGTGCAACGAATCGGTCAGCACGAACCGCGCACTCGCCAAATACGCGAGCCATTCATCGGGACCAAGCCCGTAGCGTGGATTAAGCTCCTCGTCGACTGCATTTTTACCTGAACCAACAAGCGTCACAACTTCGCAGCCGAGCTCCTTCGAAATCGATTCGACCGCTTTCCTGTAAAACGGCCTATCCCCAAGAAAGTAGCAGACAATTTTACCGGGCTCAGAACATTTTCCGTCAATGAGAGGGGCCCAGTCCTCCTTCGACAGAAGCAGGACAGGGTCCACGACCTGTGAGGGACGCTCAAGACCGAGTGATTCGACAAAATCCGCACCGGCATCTTCGCGAACAGATACGGAACTGAAAGATTTAAGAAGATTAGCAATGATCCTCTTCTTCCTCTCTGTGGTGTTCGTAACACCGAAGCTGGGCGCATACGCGATTCGCTTATCACTGTCGCTCAGAAAGGAGAAATAGAAATTCCTGTTCAAAAGATATGGCGACCAAATCTGATCCGATCCACAGACGTACGCATCGTATTTCCCCCGCAAGCCGACCAGTCCGTCTGTATCGGTAATCCGTTCAGTAGTAACGATATTCTGGCTTAAAAAGCGATTGAAAACATCAGCGGTCGAGGAACCGAAGTCGTCATGCTCCTTCTTACGATTGAGCAGCTCATGTGCTTTACCGGCAAACAAATCGAAGGAATTTCGGTTGATCGCCCAGTTCAGTAGCTTTTCTTTGACGCAGGGGAGATAGTCGGCGTCAACAACATCATGACCCTCGGACTTCAAGAACTGCTGCAGAGCATAAGCCTGGAGCAACGTGCCGAAATTTTGGTTATGGAGCCACGTTAAAATACAGATTTTCATTAATTCACCGTTTCAAATAGCTTCAGGTAGTACTCTTCAAGCTTGGGCGCCGCCTTAAAGATGTCATAAGATTCAAACCCCGGAGATGAATGAGGATGGGAGCGATCAAAGACATCCCTGCGGGCGGCAAGGATCGCGTTGGACCACCCCTCGACGCCCATACTCAACGGAAGGAAGCTGCACCGACTGGATAACGCAACATCGTTGGGGACCCTTTCAGAGCAGATGCACGGGAGACCGGAAGCCTGGGCCTCAATCGCGACCATTCCGAGGCCCTCGTACAGGCTGGGGAGCACGAATAAATCGAGCGACTGATAGACGTCCTGCACATCAGAAATCTGGCCGAGAAAACGCACCGCCGAGGCAATGCCAAGTGAGCATGCCTTTTCCTCCGCTTGAGGTCTCAGTTTTCCATCGCCGCAGACGACAAGGATGGAATCAGGATTCTGAGCATGCACTGCCTTGAAAACATCAAGCAAAAACAACTGGTTCTTCTGAGAGATGAACCTACCGATATTCCCCAATACCAGCGTATCGTCCTTCGCTCCGAGCTGAGCACGTCGCTCGTCCCTAATCGATCGATTGAAAGAAAAGTTGTTCAAATCGATAGCATTATTAAAAACAGTAAAACGGGATGAACCGAACAGCCATTTTCCAGCATGCTCGGTGCAGGCTGCCAAATCAGTCGGATACCTTGTTGAGAACAGCTTCAAAGAGCCTTTGATGACATTTTTAGCAAACTCCCCCTTTCCGCTTGTAGAGTGGCTGTGGGCTATACGCACAGGTATGCCCGCCTTCTTAGCAGCGCGAAGCGGAAAGACAGAAAGCGCATTGATATGGCTGTGCACAATCTTCCAGTTCTCTTCCTTAAAGAGACGCTGAAGCTCTCGCTGGTATTCGACAACATGCTGGTAGGGAGGAATCTCAAAAACCCTGCCACCTAAAGATTCAATCTCCTCGCGGGGAACAAGCGTCGAATCGGAATCGACAAGAAAATCGAACTGCACTTTGCTGCGATCAATATGGCGGTAGTAATTCATGACGACGGCCTCGACGCCGCCGCCAACCATCTTGCCAACAACCTGAGCTACTCTAATCGGTTCAGCCATTTAGCAAGCACCGCCACCGGTAAAGACCTCAACGACCGTGAGGAGAACAATCTTCAGGTCCGTGATGGGACCGCGTTTGGCGATGTACTCGAGATCACGTCGAACCATGCCGTCGAAGTCGGTATCGTTGCGGTCCGTGACCTGCCACCAGCCGGTGATCCCGGGCTTAACCGCCAGACGCTGCAGGTCGAATTCTGTATACTCGGCCACCTCGTTGGGCAGCGGCGGGCGCGGGCCCACGACGGACATCTGGCCCAGGAACACGTTCACGAACTGCGGGAACTCGTCGATGGAGTGCTTACGGATGAACTTGCCGATCTTGGTGACGCGCGGGTCTTCCTTCATCTTGAACATGGCGCCGGCGATCTCGTTTCGCTCCTTGAGCTCGGCGAGACGCTCGTCGGCGTCCCTGTACATGGAGCGGAACTTCCACATGCGGAAGGTGGACAGGCTGCCGTCGCGGCGGGTCTGGCCCACGCGGATCTGGCTGTAGAACGGGTTGCCCTCGCTCTCCAGGCGGATGGCCGCGGCGAGCACCAGACTCGGAATGGCGATGACGGCCAGAACGCAGCCGCTGAACACAATGTCGAACACGCGCTTTACGGCGCGGTAGCCCAGGCGCGTGCGGTCCCAGTCCTTCACGGCCTGCATGCCCTTGTAGCGCATGCTCGCGTCGTCGCCGCTCATGGCCTGGGCGACCAGCACGGCCCCCACCGGCGCGTTTTGCCCTGTCACTTCTTTAGTAGTCAAGTTCAAATCCACGTCCCTGTTCCCAGGGACACCCCCCCATCGATGAATTCAAATAACGAATGAATTACCAGCGCAACGTCTCCCTTACGTTTTGCTGGGCACGTCGAGCGCAAGCAGCTCCCTAAAAGCGAAGTCGCCTTCGCCCACGTCCACCAGGCACCAGCGTTTATGACGGTCGATCTTCTTTACACGGGCCTCTTGCCCCACCAAGGGCCCCTGCTCTATGTGCAGCACACCGTCTTCTATGCGCGCCACGCTGTTGCGCACCACGCCGTTATCGTCGAGCACGCTGCGGTACCAGTCCTGCGCATCGTCCGGCATGGGCGCATAGGCCCGCTCCTTACTGCCGGCAATGCGACAGCCAAAGCTCAGCTGAGCCAAAGCCTTGTCGAGCAGGGCAGCATCGCGCGTGGCGACGAAGAAGTATTCCTTGTACATGGGTTTGGTTTGGAGCGACCAGGCTCCGTCCCGCTTAAACCAGAACTCCTTTTGCATCACAAAAGCGTCTTGCATCAGCTCGTGCGGGATAATGCGACGGACCTTTTCGCAGGTCTCGCGTTCTTTACCATGGGGGGTGTGGACCAGATACCAGCGGACGCGGCCGCGCTGGCTTTTGGTGATAGCGCCGTTAAAAGCACCGGGCAGCTGCTCTTGGCGCCGCATTGTCCGTTCCATGTTCTCGCCCCCTTCTCCAGCTCCGCGACGCACGCAGATGCAGGGGCGTTAAGAACAGGCTTCTCGCTCGCAGCTAGGCGCAGTCGCAAAAGTACAGGTTTTTGTAGAGGCGTATGGAGATGCACCCATTCGCGGCGCATTTTGTGCAATCTGGGAAAACGCGAGCAGTTTGCTCGTATAATGAACTCCGTCGAAAGATACAAAAACCTGTACCTTTTTGCACAACAAAAAAGCCGCTCTAACCAGCGGCTTTTCTTCTATAGACAACAAAAAGGCGACCGCCCGCGAGGACGATCGCCTTTGTTAATTCTTGTATTGTTTGTGCTAGGCGCGGGTCTTGATCTCCTCGAGCACCTTGGCCACAAACTCGTCAACGCTCATCTGGACGGTCTCGTTGGAGCGATCGCGGACGGAGATGTTGCCGGCCTCGACCTCCTTCTCGCCCAAGATGAGCATGTAGGGCACGCGGTCGATGCTGCGAGCCTCACGGATCTTGTAGCCGATCTTCTCGTCGCGGTCGTCGCAGACCACGCGAATGCCGGCTTCCTCCAGCTTGGCGCACACCTCGTGAGCGTAGTCGCGGCTCTTCTCAGAGACGGGAAGCGCCTTGACCTGCACGGGAGCCAACCAAGTGGGGAACTTGCCCGCAAAGTGCTCAATCAGAATGCCAATGAAGCGCTCGATGGAGCCAAAGCACACGCGGTGCAGCATGATGGGGCGCTTCTTGGTGCCGTCGGCGTCCACGTACTCCAGGTCAAAGTTGAGCGGCATCTGGAAGTCGAGCTGCACGGTACCGCACTGCCAGGTACGGCCGAGCGAGTCCTCCAGGTGGAAGTCGATCTTGGGGCCGTAGAAGGCGCCGTCGCCCTCGTTGACCTCGTAGTCCATACCCAGCTTCTCCAGAGCGGTGCGCAGGCCTTCCTCGGCGCGCGCCCAGTCCTCGTCCGAACCCATGGAGTCCTCCGGGCGGGTGGAAAGCTCGACGTGATACTTAAAGCCAAACTTCTGGTACACGGAGTCGATGAGGTTGACCACGCCCACGATCTCGTCGGTCAGCTGGTCGGGGCGCACAAACAGGTGGGCGTCATCTTGGTTAAAGCAGCGCACGCGGAACAGGCCGTGCAGGGCGCCGCGCAGCTCGTGGCGATGCACCAGGCCAATCTCGCCGGCACGGATGGGCAGCTCGCGGTAGGAGTGCGGCTTGGAGGCGTACACCAGCACGCCGCCCGGGCAGTTCATGGGCTTAATGCAGTACTCTTCGTCGTCAATGACGGTGGAGTACATGTTGTCCTTGTAGTGGTCCCAGTGGCCACTGGTCTTCCACAGCTGCTTGTTCATGATGAGCGGCGTGGAGATCTCCACGTAGCCGGCCTTGTGGTGGATCTCGCGCCAGTAGTCCAGCAGCGTGTTCTTAAGGATCATGCCGTTGGGCAGGAAGAACGGGAAGCCGGGGGCCTCGTCGCGCATCATAAAGAGGTCCATCTCGCGGCCGATCTTGCGGTGGTCGCGTTTCTTGGCCTCCTCCAGCATGCGCATGTGCTCGTCGAGCTCCTCCTTGGTGGCAAAGGCGACGCCGTTGATGCGGGTGAGCATCTTGTTGTCCTTGTCGCCCTTCCAGTAGGCGCCCGAGACGCCGGTAAGCTTAAAGGCCTTCAGCGCCTTGGTGTAGCAGATGTGGGGGCCGACACACATGTCGATGTAGTCGCCCTGCTGGTAGAAGGTAATGCGGGCGTCGTCGTCCAGGTCGCCGATGTGCTCGACCTTGTACTTCTCGCCGCGCTCCTCCATAAGGGCGATGGCCTCGGCGCGGGGCTTCTCGTACACGGAGAACTTGAGGTTCTCCTTGACGATCTTCTTCATCTCGGCCTCGATCGCGGGGAAGTCGTCCTCGCTGATCTTGACGCCATCGGGCAGGTCGACGTCGTAGTAGAAGCCGTTGTCGGTCGCGGGGCCGTAGGCAAAGTCGGCCTCGGGATAGAGACGCTTGATGGCCTGCGCCATGATGTGCGCGGCGGAGTGGCGGATGACGTGCGTGACCTCGTCCTGCGGGAGCTCGGCCACCGAACCGTCATTGTAGAGTGCCTTCATGGGTATGTTTTCTCCTCTCGGATGCCTGATGCAAGTGCGTGCGATGCGCTCGGCGTTTTTGACTTGCATCATTATAGGCAGGTTGCCTTGGTATACAAGCGCCCGCCGCACCTTAATGGCACGGCGGGCGATTTTCTACGCATGCTTCATCGTGTGGGGGCGGGGTGCGCGTATGGCTTGCGGCGTGCCCGTGGCTCGCGGCCGGCCCGGCGATGGATGCGTTACTGGATGCGAGTTCGGCAGTAGGGGCAGACCTTCCAGTGCGCATCGAGCGGGCGATGGCAGCTGGGACATACGTTGCGAACCTGGGTATCGCACACCGGGCAGACGACGAAGTCCTTCTCGATGGGCGCGCCGCACTGCGGGCAGGTGCCGTACTGGGCAAGCTGACGCTCGCGCAGGGCCATGTCCAGCTCCTGCTCCTCGCGGTCGGACGCGTAGGAGTGCGGGCGCAGGACCAGGTAGGCGATGAGGCCCGCAAACGGGATGAGGGCGATGATGCCCCATGCCACGTAGGCGCTGGCGCCGCGGCGGCGAGCGTCGATGAACACATAGACGACCGACAGCACATACAGGGCGATGATAAAGCCAACAAAGGCATAGACGACGCCCATAAGCTGCGGCGACATGAGCTCGGAGATGTACTTGGACATTACGGGTACCTTTCGGAATATTAACACTCCGGTTAAGTTTACCACGGGGTTTGTTTATATGGGACCACGGCTAGGGGCGGGGCTGACGCGGACACAAACATCTCAATCTGTAACAGGTGGCAGCGGAATCCAAGTCTAGATGTTACAGATCAAGACACAGGGGTCCCTCCCCGACTTCAATCTCGATCTGTAACATCTTGGGCCCCAAAACCCCTCTTACTGTTACAGATCGAGACATTCAAAATCCACCGGAAGGTTTGTCTCGATCTGTAACATCTAGAACCCAAATCATCAGCTAGCTGTTGCAGATTGAGATAAAGGAAAACGTCTAGGCCGAATGTCTCAATCTGTAACAGTTACTCGGCAAAAACAGTCCCAGATGTTACAGATATAGACAAACTACTCTCTCCCCGACTTAAATCTCGATCTGTAACATCTAGAACCCAAAAACAGTTCTTACTGTTACAGATCGAGAAGATCGTGCGCCTGTGGACTCAACATCTCAATCTGTAACAGGTAACGGCGCAGACCGCGAGGTTGGGCGGGAAGATCTCGCGTTCTAACGTGGCCGGCATCCGTGCTGAGCCGGCCCACGCCTGCCGTTGGCGGATGCAGTGGGGCTGTTCGCCGCATTGCCGCTGCGCTGGGGGTGCGCAGACCGTAGGATGGACTTATTGACATCCTGTCAACTTGTCTGGGAGGCACCGTGGCAGAAACGTTTGATATCGCAATTGTGGGCGCGGGCATCACCGGGTGCGCCATCGCGCGACAACTCGCACGGTTTGACCTGTCCATTTGCGTGGTCGAAGCGACCAACGACATCGCCCTGGGCGCGTCGAAGGCCAACGGCGGTCTGGTGCACGCCGGCTACGATCCGGCGCCGGACACGGTCAAGGCGCAGGTCAACGCCCGTGGTTGCGAGCTGTATAGCACGTGGGCCCAGGAGCTGGGCTTTTAATTCCGCCGCACCGGATCGATGGTGCTGGGGTTTAACGACGAAGACCGCGCACACCTGGAGAAGCTGCGCCAGAATGGCCTTGCCAACGGCGTGCCCGAGCTGTCGATTATCGGCCCCGAGCGCATCCACGAGCTGGAGCCGCGCGCGAGTGCTCGAGCCACGTGCGCACTATGGTGCCCTTCGACCGGTTACGTTGACCCGTTTGAAGTAGCCATTGCTGCGCTGGGGAACGCGGTCGCCAACGGCGTAACGTTTATGCGCTCCGCGCCGGTGGAGGCAATTGAAGCTGTCGGCTCGGATGCCAAAGCCGCGCGCTTTACGCTGGCAACGCCCGCCGGCGACGTGCACTGTCGCTATCTGATCAACGCCGCAGGCAACGGAGCTGCGGACATCTCGCATATGGCCGGCGCCGAGGAATTTCAGATGGTCTGGCGCCAGGGCAACATCGTGGTGCTGGACAAGGAACCGCGTGCGTTGATGCCGCTCTACCCGGTGCCGACACCGGTGTCCAAGGGCGTTATCGTCACGGGCACGGTCCACGGCAACACCGTGATCACCGCAACCGCCGCTGTGCGCGAGCCGGGCGACACACAGACTTATGCGAGCGATGCGAACGCGCTGCTGACGGGAGCGCGCAAGCTGGTTCCCGATCTGGACACGCGTCGCGTGGTGCGCGCATTTGCCGGCGGTCGTCCAGTCATTAAGGGGACGAACGACTTCTTTATTGGGCAGTCAGCCGTGGTGCCGGGGTTGTTCCAAGCAGCGGGTATTCAGTCTCCGGGCGTAGCGAGCGCGCCGGCCATTGCCGAGCGCATGGAGCAGGTGTTGCGCAACGCCGGCGTGCCTCTGCGCGAACGGGTCGATTGGAACCCGATCCGCCACGCGCCGGACGACTTTGACCGCGCACCGCTCGCGCGTAAGGAAGAGCTCATTAAGTCCGACCCTGCATGGGGGCAGATCGTCTGCCGCTGCGAGACGGTGCCCGAAGCTGAGATCGTGGCCGCGATTCGGCGCCGCCCGGGTGCGGTTTCGGTCGAGGGCGTCAAACGCCGCTGCCGCGCGGGCATGGGCCGCTGCCAAAGTGGCTTTTGTCAAAGCCGCGTGGTGGCGATTCTGGCCCGCGAGCTGGGGTGTGACCCCAGCGAGGTGCTGCTGGAGGATGCCGGATCTTGGCTGGTCGAGGGACCGCTAAAGGGGGTGCACTAGGATGGCGACGTTTGATATGCGCGACGAACGCGCGGAGGCCGGAACTGCAGCGTCAGTGTCGACGCAGACGTTCGACGTGGTCGTTATCGGCGGCGGCCCTGCCGGCATGGCGGCCGCGCTTGCTGCACATAAGGCCGGCGCGCGCGTGGCTATCGTAGAGCGTGAGCAGCATCTGGGCGGCATCCTGCGCCAGTGCATTCACCCGGGTTTTGGCCTTTCGCACTTTCAGCAGGAGCTCACCGGCCCCGAGTACGCGCAGCGCTTTATCGACCAGGTGCGCGCGACCGACATTACGCTGTTTCTGGGCAGCATGGTGCTTGAGATCGATTCGAGCGAGGGCGCGGGCGAACCAAGCACTGGCGAGGCCGTGGGAGCCGCCACGGTCCATACCGTCACGCTCATGAGCCGTGCCGGTATACTGCAGCTCACCGGGCGTGCGGTCGTCCTTGCAATGGGGTGCCGCGAGCGTACGCGCAGCGAGATCAAGATCCCCGGCAGTCGTCCCGCCGGCGTGTTTACGGCCGGCCTGGCGCAGCGATACATCAATATCGAAAACCTCAAGCCCGGCTCGCGCGCCGTCATTTTGGGCTCGGGCGACATCGGGCTGATCATGGCACGTCGCTGCACGCTCGAGGGGATTTCGGTCGAGGGCGTGTACGAGCTCATGCCATACGCCAACGGTCTGCGCCGCAATGTGAAGAACTGCCTGGATGACTTTGGCATTCCGCTACATCTATCCACCACGGTAACGCGCGTGATCGGGCACGACCGCGTGGAAGCCGTCGAGGTGAGTCAGGTCGACGAACGCCTGGCGCCCATTCCGGGGACCGAGCGCATTGTTCCGTGTGACACGCTGCTGCTTTCGGTGGGCTTGATTCCCGAGAACGAGCTTTCAGTTGCCGCGGGCGTGGAGCTTGACCCGCGCACGCGCGGCGCCGTGGTGGACCAGAGCCTGCAGACGGGCATACCAGGCATCTTTGCTTGCGGCAACGTTCTGCACGTGCACGACCTGGCCGACAACGTGACGACTGAGTCCGAGCGCGCTGGCGCAGCTGCGGCCGCGTACACGCTGGGGACCGGCGCGGGCGCCGTTCCGGACTGCGAGCTCTCGGTCTCCCCTGCCGGCATCGCGGGCTACGCGCTGCCGGGACGCATTACGACTGTGGCACTCACCAAGCTGAACTTCCGCGTGCGCCGGCCCGTCGACGCCGCCCGCGTGCGCATTCTGGCAGGCGACGAGGAACTGTTTGCGGGCAAGGTCCGCCCGTTTAAACCGAGCGTAATGGAAAGCTTCCCGCTGCCGGCAAAGGTGATTCAGCGCGCACTCGACCTGGGTGTTAGCAAGATTGTCCTGTCCGTCGATCCCATTGAGGAGGCGTAAGGCCATGAGCATAAACACGATCGAAACGCTGCAGTTCAACTGCACCACCTGCCCATCCGAGTGCCTCCTGACCGTAGAGGTAGAGCGCGACGCAGACGGCGCAGTGGTAGAGGTGCGCTCCGTGACCGGCAACAGCTGCCCGCGCGGTGATACGTTCGCACATCAGGAGCTCACCTGTCCCATGCGCGTGCTCACCACCACCGTGGCCGTATCCGGCGGCGACGAGGCGCTGCTGCCCGTACGCACGGCCGAAGCCATCCCGCTCAAACTCCACGCCCAGGCGATGGACCTCATCCGAGGCTTGGTCGTTGAAGCCCCCATCCGCATGGGCGACGTCGTGCTAGAAGACATCCTCAGCACCAGCATCAACCTCATCGCCAGCATGGACATCGACCCAGCCTAAGCAGCTCATTTGGGACGCGGCTCTTTTAGCTACCCCGCCATCCACCCCGCCCCTCCTCAATTGCGGTGAAATAGTTCCTGATTTCCGCCAAAACCCCGGCATCCAGGAACTATTCCACCGCAACTATCCTTGGAATCGATATTTAGCCTGTGCCTGCTTTAGTGCCATTTCAAAACTATGCCGGATTACGGGGATGATTCGGAGACCCCCATCCATACCGGCAATTTTCGATATTTGATAAGCCGTCTACCTGCGGTTTTAATTTCACGGTTTTTCCCATGGTCAAGTAATACAGGTCCAGCCCCGTAATCCACCATAGTTTTGAAAGCAGCCCATTTGGGACTGGCCTCTTATGGCTACTTTTGTCCGAACGTTCGCTCAAGTGATTTTTCTGGGGCGGGGATTAAATAATCATTGGGTGCCGAATGATTATTTAATCCCCGCCCCAGAAAAATTATTCCGCATGTTTGACGCAGCTAAAATAGCCCCATTACAGTTTGAGTCGTCCGAAAGGGCGGCTCTTTTCCGTTGCACGGT
>CATYZI010000047.1 GCA_958415625.1 uncultured Collinsella sp. | reverse complement strand
TGACTAAATAGTATTATTGAAGATGAATAATAATAGGAGATGCCATGCATAAGCATGATCTAGAGCAGACCCTTTTGGACATTGACGAAGAAGCGGAGCTGGAAATAGGCCCAAGAGGCGATAGGCCGAGCGTTGTATTAGTGGGAGGAAGCGCCTTCATGCTAAACGATCTGACGAATCGGTCGGTTACGCATGACATTGATGTGTTTGAGGCAGACAGATGCCTCCGCGAGATCATGGATCGATACCCCGAGGTGAATGGTATGGCGGTGGCATATTGTGATCAGATGCCATTCAATTACGAAGATCGTTTGATTCCCTTGGATATTGGGGCGCGTTTTATCAGGTACTTTACGCCATCCTTGGAGGACCTGGCGGTGATGAAGCTCTATGCCTACCGTCCGAACGACATCGTCGATCTTCATAGCCAGGCATTCGTCGATCGACTTGATTGGGGGCTGCTCGAACGGCTTATATTCGACGAGGGGGAGGCACTGGCGTCGTCGCCTTCGGAGCGGAGTTATCAAGAGATGGTCTGCGCATACAGGCAATACAAAAAGGAGGTGCTCGGTTGAATCTGACCTTTGAGGGATTCTTAAAAGGCTATTGCCGAGAGCTATCCGGACAGCAGTCACTGAGTTTTAGAAAGCTGGTTGAGCAGGCGACGACGGTTGCGCCGCGCGTGGCGGAGCCTCTGTTTTTGCTTGCTTTGGCGCAAGGAAAAGCCGAATACGTTCTGGGTTTATCCGAGGGCTCGTGGATGGAAGAGGATTACCGAGACGTTTTGTCCTTGTACGGTCAAGCGGGTAACATAATATCTTTATGCGCCAAAAGTGAGCTTCCTAATCGTTATGCCAACGTTTGGCGTGCGTATAGAGCGGTGAAGGAAAAGCCGGTGGCGAACAGAAGGATCAACGCCCTGATGCGAAAAAGAATACTGGAAGCATTGGAGGAATCGGGCGTAACGCGCTATGGCCTCTGCCGTGCTCTGCGCCTGAATAAAGGAAACGTATACGCATACTTGGCCGGCGATGACTCAAAGGTGAGCAGGGAGACGGCGCGCCGCATTATGGAATATGCGGAGGAGAGGGGCACCCAAGAAGGGGCCGGCCGCCCGGTGCGTGTGGCGGGGTAAGATTAATCGCGGTTTTGATTGGTGCTCGATTGGGTTTGTTGGGCGGAGTTTATGTCTGCTATTGATATTGTGCTTGTTGTGATCGCCTTGGTGGCGGTGGGGGTTGCTGTGGCTTGCGCCCTCCAGCTCAAGAGCCTGCGTGCCGAGCTGCGGGAGCGTGGCGACAGTAGCGCGGAAACGCTGGCAGCGCTCGAGCAGGCCAACAGCGCGCTCGACACCCTGAACGTCGCGTTGGCCGAAACCCGCCGCACGGCAAATGCCATCGCGCAGCAGCAGACGACCGACGCCGCCGTAGAGCAGCAGCACTACCTGACCATTGCGCGCGAGTTCTCGCAGGCCGGCGACCGTATGGATGACCTGCGCCGCGAGACGGCCCAACAGCTTGGCGCCAACCGCGAAGGCATCGAGCATCGCCTGGACAAGGTGCGCGAGACGGTCGATGCTCAGCTGGGCGCCATCCGCAAAGACAACAACGTGCAGCTCGACCAAATGCGTGCGACGGTGGACGAGAAGCTCTCCCGTACGCTCAACGACCGACTGTCGGCATCGTTTAAGCAGGTGAGCGACCAGCTCGAGGCCGTGTACAAGGGCCTGGGCGACATGCAGTCTATCGCCACCGGCGTGGGCGACCTTAAGCGCGTGCTGGGCAATGTCAAGGCGCGTGGCATTTTGGGCGAGGTGCAGCTGGGTGCAATCCTGGCGGACATCCTCACGCCCGATCAGTATCTGGAAAACGTAGCCACCAAGCCCGGCGCCTCGGAACGCGTTGAGTTTGCTGTCAGGCTGCCGGTGGACGAGGGCGACCCCGTGCTGCTGCCGATTGACTCCAAGTTTCCGGGCGACGCGTACGAGCATCTGCTCGACGCCCAGGAGTCTGGTGACGCTGAGGCCGTCGCCGCAGCGCGCAAGACGCTTGATATGATGGTGAAACGCGAGGCTAAAGACATCTGCGAAAAGTACCTGAGTGTGCCGGCAACGACCAACTTTGGCATCATGTTCGTGCCGTTTGAGGGACTGTACGCCGAGGTCGTCAGTCGCCCCGGGCTTATCGAGACCCTGGGCCGCGACTATCACGTCAACGTTGCCGGCCCCAGCACCATGGCGGCCATCCTCAATAGTCTGCAGATGAGCTACCAGACATTTAAGTTGCAAAAACGCACCGATGACGTGCTGCGCGTGCTTTCTGCCGTCAAGGCCGAGCTGCCGCGCTATCAGGCGGCGCTGCGCCGCGCCCAGCAGCAGATCGAGACCGCGGGTAAAACGGTCGAGGGCATCATCACCACGCGCACCAACGTCATGGAGCGCAAGCTCAAGGACATCGACGCGCTGGAAGACGCGCGGGAGGCCGATGCGATTTTGGGCTTGGAGTCCGCAGGCCTGCTCGCAGACCAAAAAGACGAGGACTAGCTGCATCTGACGGCGGGGCGCCTGTGCAAGCACGGCGCGGGCGCTTTTCGCATCGCGCTTGCCTGAAGTGCGCTTCAATGTGCAACAATGGCGTTTCGCCCTATCAGATGCGAAAGGAAGCCCATGTCTCAGAGAAGCACCAGTCCGCTGAAACGCTCCACCGTGCGCCGCACGCTACAGCGTTTTTGGGACGTCACGCGCACGCAGCCGCTGATTGTCTTTCTCTCGGTGTTCTCGTCGGCGGGTTACATCTTTTTGCTCACGTTTGCCAATACCTATGTGATGGCCCTCATCGTCGACCGCGTCCAGGCCGGCCCCGTGACGGGCGACCAGGTGTTTGAGGTCTTTGGCCCTTACATTCTGGCGCTCGTACTCGTTAACCTGGTGGGTCAGATCCTCTCCAAGCTGCAGGACTACACCGTCTACAAGCTCGAGATTGCGGGCAACTATCACCTGGCGCGTCTGTGCTTCGACACGCTCTCCAACCAATCCATGACATTCCATACCAGCCGCTTTGGCGGATCGCTTGTGAGCCAGACAAGTCGTTTTATGAGTGGCTACACGGGTCTGGTCGACGTGACGGTGTATTCGCTCATCCCCACCATCACCTCGGTCATCTGCACCGTGGCCGCACTCGCCCCGGTGGTGCCGACGTTTACCGTGATCTTGGTGTGCATCATGGTCGTCTACATCGCGTTTGTCTGGCTTATGTACAAACGCATCATGCCGCTTTCGGCCGCGACGTCCGCCGCGCAGAACAAGCTCTCGGGCGTGCTGTCCGACGCGGTCACGAACATCTTGGCCGTCAAGACCTGCGGACGCGAGGACTTTGAACGCGATCTGTTCGACGCCGCCGATCGCGCCGCGCGCGACGCCGAGACGGTCTCGATGCACGCCATGATGCAGCGCAACTTTACGACCTCGGGCCTTATCGTCATCACCATGGCCGTGGTGAGTGTGTTCGTGGCGGGCGGTAATGCGTGGTTTGGCGTCTCGGCCGGCTCGCTCGTCATGATCTTTACCTACACCTATAACCTCACCATGCGCCTGAACTACGTAAGCTCCATGATGCAGCGTATCAACCGCGCTTTGGGCGATGCGGCCGAGATGACGCGCGTGCTGGACGAGCCACGTTTGGTGGCAGACGACCCGGACGCCCCTGAGCTCAAAGTAACCGAGGGCGCGATTGATTTCGAGCACCTGAGCTTTGCGTACCGTGACGCTGCGGCGGGCGAGAACGTGTTCGATGACCTGACGCTTCATGTGGCGGCGGGCCAGCGTGTGGGCCTGGTGGGCAAATCGGGCTCGGGTAAGACGACGCTTACCAAGCTGCTGCTGCGCCTGGACGATGTTCAGGGCGGCCGCGTGCTCGTGGACGGTCAGGATGTCTTGCGCTGCACGCAGCAAAGCCTGCGCCGCCAGGTTGCCTACGTGCCGCAGGAGGCGCTGCTGTTCCACCGCTCCATTCGCGAAAACATTGCCTACGGTCGTCCCAACGCCACTGATGAGCAGATTCGCGAGGCCGCGCGCCTGGCCAATGCCCTGGAGTTTATCGACCGATTGCCCCGTGGCTTTGACACCATGGTGGGTGAGCGCGGCGTCAAGCTTTCGGGTGGTCAGCGCCAGCGCGTGGCTATCGCCCGCGCGATTCTCACCGACGCGCCGATTCTGGTGCTCGACGAGGCGACCTCTGCCCTCGACAGCGAGTCCGAGGCGCTGGTGCAGGAGGCGCTCGAAAACCTGATGCGCGGACGTACCTCCATTGTGGTGGCGCACCGCCTGTCCACCGTGGCGGCGCTCGACCGCATTGTGGTGCTGGCCGATGGTGAGATTGTCGAGGACGGCACGCATGCGCAGCTCGTCGAGGCGGGTGGCGAGTACGCGAGCCTGTGGAGCCGTCAGACCGGCGCATTCTTGGAGGCGTAAGCGTCTCGGACGTGGGACAATTGTGCCCATAAGTTTATTGTGCCGTTGAGCCGAGGAGTCGTTATGCCACGCGAGACCAATGCCGCCAAGCGCGAGCGCGCCATCGAGGTGTGCGAGCGCCTCAACCGTCGCTATGGCCCGGTCGAATGCTTTTTGGACCACGAGAATCCCTTCCGCCTGCTGATCGCGGTGCTACTCTCGGCGCAAACGACCGACGCGCAGGTCAACAAGGTGACGCCGCGGCTGTTTGCCCAGTGGCCCACGCCCGAGGCCATGGCCGGGGCGAGCGTGGCTGACGTGGCAGACACCATCAAGTCACTCGGCTTCTACAAGAGCAAAGCCAAGCATGCCGTCGAGGCCGCGCAGATGATCGTCGCCGACTATGGCGGCGAGGTGCCGGCCGACATGAAGGAGCTTGTAAAGCTGCCGGGCGTGGGACGCAAGACGGCGAACATCGTGCTCAACGTGGGGTATGGCATCGTGGAGGGCATTGCGGTGGACACGCACGTCAACCGCATTGCGCACCGCCTGATGTTAAGTCCCAAGACGCATGCCAAGGAGCCGCTCAAGACCGAGCAGGATCTGCTCAAGATTTTGCCGCACGAGTATTGGGAGTCGGTCAACCATCAGTGGATTACCTTCGGTCGCGAGATCTGCGACGCCCGCAAACCCAAGTGCGGCGAGTGTCCGCTGGCAGATTTGTGCCCCAGCGTGCGCGTGACGGGGTAGGGCGGAACGCATCTTCGTCTGGCGTTTTTTGCGGGGCCGGGTTTGCCCTTGAGCCGGAGTTCTCTCCATGCGCTACCATGACAGACAATGTATTTGACGTACGACCCGCCGAGCTTGCTCCGGCGGGCTTTTGGCGTTGCGATGCCGGAGGAACAGCATGCTCATTCACCGTATAGCCGCGCAGCTCTACACTGCCGAGGCCTTGCAGACCGTCGAGGCCGGACTCGATGCCGGCGAGGACGTGACGCTGGCTGTGTCGCAGTCGGGCCGCACGCTTATGGCGGCCGCCCAGTTTGCGCGCCGTCCGCGCCCGACGGTCTACGTTGTGAGTGGCGAGGATGCGGCCGATCGCGCCGCTCGTAGCCTTGCCGCCTACGTGGGCCTGGCGCACGTGTGCCGCTTCCCCGAGCGCAAGGACTATCCGTGGCGCGAGCAGGCGCCCGACGATGCCGTGGTGGCGCAGCGCTGCGAGGCCCTGGGACGCATCGTGCGCGGCGACAACTGCATTATGGTTGCCTCGGCCCGCGCGCTGCTGCGCTGCGTGCCGCCGGTCGAGAGCCGCTACTGGGAGTCGACAACCTTTGCGGTGGGCGAGGAGATTCCTTTTGACGAGGTGCCGCAGCGCCTGGTGGGCATGGGCTACACCAATGCCGGTGCCGCCGACGCGCCCGGTCTGTTCCACGTACACGGCGACACCGTCGAGGTGTTCCCTGCACAGGAAAAGGCGCCCGTGCGCATTGAGTTTTTCGGCGACGAGATCGACCGCATTCGCCGCATGGTGAGCTCAACGGGCCAGACCATCGGCAACGAGGACAGTATCGAGATCTTCCCCTGTCGCGAGCTCGCACTCACCGACGACGCCGTCCACAACATGCATGTGGCGCTCTACCGCGCCAGCCAGGATGACAGCAAGTTGGCGGCGCTGCTCGAGATGGTGGATGCGCGCATCGTCACGCCTGAGCTCGACCGCTTTTTGCCGGTGATGTACGGCCAGACCGTGAGCCCGCTGGCGCACGTGAGCGGCAAGGCACTCGTGGTGCTGTCCGAGCCGCGCTCGCTGTTCGATGACTGCCTGCGCGCTTACGAGGATATCGAGGCGCGCGCCGGCGAGGCGGGGATTGACCGCTTGGACGGCCTGTACGTGCGCGCCCAGCAGCTCGACTTTGGTGCCCAGCAGCGCCTTAACTACGTGAGCCTGATTCGTGCCGGCGGTGCGGTTACGGCGGAGCTCAAGATTGAGCAGCCGGCTATCGCGGGTTCGGACAATCGCTTTATGACGCGCATTCAGGAAGTCGTGGGCAAGCGCTACGCCTGCGTGTTTGCCATCCCCGACCGCGGTGCGCGCGAGTCGATGGAGCTCACCTTTGGCGATGAGGGCATTACCTTTGAGGAGTCGTTGACGGCCGCTCCCGAAAACGCGGGCGCTATTGGCGACCGTGTGCGCGTGGCGGCGGCGGATTCTGCCGATCGTGCTGTCCGCCAGGATGCTCATGCTGCAATTCGCGAACGCAAGGCCGATGCGCTCAACGCCCGCTCGCTCGAGGCGGGTGCCGCCCAGGCTGCCGCCGGCGCCGCCGTGCCCACCATCTCGCGCGGACGCGTGACCTTTGTCGATGCCGCCTTGCCGCAGGGCGTGGTGGTGCCCGATGCCAACCTGGCCGTGTTCTCGATCGCCGACCTCAACGCCCGCATGGACGCTAACCGCGCGCGCAGCCGCCGCAAGGTGGACATTACGCAGATCACGTTCCCGTTTAAGCCGGGCGACTACGTGGTGCACGCCACTCACGGCATCGCGCTCTTTAGCGAGATCGCGCGCCAGGAAGTGGGCGGCAAGGAGCGCGACTACTTTTTGCTGGAATATGCCGACGGCGACAAGCTCTACGTGCCGCTCGAGCAGGTCGACCGCATCACGCGCTATGTTGGCCCCGACGGCGACAAGCCGCGCCTGACCAGGCTCAACACCGCCGACTGGACGCGTGCCACCAATAAGGCGCGCAAGAACGCTAAAAAGCTGGCGTTTGACCTGGTCGATTTGTATACGCGCCGCTCGTCGATTACCGGTATCGCCTGCCCGCCCGACACGCCCGAGCAGATCGAGATGGAGGAGAGTTTCCCTTACGACGAGACGCGCGACCAGCTGGAGGCCATCGCCGACATTAAGGCCGACATGGAGGCGCCCAAGCCCATGGACCGCCTGCTGTGCGGCGACGTGGGCTTTGGCAAGACCGAGGTCGCCCTGCGCGCAGCGTTTAAGTGCGTGGACTCCGGCCGCCAGGTCATGGTGCTCTGCCCCACGACTATTCTTGCCCAGCAGCACTACGAGACGTTCTTTGAACGCTTTGCCCCGTTTGGCCTCGAGGTTGAAGTGCTCAGCCGCTTCCGCACCCCGGCGCAGCAAAAGCGCGCGCTCAAGGCATTTGCCGAGGGCACGATTGATGTGCTCATCGGCACGCACCGCTTGCTTTCTGCCGACGTGAACCCCAAGAACCTGGGCATGGTGATCATCGACGAAGAGCAGCGCTTTGGTGTGCAGCACAAGGAGCAGCTCAAAAACCTGCGCGAGCAGATCGACGTGCTCACGCTTTCGGCAACGCCTATTCCGCGAACCATGCAGATGGCCACGAGCGGCGTGCGCGACATGAGCCTGATCACCACGCCGCCCACCGGACGTCGCCCCGTGATCGTGCACGTGGGGGAGTACGACCCCGACGTGGTAAGCGCAGCGATTCGCCTGGAGGTGGGTCGCGGCGGACAGGTGTACTACGTGTCCAACCGCGTCAAGACCATCGACGACGCCGTGGCGCGCGTTCACGAGGCCGCGCCCGAGGCGCGCGTGGGCGTGGCGCACGGCAAGATGAGCCCGCGCGAGGTCGAGGACGTGATGATCGAGTTCGCGACCAAAAAGATCGATGTGCTCATCGCCACGACCATCGTGGAGAGCGGCATCGACAACGCGACCGCCAACACGCTCATCATCGAGGACTCGCAGCGCCTGGGTCTGGCACAGCTTTACCAGCTCAAGGGCCGTGTGGGCCGCTCTGCCACGCAGGCCTATGCGTACTTTATGTTCCCGGGCGAGCTGCCGCTTACCGAGGAGGCCACGGCACGCCTGACTGCACTTTCCGAGTTCCAAGACCTGGGCAGCGGCATGCGCATCGCCATGCGCGACCTGGAGATTCGCGGCGCCGGTTCGCTCATGGGTGCCGAGCAGCACGGTAACCTGTCGAGCGTGGGCTTTGACCTGTTTACGCAGATGCTGGGACAGGCCGTGGCCGAGGCGCGCGGCGATGACGATGCCGGCGTGGAGGCGGCGAGCGTGGGCATTAACCTGCCGGCCGACTACTTCTTGTCCGAGGAGTACCTGCCGGCGGTGGATCAGCGCGTGCTCGTGTACCGCAAGCTCGCGGCGGCTGAGGACCTGGAGAGTGTCGACGAGGTGCAGGAGGAGACCGAGGCCGCGCATGGTGAGCTGCCGCTGGCGGGACTCAACCTGTTCAACCGCGCGCGCATCCGCATTCGCGGCGAGCGCCTGGGGCTCGAGAGCGTCACGCTCAGCGGTGGGCGCATTACCTTCCTGGGGGTTGACGTTCCCAAGAAGGTAGCCTTTGAGTTCAAGAATCGCTATGGCGCGGTGAACTTCCCCAAGAGCCGCAAGCTGTCGGTGCCCTACAAGGCGGGCGCCGGTGCGGGCAGCGGCCTGGGCCGAGGTCTCGACGCCAACGACGGCACCGGCCCGGTGGCGGCCGCGCTCATGCTGCTGCAACAGCTAGGTGCCAGCGACGATGACTAACGGGTCGACGCTGCAAACGCCCCATTTGGGCAATCTGACCCTCACTCGTCGGTCGCGTACGCAAGTACGCTTCCCTCCTCCTTCGGGCCACCTTGCCTCAAATGGGACGTTTTCGCTCGCTTATGCTCAACCTGTAAGGACGTTTATGAGACGCCACGTTGCCGGCTGACCCTCCACCCGACCGAAAGGATGCCATGTTCGGGTACATCTATAAGAAAGACGCCGCTGCTATTGCGGCCATCCTAGCTCTCTGCCTGCTCATCGGCACGTTTTTCGATTACCAAATCTCGAGTGCGCTGTTCAACTCGTACAGCTTGTTCGGCCGTTTTGTCGAGGCGGCTGGCGAACTGCCGTTTGAGCTGACGGCGAGCGTCGCGGGCATTATGCTCGTGCGCTCGGCACGTCCCGATTCCAAGGCGAGCAAGTGGCTCGCCGCGCTGGGCGTTCTGATCAACGTAGGCCTGGTCGGCTATGAGATTATCGGATCGCTGCGCGTCGGCGGCAAGCTTATTGCGTTTCAGCTGGTTCTGACGTTTGCATTGGTCATCGCGGCCAACCTCATCGCCTATCGCCTCACGCGCGACACCGACTCCGACGAGCTCACACGCTGGGCGCTGATGGTGCTCGCCGTGTGGGTCGCGCAAGCCATCATCCTCAACGTGATCGTCAAGCCGCTATGGTCGCGCCCGCGCATGCGCGTGATCGAGGTTACGCCGGGGCTCGATTTTCAGCCGTGGTGGGTGATCGGCAATCCTGACAAGTGGACTTACATCGCCGCCGGCGTGATCAAGGACGGCTTTAAGTCGTTTGCGAGCGGGCACACCGCGCATGCGGCTATCGGCCTTATGCTCGCTGGGCTTCCCGCGACGGCTTTTACGGAAAAGCCGCCGCGACGCCGCGTGGTCTTTTGGGCGGCGGCGCTCGTCGCGGCGCTCGTCGCCTTTGGTCGTATCGTGATCGGCGCACATTTTTTGACCGATGTGAGCTGCGGCTTTGCCCTGGTGTTGGCACTTGAGTGCCTTGCCGCGCGCATTGCCTATCCGCACGGCGTACAATAGCTCCACCTGAATCATCTGGCCGATACCTGGTAAGAGAGGATTGCCATGCTCGCGTTCAACAACGATTATTCCCACGGTGCGCACCCGGCGGTGCTGCAGGCACTCGTCGACACCAACATGGAGCCGCAACCCGGCTATGGTACCGACACGCACACCGAGCGTGCCAAGCAGCTTATCCGTGAGGCTTGTCAGGCGCCCGATGCCGATGTGTTCTTGCTGGTGGGCGGCACGCAGGCCAACGCGACGGTGATCGATATGCTGCTCGCTCCGTACGAGGGCGTCGTTGCCGCCGAGACCGGCCACGTTGCTTGCCATGAGGCAGGCGCCATCGAGTTTGGCGGCCACAAGGTGCTCACCATCCCCGGTTACGAGGGCAAGATGCACGCCGATGATCTCGAAAACTACATCCAGGTGTTTTACGAGAACGAGAGCTACGAGCACACGGTGTTCCCGGGTGCCGTGTACGTGAGTCTGTCGACCGAATACGGCACGCTGTACTCCAAGGCCGAGCTCGCGTCGATTCATGCGGTGTGCCAGAAGCGCGAGATTCCGCTGTTTGTGGATGGTGCCCGCCTGGCCTACGCGCTGGCGGCCGACGAGTGCGACATTACCCTGCCCGAGCTGGCGCAGCTGTGCGACGTGTTCTACATCGGCGGCACCAAGTGCGGTGCTCTGTGCGGCGAGGCCGTGGTGTTCTGCGGCATGCACGCTCCGGCACATCCCATTCCGCGCATTAAGCAGCATGGCGCGCTGCTGGCCAAGGGCCGCCTGACGGGCGTGCAGTTTGAGGCGCTCTTTACCGACGGCTTGTATTTTGAGATTGGTCGCCAGGCGATCGAGACGGCTCAGGCGCTTCGTCGCGTGCTGCACGAGCGCGGCTACCAGTTCTTTTTGGAGACGCCCACAAACCAGCAGTTTGTGATTCTGCCCAACGAGGATATGGCCCGCATTCGCGAGCATGCCTCGATCGAGTACTGGGAAAAGTACGACGAGACCCATACGGTGGTGCGCTTTTGCACCAGCTGGGCCACGACGCAGGAGGACATCGACGCGTTGGCGGCTGTCCTGTAGCTTGACGTAATGACGAGGGGCCGCCCTGCGCCTGGGTTTGGCGCAGGGCGGCCTTTGCTTTTGAGGGAGAGGGGTTGTGTGACCGAGATGTCCGAGCCGACGATTCGCCTGGCGACGCCCGATGATGCGCCGGCGCTGCTTGCCATCTATGAGCCGTATGTGCGCCAGACGGCGATTACCTGCGAATACGAGGTGCCGAGCGTTGAGGAGTTCGCCGGGCGCATCGAGCGTACGCTCAAGCGCTATCCGTACCTGGTGATGGAGCTGGACGGGCGCCCGGTAGGCTATGCCTATGTGAGCCCGCTCAACAGCCGCGAGGCATACGACTGGTCGGTCGAGACGTCGATCTACCTGGCGCGCGACGTGCGTCACGGCGGGCTGGGCCGCAAGCTGCACGATGCGCTCAAGCAGTGTCTGGTCGCGATGGGCATCACCAACATGTGCGCGCTCATCGCCGTGCCGCACGACAAGGACGACGAGTACCTGACGCACAACAGCCAGGATTTCCATGACCATATGGGGTATCGCCTGGTGGGCGCCTTCGATCGCTGCGCCCAAAAGTTCGGCCGCTGGTACGACATGTGCTGGATGGAGCTGGTCCTGGCCGAGCGCGTCCCTAACCAATCCAAACCAACCTGGTTCCCCGACCTCCTCAAACCTACCATTTAGGGACAGGTTTATTTTGGCAGGTTAGCCGATGGGCTCGGTGTATTTGGCGCGGTCGGTTCGTTGGATGCGCTTGGAGACGTGGAGCGGGCGTCCGTCGGTGTCGTAGACGTAGTCGGTGATAAGGATCAGCGCCTGCCCGCGCTCAACATTGAGCAAAAACGCCTCGTTTTGCGAGGCATAGCACACCTCAAAGGTTTTGTTGCCCTGGGCCGGCGCGCGATGGAACTCCTGGCGCAGTGTGGCGTAGAGCGACCCGTTGATGTCGCGGTCGATGAGCGCCCCAAAGCTCGGCGGCAGATACGTGGTTTCCAAGCAGAGCGGCACGTCGTCCAGATAACGCAGGCGGACGAGCTTGACGAGCTTGCTGCCCACGGCGGTATCGAAGAACTTGGCCACGCTGCCGGCTGCCTTGGCAAAGCCCGAGTCCACGGTGCGCGTGGTGGGCTTCATGCCCTGGCCTTCGACCTGCTTCGTATAGCTCGAGAACACCAGGTTGTTCTCGTGCACCTCGGGCGTGTCGGCCACAAAGGCGCCGCGTCCGCGCTCGGTGCGCACCAGGCCCTCATCCACCAGCACCTTAAGCGCGTGGCGCACGGTGCTGCGCGACAGACCCGATTCTGCCATGAGCTCCATCTCGGATGGCAACTTGTCTCCGCGTGCGTAGGTGCCAGCGGCGATACGGTCGCGCAGCGTACCCGCCAGGCGCTCGTATTGGGCCAAGTTCTTTTTCGACGAAATGCTCATGCGACCAACCTGTATCTAACTTGTATGCTTGCCGAACCAAGCATGTATCCAACATGACAACAAAACCGCTGGTAAATGATTTCTGAAAACCACGGCAGCAAAATTTCTAAGACAAATATAGCATACAACTAGTCGACATCGCAAAGACATGTATGTAACTTGTATGCCTGTGATGAGCATCAAACGAGAAGAAAGGCTGATGCACGATGACTACTCAGGAACAGGTCAAGGACGCCGTTTCGCAGGTTTTGGCTGACAAGGCAGACAAGGGCGGCATCAAGCGCGTCGTGTGGATCGGCGCCGGCGGATCCAACGGCGGCAACTATCCTGCCCAGTACTTTATGGAGCACGAGGCTACGCAGGTCGTGAGCTCCAGCTACACCAGCAACGAGTTCGTGCACGCCACCCCGGCCTACGTCAACGAGAACACCCTGGCCGTCGTCGTGTCCATGCGCGGCACCAAGGAGACCATCGTCGCCGCCCAGGTAGCCAAGGATCACGGCGCCAGCACCATCGCCATTTATGTTGACGAGTCCGGCCTCACCGAGGTCTGCGACTACAAGGTCCAGTACGACAGCCTGGCCGTCGACGAGTCCTGCATGGGCCGCACCAACTCCGCCGTCGTGACCATGATCGCCATGGAGCTCACGCAGCAGACCGAGGGCTATGCCGAGTACGAGACCGCCATGGCCGCCTTCGATCTGGTCGATCCCATCTACCGCAAAGCCGTCGAGTACACCCGTCCGCTCGCCGCCAAGTGGGCCGAGCAGAACGCCGACAAGCCCTGCATCAACGTTATGGCTCAGGGCCCGCTCTTTGGTGCCGCCTATGTCTTTAGCATCTGCAACGTTCAGGAGATGCTGCAGATTGATTCCTGCACCATCAACACCTGCGACTTCTTCCACGGTCCCTTCGAGATCCTGGACAAGCGCACCTCGCTGTTCCAGCTCATCAGCGTCGGCCGCAGCCGTTGCAACGACGAGCGCGGTATTCGCTTCGTCAATCAGTACGGTGGCGAGCGCGTCTATCAGCTCGACGCAAAGGAACTCGGCCTCAACGACATCAAGGACAGCGTGAGCGAGTACTTCAACCACCTGATCTTCGCCCCGATCCTCAACAACGTCTACATGCGTGCGCTTTCCGCCGTCACCCATAAGGACTACATGACGCGCCGCTACATGTGGAAGCTCGATTATTAGTTACGCGGTTTTACCAAACCGCGTAACAGGCCGACGCTGCGCGGGCCGCATTTGGACAATCTGACGTTCAACTTCAAGGGCGCGACCAGAAGGTCAGCGCCCTTTCGCTTCACGTCACCTTGCCTCAAATGCGACCCGCTCGCTGTCCGTCCTCTATCTGCGGCGTTGCCTCGGTTGGCACTTGGGGACGTTCCTTTTAATATGAGCAGGACATTGTCAAGAGGCAAAATCGGGCCTGGCCCCAACGATATGGGGTCAGGCCCTCTCCCTATATCAGCCCGTCCGCGGCGACCTCGGCGTGTCTTACCGACGCTCGTCTTTGCAGTTTAATATCCGCCCGCGGCGATCTCTCGCTGGGCAATCCGTTGCTACGGCTGAGGCTTCTACGTCGAACCGACAGTCTGTGCACGCGTGTGGCGCCCTGGGCGCTCGCAGAAAAGGGACCTGAGGTTCGCCTCAACGGCTTCGGATCGAACCGCTTCCGGGGTGACTGGCTTATGTGCGGGGGACCGCCCCCCTACGCCTCCTCGGCCATGAGGCCGACCGCCCATACCCAGCAGGCGAG
>CATYZI010000046.1 GCA_958415625.1 uncultured Collinsella sp. | reverse complement strand
CGCAGGGTGGGCGCATTGGGGTGTTTGGTGCACCAAAACGGGGATCCCACGCGCCGTATAATCTGTCTGAATGTGAAAACGGCTTGACGCGTTGCCGGGCGTAGGAGGAGGGTGCCTCGATGAGCGTATTCGAAATTGTGTTTAGTCCGACGGGTGGAACGCGGAAGGTGTCTGGCCTTGTGGTCGGGGCACTGGACAAGAATACCGTTACCGTCGATCTGACCGATAGCGGGCTAGATTTCAGCGCTGTCTCGATGACTGAGGACGACGTGGCCGTAATCTCTGTGCCGGCGTATGCCGGTAGAATCCCGACTGTGGTGGCTGACCGGTTGGGCATGGTGCGCGGCAACGGGGCTCGGACTGTTTTGGTTTGTGTATACGGAAACCGCGCGTTTGAGGACACGCTCGTAGAGCTGGAGGACGTTGCGAAGCATGCGGGATTCCGGGTAATCGCGGCAGTTGCAGCCATTGCAGAACATTCCATTGCGCGACAGTTTGCTGCCGGTCGTCCGGATGCGCAGGATGCGGCGCAGCTCGCAGAGTTTGCGCAGCAAATTCAGCAAAAGCTGTTGGCTGAGGATACATCCGAGCCCTCTATTCCCGGCAATCGTCCTTATAAACAAGCCAGAGGTCACCGCATGGCACCTGAGGCAACAGAGGAATGCGTCTCCTGCGGTGCATGCGCCGCGGCGTGCCCCGTTTGTGCTATCGACAAGGGCGACCCCAAGCGAGCAGCTGGCGAGGCGTGCATCTCCTGCATGCGCTGCATCGCCGTATGTCCGCGAGGCGCTCGCAAGCTTGATCTCAACAAGCTATCCGCTGTTTCCCAGATGCTGAGCAAGGTTTGCGTCGTGCGGAAGGAATGCGAGCTCTTCATCTAGCGCATACGAAATTGCTGCAAGGAGCGTCTCTGGGTGCCGGCAGAAAAGGAACGTCCCCAAGTGCTGCCTAAATACCGTTTATCGAAGAAAAAATACCGCTCACAGGTCATAATGACTATTCTGGCTTTGGGCTTGTCTACAATAGCCTTCGTAAAAGAAATGCGGAAGGTTACCGAGTCCCTCGGACGTGGGCCTAACCAAAGTCTTTGAACGGATGCGTCTCTATGGATGCATTCGCTTGATTTTGGTTGGGCTATATTTATGAAGGGACATGCCACCATGGGTTTCTTTTCTCGCCTGATGGGCGGCTCGGATGAGCAGAAGACTGCAACTTCCGAGTTCGAAATCCTCGCCCCCGTTTCCGGCGAGCTTGTTCACCTAGAAAAAACCAATGACCCCGCTTTTAGCAGCCGTGCCGTGGGCGATGGCGTTGCCGTGGTTCCCCAAGAGGGAACGGTGTGCGCTCCTGTTTCCGGCACCGTCGCGGCGCTGTTTCCGACTGAGCACGCGCTGGGCATCATGTCCGACGACAGCTCTGCTCAGGTGATGCTGCATATCGGAATCGACACTGTTAAACTTGAGGGCAAGGGCTTCCATGCGCTTGTTGCCCAGGGTGACCATGTCGACGCGGGCCAGCCCCTCGTCGAGGTCGATTTCGACGCGGTCCGCGCCGCCGGCTTCGATCCCACGGTCTTCGTTATCGTGTGCGAGCGTTCGGAGAACTCGACTCTTCGTGAGCACGCTTCCGGCCCTGTTGCTGTTAAAGAGCCTGTCGTCTGGCTTTCCGAGTAAATTCTTGTGGTGGGTACCGTGGTTATCAAGCGAGTTTTCAACAATAACGTCGCAATGGTCACTTCGGACGATGGCTCCGAGCTCATTGTCATCGGTCGAGGCCTCTGCTTTGGCCGTCATACCGGCGACGCTATCGATGAAGCATCGGTCGAAAAGACCTATGCGCTGCAGGAGGGCACTTCTCAGGATTCGCGTACGATTGACCGCTTGGCACATCTTTTGGAGTCCATCCCCACCGTCAACCTCGTGATTGCCGAGGACATTGTTCAGATGCTCCGTCGAGAGCTCAATGTTGATATCAACGACAAGATTCTCATTGCTCTCGCAGACCATATCGGCCTTGCTTTGGAGCGCGAGCGCAAGGGCGTCTCCTGTGAGAATCCGTTGCTGCTCGAGATCCAGCAGTTCTATCGCAAGGAGTATGCGCTTGCGGGCCGTGCGCTGCAGATTGTCAAGGAGTATATGGGCATTCAGATGAGCGAGGGGGAGCAGGGTTTCATTACGCTGCATATCGTCAACGCCACCATGCCGCAACGCTCCGACCGTTTGATTATTTCGGTTCAGCTTGTTCGTGACGTGCTCGCGATTGTTTCCGAGCGCTATTCTACGACCCTCGACGACACCTCGTTGCCCTATGAGCGTTTCGTCCGCCACCTGCAGTTTTTCGCACAGCGGGCGCTTGACCCCGCGGCCGGGCAGATCAATGACGATGCGCTGTTCCGAATCGATGAAACTAAGTATCCGTGCGCGTTCTCGTGCGCGGACGCCATAGCCGCCCACTTGTCGTCTACCTATAACGTTGTCGTTACCGATGCCGAGAAGAGTTATCTCGCGTATCACATTGTTAACCTGCTTGGAGAACCTGGTCTCTAGGCATAACGTGCCCACACATCGATTGATATAAGGCAAGGCTCACGGTCTTGTCCAGGGCACATCTGTCTTAATTTGCGGAAAAGGAAGGGGAGTACCGCTATGACCGCAAAAAAGAAGTTCAATTTCAAAGCGCCGTTGGAGGTGTTCGCGAAGTCGATCGTCCAGCCGATGATGTATCTCTCGGTTGCCGGCATTCTGCTCATCGTGGGCATCATTCTGACCAACAAGACCATCTGCGCTTTGGTCCCCGTACTGGGCTCCGGTCCGTTCCAGCTCGTGGGCGCCGTTGTCTATCAGTCGCTGATGTTTATCATCAACAACCTCTCGATTCTGTTCTGCGTCGGCATCGCCGGCGCCATGGCCAAGAAGAACAAGGGCCACGCCTCGCTGATCGCCCTGATGTCGTTCTTCCTGTTCCTGCAGGCTAACAACATCGTGCTCAACGCCACCGGCTCTCTTGCCGAAGCGAGCGGCATGCTCGGCCTTACCGGAACCGGCCAGAGCACCGTTATGGGCATTCAGGTGCTCGATACCGGCGTGTTTGGCGGAATCATCCTTGGTTGCATCACCGGTGCCGTGTTCAACAAGTATTCGAACAAGCAGTTCCCCATTGCCCTTTCGATGTTCTCGGGCGTTCGCTTCCCGTTCCTGATCATGATCATCATTTCCTGGATCATGGGCGCAGGCTTCTGCATCGTTTGGCCTCCGGTTCAGGGTGCCATCTCCTCCGTTGCCGGCATCATTAAGGAGTCGGGCAACATCGGTCTGTTCATCTACGGCATGCTCAACAAGCTGCTCGTTCCCACCGGTCTGCACCACCTCATCTACACCCCGTTCCAGTTCTCCGATGTGGGCGGCACCCTTACGCTGGGCGATCAGGTTATCGCCGGTGCCTATCCCATCCGTGTCGCCGAGATGGCAATGACGGGCCAGCCCTTCTCCGATAGCACGTATTTCAACAGCTACACCTTCAACAACCTGTGGCCCTACATCGGTATCGGTCTCGCCTTTATCTTCACCGCTTACAAGGGGAACAAGGATAAGACCAAGGCCGTTATCATCCCGCTGATCATCACCGCCGTGCTCTCCTGTGTCACCGAGCCCATGGACTTCCTCTTTGTCTTTGCCGCTCCCGTGCTCTTTGTCGTTCACTCGGTTCTTTCCGGCATCTTCCTGGTCCTGCTCAAGGTCCTCTCCGTGCCCGCTTCGACTGCAGGCGGCATTATCAACATCGTGGTTTCCAACCTGGTCCTCGGTGTCGATAAGACCAACTGGCCGATGATGCTCGTACTCGGAGTCGTCAACGCCGCGCTGTACTTCTTCCTCTTTAGCTTCCTCATCAAGAAGCTCAACCTCCACACGCCTGGTCGCGAGGAAGAGTCCGAGCTCGCTGAGTCCGTTGCCGAGGGTGAGGCTGCCGCGTCCGTCGCGGTAAAGCAGGGCGCCGTCGCCGCGGCTCCCGCCGAGGGCGTCGACGCGGGCATCGCCGACCTGGTCGCAGGTCTTGGCGGCAAGGACAACATCGAGGAGCTCGAGAACTGCTTTACGCGTCTCCGCGTGAACGTTAAGAACCCGGACCTCGTCGATGAGAACCTCATCAATCACGTGCCCAACAGCGGTATCAACCGCAACGGTAACAATATCCAGATCATCTTTGGCATGAAGGTCGCCGAGATGCGCGACAAGGTCGAGAACGCAATTGAGAAGGAGCAGTAAACAATGATCATCACTCTGTGCGGTGGCGGATCCACCTTTACCCCCGGCATCGTCAAATCCATCGCCCTGCGCAAGGACGAGCTCGATGTTGACGAGATTCGCCTGTACGACATCAACGAGGAGCGTCAGCGCAAGATCGGCGTGCTCGTGGACTGGATTTTGCACGAGGACCTTGGCCTGGACATCAAGCTTACGGTGACCACCGACAAAAAGACGGCTTTTACCGACGCGAGCTTCGTGTTTGCCCAGATGCGCGTGGGCGGCTACGCCATGCGCGAGCAGGACGAGAAGATTCCGCTGCGTCACGGCTGCGTGGGTCAGGAGACCTGCGGCTGCGGCGGCCTTGCCTACGGCATGCGCACCATCTTCCCCATGGTCGAGCTGATCGATGACGTTGAGAAGTACGCCAAGAAGGACTACTGGATTCTCAACTACTCCAACCCTGCCGCCATCGTGTCCGAGGGCTGCCGCGTGCTGCGTCCCAACGCTCGCATCATCAACATCTGCGACATGCCGATTGCGATCATCGACGTGGTTTGCGCCGCACTCGATATCGACAAGAAGGATGTCGAGTACGATTACTTTGGCCTCAACCACTTTGGCTGGTTCACCTCGATTCGCCACAAGGGCGAGGAGGTGCTCCCGCAGCTGCGCGAGTACATCAAGGAGCATGAGATTCTGCTGCCCGACTCCTACCTCAAGGGCATGGGCTCGCTCATGGCAAAGAAGCCCGAGGAGGCCACTGACGAGCACCCCGAGCAGAACCGCCACACCAAGGGCAGCTGGTACTACGTCTGGAAGGGCGAGTACGAGATCATGGAGTGCTTCCCGGAGTACCTGCCCAACACGTATCTGAACTACTACCTGCAGCAGAAGGAGTTCGTCGAGCATTCCAACCCCGAGCGCACCCGTGCTAACGAGGTTGAGGAGACGCGTGAGAAGAACCTCTTCGACGGCATCGACCACTACGAGAAGACGGGCGAGATCGACGAGAGCACGTTCTATGCGGGCAGCCACGGCGACTGGATTGCCGATCTGGCTATCGCTCTGAAGAACGACACCAAGCAGCGCTTCCTGGTCATTTGCGAGAACAAGGGCGCTATCCCCAACATGCCCTACGACGCTATGGTCGAGCTGCCTGCCTACATTGGCAAGAATGGCCCCGAGGTCATCAGCCGCGACAACATTCCTCTGTTCCAACAGGGCCTCATGATGCAGCAGCTGAACTCCGAGAAGCTCGTGGTCGAGGCTACGATCGAGGGTTCTTACGAGAAGGCGCTCAAGGCCTTTACGCTGAACAAGACCGTGCCTTCGATGAAGGTCGCCAAGGAGGTTCTCGACGACATGATCGAGGCCAACAAGGGTTACTGGCCCGAGCTTAAGTAAAAGCAACAGGGTCGCTGGCCGCATACCTGGAGCAATGCCCCGTCCACGTGATTGCGTGGGCGGGGCATTGTCATTTGGTAACGCGTTTTACCAAATATGGCATTTATCTGCGGTAATGTTCTATTTCACCGCCGAGGGTGACATTTCATACCGCCTGCCGAACTGCGTGGAGACCTAACAACTTTTTAGGTCAGTGTTGTGCGTGTAGCAACTTCGCCCGGCCTCGCCTCCGGGCTGCCATGTGAGAGGGGATCTTATGGCTCGACTGCACGTAATGGAACGCAGCCACGCTCAGGCCGTCATGGACGACCTGCACGATGCGCTCGGACGTCGTCTGGCGGTGAGTTCGCTCGCCCCGTGCCCCGTTGAGTTTACGGCAGCGCTCGTCAATCTGTGCTCCACCCAGAGCTGCGGCAAGTGCACGCCCTGCCGCGTGGGCCTGAGCGCGCTGAGCGACCTGCTCGCCGATGTGCTCGAGGGCCGCGCCGACGAGTCCACGCTCAACTTGATTGAGCGCACCGCCCGCACCATCTACCTTTCGAGCGACTGCGCCATCGGCTACGAAGCCGGCGCCATGGCACTCACGGCCATTCGCGGCTTCCGCGACGATTTTGAGCACCACATTCGTGAGCACTCCTGCGGCTTTGACCGCGAGGCCCGCGTCCCGTGCGTCTCGGGCTGCCCGGCGCACGTCGACATTCCCGGGTACATTTCGCTGGTCGAGGCCGGCCGCTATGCCGACGCCGTCAAGGTCATCCGCAAGAACAATCCGCTGCCGCTCGTCTGCGGCCTGGTGTGCGAGCATCCCTGCGAGATGCACTGCCGCCGCGGCATGGTCGACGACCCCATGAACATCCTCGCCCTCAAGCGTTTTGCCGTTGAGCATAGCGACCTCAACGACCACAAGCCGCATGTGGTGGACAACACCGGGAAGCGCGTCGCCGTGATCGGCGGCGGCCCGGCCGGTCTTTCTTGCGCTTACTACCTGGCCGTGATGGGCCACAAGGTGACCATCTTGGAGCAGCGCCACCACCTGGGCGGCATGCTGCGCTACGGCATCCCCAGCTATCGTCTGCCGCGCGAGCGCCTGCAGGCCGAGATCGACTGGATCTTGAGCGCCGGCATCGACGTGGAGCTCGACCACTCCGTCAACGGCGAGGAGCTTGCCCGTCTGCGCGACGAGTTCGATGCCGTCTACCTGGCCATTGGCGCCCACAGCGATAAGAAGCTCGGCCTTCCGGGCGAAGAGGCTCCCGGCGTGGAGTCGGCCGTCAAGATGCTGCGCGCCATCGGCGATGACGAGCTGCCCGACCTGAGCGGCCAGCGCGTGTGCGTCATCGGCGGCGGTAACGTGGCCATGGACGTGGCGCGCTCCGCCGTGCGCTGCGGTGCCGAAAAGGTGAGCATCGTCTACCGCCGTCGCATCTGCGACATGACGGCCCAGGACGCCGAGATCGCCGGCGCCCAGGCCGAGGGCTGCGAGGTGCTTGAGTTGACCGCCCCGCTCGCTATCGAGACGGGCGAGGAAGGTCGCGTGAGTGGCCTGCGCGTGCAGCCGCAGATTATCGGCGAGCCCCGTCGTGGGCGTCCGGCCCCGCGTGCCGCCGCCACGCCCGAGCGCGTCATTCCCTGCGAGCGCGTGTTTGTGGCCATTGGCCAGGACATCGATTCCAAGCCGTTTGGGGAGATAGGCATTGCCTGCAAGTGGGGCTGCGTGGTCACCGATTCGGATGGCGCCGTGCCCAACTTCGACGGCCTCTTTAGCGGCGGCGACTGCCAGACCGGCCCCGCCACCGTCATCCGTGCCATCAACGCCGGCCGCGTTGCTTCGGCAAATATCGACCGCTACCTGGGCTTTGACCACAAGATCAAGCTCGACGTTGAGCTGCCGACCGTGCAGTTTAAGGGCAAGCACGAGTGCGGCCGCTGCGAGCTGGGCGAGCGCGAGGCCGGCGAGCGCATCCACGATTGGAATCTGGTCGAGCAGGGCCTTACCGAGGAGGAGGCACGCCAGGAGGCAAGCCGCTGCCTGCGTTGCGACCACTTTGGCTTTGGCGCGTTCCGCGGAGGGAGGAACCTGGAATGGTAGAGCCCAACAAAACCACTGTCAGCGACAACACCGAAAGCGGAGCGCTCAACATGGTCAAGCTCACGATCGATAATTGCGAGGTCGTGGTGCCCGAGCACACCACGATCCTGGACGCGGCCAAGTCCGCCGGCATTCAGATTCCCACCCTGTGCTATCTGCGCGATTTAAACGAGATTGGCGGTTGCCGCGTGTGCGTGGTCGAGGTCGAGGGCTGCGACCAGCTGGTTGCCGCCTGCAACAACTACGTGCTCGACGGCATGGTGGTCCACACCAACAGCCCCAAGGCCCGCGAGGCCCGTCGCACCAACGTGCAGCTGCTGCTGTCCCAGCACGACTCGCGCTGTACGAGCTGCGTGCGCAGCGGCAACTGCAACCTGCAGACCGTCGCCAACGACCTGGGCATCTTCTATCTGCCGTACGAACAGCACCTGGCGCGCGAGGGCTGGGACTTCGATTTCCCCATCATCCGCGACAACGACAAGTGCATCAAGTGCATGCGCTGCATCAAGGTGTGCGAGAGCGTGCAGGGGCTCGGCATTTGGGACCTGACCAACCGCGCCACGCATACCGCCGTGGGCACCCGTGGGCGCGCGCCGATCGGCAAGACCGATTGCGTCGCGTGCGGCCAGTGCATCACGCATTGCCCGACGGGCGCGCTGCGCGAGCGCGACGACACCGAGACCGTGTTCGACGCTATCGCCGATCCCGACAAGATCGTGCTGGTGCAGATCGCGCCGGCCGTGCGTAGCGCTTGGGGCGAAGAACTCGGTATTCCGCGCGAGGAAGCCACCGTCGAGCGCCTGGCTTGCGCGCTGCGCCGCGTGGGCTTTGAGTACGTGTTCGACACCGATTTCTCGGCCGACCTCACCATTATGGAGGAGGGTTCCGAGCTGCTCGAGCGCCTGGGCGAGGCCGCCAAGGGCGAGGGCGACAGCCGTGGCTGGCCCATGTTCACGAGCTGCTGCCCGGGCTGGGTGCGCTTTGTGAAGGCACGTTACCCGGAGTTTGTCGACAGCCTGTCCACGTCCAAGTCGCCGCAGCAGATGTTCGGCGCCATCGCCAAGACCTACTACGCCAAGGTGCTTGGCGTGGAACCCGAGCGTCTGTTTGTGGTGTCCGTGATGCCGTGCACGGCCAAGAAGGCCGAGCGCGCGCTGCCGAGCATGGTGGGCGAGGACGGTACGCCCGACGTTGACGTTGCGCTGACGGTGCGTGAGATGGTGCGTATGATCCGCGCGAACCACGTGAGCGTGGACACGCTCGTCGAGGAGCCGCTCGATACGCCGCTGGGCTTTGGCACGGGCGCGGGCGTGATCTTTGGCGCCACGGGCGGCGTGATGGAGGCCGCGGTGCGCTCGGCCTATTACCTGGTGACGGGCAAGAATCCCGATGCCGACTTCTTTACCGATGTGCGCGGGCTCGACGGTTGGAAGGAAGCTGTGGCCGATATCGACGGCACCAAGGTGCGCGTCGCCGTGGCACACGGGCTGGGCAACGCCGCCCGTCTGCTCGACGCGATTCGCGACGGCCACGTGAGCTATGACTTCGTCGAGGTCATGGCGTGCCCGGGTGGCTGCGTCGGTGGCGGCGGTCAGCCCATCCACGATGGCTGCGAGCTGGCGGCCGAGCGCGGCCAGGTGCTGTGGGGCCTGGATGCGAAGGCGGACATTCGCTTCTCGCACGAGAACCCCGATGTCCAGGCGTGCTACCGCGAGTTCTTGGGTGAGCCGCTCTCGCCGCTGGCCGAGGAGCTGCTGCACACCGACCACCATGCGTGGACGATGCCCAACGAAGGGACGTGCTAGCGATGCGCGCATTTGATTTTGAGCTGTCGCGCCGGGGGTTTGCCTCGGCGCTCGCCGCGGGCGCGCTGTCGCTTGCGCTGGTTGGATGTGGCGGCGGGGCCGCGGGGGCTGGGTCCGCCGCGGGCTCGGCCGCCGGGTCTGCTGCGGACAGTGCTGCCGCCGAGCCGGTCGAGGTGCACGTCGCCTCGCTCAAGGGGCCGACCTCGATCGGCCTGGTGCAGTTTATGGACCAGGCCGCAAACGGAGAGACGGACAATGAGTTCGACTTTGCGATCAACACCGCCGCCGACGAGATCGTGCCCAAGGTCATTCAGGGCGATGTCGATATCGCCCTGGTCCCGGCCAACGTGGCGAGCGTGCTCTATAACAAGACCGAGGGCGCGGTGCAGGTCATCGACATCAACACGCTGGGCGTGCTGAACGTGGTGACGGGCGACGCGGGCGTGACCTCGTTTGGCGACCTGGCGGGCCGTACCGTCTATATGACGGGCAAGGGCACCACGCCGGAATACGTCATGAACTACCTGCTGGAGCGCGCGGGCCTGACCGGCCAGGTGACGCTCGAGTTTAAGAGCGAGCCCACCGAGGTGCTGTCGGCCCTGCTTGCCGACCCGTCCGCCGTGGGCGTGCTGCCCGAGCCGTTCAAGACCGCGGCCATCGCCAAGAGCGAGGGCAAGCTGTCGGCACCGGTGAGTCTGACCGACGTTTGGGACGAGCTGGCGGGCGACACGGGTTCACGCCTGCTGACGGGTGTGACCGTGGTGCGTCGTGCGTTTGCTGAGGAGCATCCCGAGGCCGTCGCGGAGTTCTTGCGCTGCCATGAGGCAAGCGTTGAGGCTGTCAACGCGGCGCCGGCAGATTGGGCGCAAGCCGTGGTCGATGCCGGCATCGTCGATAACGCCACGATTGCCGAAAAGGCGATTCCCGGGTGCATGCTCGTGTGCCAAACGGGGAAGGATATGAAGGCGGCGCTCAGCGGGTACCTGCAGGTGCTGGCCGACGCGGACGCGAGCGCCGTGGGTGGTAAACTTCCGGCTGACGATTTCTACTACATGGAGTAGCCCGTGCGTGCGTTTGCTCGACAAATGACAGAGCGCATGAAGGCGGTGGCGGCAGCAGGTGCCGTCGCCGCCTTTTGGCTTGCCGTGTGGATGCTGGTGGCGGCGCTGGTGGCGCAGCCGCTGATTTTGCCGGGGCCGGGCGCTGTTGCCTTGGCGCTGCTGCGCCTGGTGTGCGATGGCGGTACCTGGGCGATTTTGGCGGGCTCGGGCGCGCGGATACTAGGCGGGCTGGCGCTTGCCGCGGTGTGTGGCGGCGTGCTTGCCGGGATTTCGTCACGTTCGCGGGCGTTTGCGCGCCTGGTGGCTCCGGCACTGTCGTTTGTAAAGGCGACGCCAGTCGCCTGCGTGGTGGTCCTGCTGCTCATTTGGCTGGGATCGGCGCGCGTGAGCATCGCGGCAGTCTTTTTGATGGCGCTGCCGGGCGCGTATTTTTCGCTGGCCGAGGGCTTGACACAGGTGAATAAACCGCTGAAGCAGATGTTCCGCCTGCACAGCGTGCGGGGCTGGCGACTGTTTTGCGCCCATACCTGGCGCGAAGTCCTGCCGTTTGTGCTTTCGTGTGCGCGTGCCGTGATCGGCATGAGCTGGAAGGCCGGTGTGGCAGCCGAGCTGATCGGCATGGCGGTGGGCACCGTGGGCGAGCGCATCTATCAGGCAAAGCTTTTGATTGAGACGGCCGACCTGCTGGCTTGGACCGTGCTGGTCGTTGCCGCCTCGTGGGCGTGCGAGCGCGTGCTGGTGTCGCTGCTGCGGGTTTCGGGACCCGTGGCGTGGCGCGCGGCCGTGCGGGCGCATGGGCATGGGCTGCGCGGGCGTGCGGGGGCTGCGGGCGATGGCGCTGCAGCGGAGCTTGCGCTTGCCATGGGCGATCGCGCGCCCTGGGCGCCGGCGCTCGACGGACTGGTGCTCAACGTGCCTGCGGGTGGGCGTATCTGTGTGATGGGCGCTTCGGGCGTGGGCAAGTCGACGCTGCTTTCGTTGGCAGCGGGGGAGTGCGCGCCGTGCTCGATGGTGTTTCAGGATGCACGCTTGGTCGAGTCCGCCTCGGCGCTGGATAACGTGCTGGTGTGCGCCGATGCACGCGTGGGCGCCTTGAGTGCTGCGGCCCTGTTGCGCTTGCTGGTGCCGGGGGTCGATGTGCATGCTCGCGTGGCCGAGCTTTCGGGCGGACAGCGCCGTCGCGTCGAGATCGCTCGAGCCCTGCTGTGCCCGGGCGGTGCCGTTATTCTGGACGAGCCCTTTACCGGCCTGGATGCCTCCGCGCGCGATGCGACGGCCAAGGCTGTGCTCGACCTGCTCGACGGCCGTATGCTGTTGCTTGCCACGCACGATGTCGCCGATGCTCAGGCCCTCGATATCTCGGACATCATCACGCTCTAAATACTGACTCAACAACAAAATGATTCGTTTTCCTCCGTCCCCATAGAGTCGGTTGTGGTATTCTATCTGCGGGGTAATACTTGGGAATACCAAGTAATACCAACGCCGCAGAAACAAACTCCGGATGCGGGCCAATCGGGTTGCCTTCACAGCCCGTCGCCCAGCCGCGTGGCCCGCATCTATCCGCACTACCGTCGTTTCAAAAAGGAAGCGCCATGGCAGAACACATGACCCCTGTAGTCGCGAAGGTCTTGCCCGAGGAGAAGGCAGCCTTCGCGGCGGCAACCCAGCTCGTGGGCACCACGCCGTCCAACGCCATCCGCATGTTTATCGCTGCGTTCAATCGCTGCGGCACCTTCCCGTTCGACATTTCACCCAACGGGGCTTTTGGCGCTGCGCCCGATTCTCATCAACAATGACTGTCCCCAAGTGCCGGGTTTTGAGGAGGTTGGCATGCTCAATGCGCTGGTTTGGGCGCTTGCCTGTTTTGGTGTCGTCGCTGCCGATATTGCCCTGAGCATTGTTTTGTTCTCCGCGCTGGACATCGTGTCGGCACTGACGGGTTTCCCGATCGACAATCTCGATATTCAATGGTTTCAGGCCGCCGCTCAGACGGCGTCGTTTTTGATGGCGCTGCTGTGGTGGCGTTATCTGTGGCCCCGCTCCTTCATGGCGCGCCGGCAAGGTGAACGCCCGCTCGGCGGGGGAGCAAATGCTGCATGGAAGCGCATCGCATGCGTTGTCGTGATCGGCCTATCCATGCAGGTGGTCATTAGCTACCTATGCGACGGCGTGCTGTCGCTGCTGCCCGAGGTTGCGGCGGACTATAGCGAGCTCGTCGAGGAAACAGGCTTGGGCGATACCAACCTTCTTGCCGTCCTGACCACGGTGCTCGGCGCTCCGTTTTGCGAGGAGCTCCTGGTGCGCGGTATCATTTTTGAGTTCTCACTGCGTGCGTTTAATCCACAGTGCCGTCCGCTCTGGAAGCGCCGACGCCGCGCGAACGCGCAAGACAGCGCCATAGTGCCCTGGGCGGCCCCGAGTACCTGGGGTGTTGCCGCGGCAATCGTGCTGCAGGCGGCAATCTTCGGTTTTATGCACATGAACTGGGTGCAGGGCTGTTATGCAGGTGCCGCCGGCCTCATCTTTGGCTGGGTGCTCGTGACGACCGGAAAGCTCCGCTACACGATTCTGCTGCACTTTGCCTTTAACGCCGGGTCGTATCTCATGGGCCTGCTGTGGTTTGTGAACACGCCGCTCGACGTGATAATCACGGTCACCATAGCTGGCATAATCCTCGTGGAGACGATGCGCTCACTGCGCCACGCATGCGAGACGGGCATAGCGACAGCACCGCTGCCCTAGTTGCGGCGTCCGCCTCCGTTGGCACCCTGACGCCCCTGAGCTGCACGGTTGCGCCCGGCAGTGTTTTGCGCGCGCGACATGCTGCCGTGCCCCTTGCTGCCCTTGGGCCCCTTGCTGCCAGCACCACCGTGGGCCTTGCCGCCCTTCTTGCCGGTGCCATGCCCACCGCCAGCAGACGTCTCGCCCGGGCGCGGCGGCACGGGGCGAATCAGGCAATGCTTGGTGTAGCCGATCAGATCGCGGCGGCCAGCCTTTTCCAGCGCCTCGCGTACCAGCTTGTAGTTCTCGGGCTTGCGATACTGGATGAGCGCGCGTTGCATGGCCTTCTCGTGCGGGTCGCGTGCCACGTAGATCGGCTGCATGGTGCGTGGGTCCACGCCGGTGTAGTACATGCAGGTCGACATGGTGGACGGGGTGGGGTAGAAGTCCTGCACCTGCTCGGGCATGTAGCCCATGTCGCGCACGGCTTCGGCAAGGTCCACAGCTTCCTTCATGGTCGAGCCGGGGTGGCTCGAGATTAGGTATGGCACCACGTACTGCTTGAGTCCGTATTCGCGGTTCAGGCGTTCAAATTTACGGCAGAACGCGTCGTAGACGGCGCGGCTCGGCTTGCCCATCACGGACAGCACCGCGTCGCTCACGTGCTCGGGCGCTACGCGTAGCTGGCCCGAGACATGGTGTTCCAGCAGCTCGCGTAAAAACTCGTCCGAGGCATCGGCCATGGTGTAGTCAAAGCGGATGCCGCTGCGGACGAAGACCTTCTTGACGCCCGGCAGCTGGCGCAGGTCGCGAAGCAGCTGCGTGTAGCCGCTCTCGTCGACCACCATGTTCTTGCACACGCTCGGCCATAGGCAGCGCTTGTTCTTGCACACGCCGTGCTTGAGCTGCTTGTCGCAGGCAGGGCGGCTAAAGTTGGCCGTCGGTCCGCCCACGTCGTTGATGTAGCCCTTAAACTCGGGATCGCGCGTGAGCAGCTCGGCCTCGCGCATGATCGAGTCGTGGCTGCGCATCTGCAACACGCGGCCCTGGTGGAAGGTGAGGGCGCAAAACGAGCACTCGCCAAAACAGCCGCGGTTGGAGCTAATGGAAAACTTGATCTCGGCAAAGGCCGGTACGCCGCCTGCCACGTCGTAGTCGGGATGCCAATCGCGTGCGTAGGGGAGTTCGGCAACCTCGTCCATCTCGTCTGTGGTGAGTGTTGCCGACGGCGGGTTCTGCACCACATAGACGCTGTTGGGGTAGGGCTCTACCAGACGATGCCCGGTGATGGGGTCCATGTTCTGCTGCTGCACATTAAAACTGCGCGCGTAGTTGAGCTTGTCGGCGGCAAGGTCGTCCCAGCTGGGCAGTAGGTCGTAGTCGTAGACCTCGTCGAGCGAACCCGTGCGGTAGACGGTACCGTTGATGTAGGTGATCTGATCGACAGGCAGTCCGGCATCGAGCGCGTCGGCGATCTCGACGATCGCATGCTCGCCCATGCCGTAGATGAGGATGTCGGCGCCCGAGTCGAGCAGTACCGAGCGCTTGAGCTTGTCCTGCCAGTAGTCGTAGTGGGCCAGGCGGCGCAGGCTTGCCTCGATGCCGCCGATGATGATGGGAGCGTCCTTGAACGTCTGGCGGATGAGGTTGCCATAGACCGTGACGGCTCGGTTGGGACGGCGCCCCTCCTTGCCGCCGGGGGTGTAGGCGTCGGAGTGGCGGCGGTGCTTGGTCACCGAATAGTGGTTGACCATGGAGTCCATGTTGCCGGCGCTGACGAGAAAGCCCAGGCGAGGCTCGCCGAGCACCGTGATGCTGGCGGGGTCGGTCCAGTCGGGCTGGCAGATGATACCCACCTTGTAGCCATGCGCATCGAGCACGCGGCTGATGATGGCCATGCCAAAGCTCGGATGGTCCACGTAGGCATCGCCGCAGATGTAGACAAAGTCGCACTGGTCCCAGCCACGTGCATCCATGTCGGCGCGGCTGACGGGGAGGAACTTGTCGCGGCCCGGACGCCAGGGGCGGGCGGGCGTCGCTTGGGAATGCTTGGTGCGGGCGACCGTGGCCTGCGCCTTACCGCCGCGCTTTTGCTGCTGGCCCTGTTTGCCCTGCTGACTGCGCTGGTTGTTCTGAGCGTGCTGAGGCTTTTTTGCCACGATCCCTCCCGGTGTTTGTATGCTGCACGTAATTGTAACCAGTCTTTTTGGGACGTGTCTCTATGGTTTTGTCAACCGCGTGCTTCGCGCCATTTCGGCAT
>CATYZI010000045.1 GCA_958415625.1 uncultured Collinsella sp. | reverse complement strand
GGTCGCGCCCTTGAAGTTGAACGTCAGATTGTCCAAATGCGGCCCGCGCAGCGTCAACCGGTCCGCCGTTCGGCAGAACGGCGGAACTATTTTGATCATGCCGCCGAAGTTGAAAGGCAGATTGCCGCTCTGGCGGGTTTGCAGCGTCAACTGGTTACGCGGGCTGGTAAGCCCGCGTAACCCTAATAATTGGCTTCGTAGCCGTTGCCGTCGCCGGTGGGCTCTTCGTAGTAGTCCGAATCGCTCGAATCGCTTGAGTCATCGGAATCGTCAGAGCTGACCGATGAGGTTGCGGTACCGTTTGCGTAATCGTCAGACGTGTTGTTGTTCAGGTCGCCGATCGTAGAGCTGGAACCGTCGGAAAGACCCATGGTGTTGGGACCCTTGGGATCCTTGCCAGCATCGACGCGCTCCATCATTTCCTTGAGCTCGTCCTCGTAGACAAAGACGTAGCTCACACCGTCGATCATGGTGCTGTCGTCGGCGTACGAGGGCAGGTTGGCCGAGTAGATACCGTCGACATCCATACCGCGCATGGCGTTGACCGTAGCCACGATATCCTGAACGCTCATATCGGTTACGAGCATATCGGACAGCGAATTAACCAGGCCAAAAATCTTCGTGGCATCGAAGTTATTGAGAATCTGGTTGGCAAGGGCGCCAAGCACCTGACGCTGGTGGCGCATGCGCGTGTAATCGCCGTCGGCATAGGTGTAGCGGCAGCGGGCATAGGTAAGGGCGGTGGCACCGTCCATATGCTGCTGGCCAGCGGTAATCTTAATATCCAGGTGCTCAGGGTCGTCAACATCATCGGTTGCGTTAATGTCGATACCGCCAACCGAATCAATCAGCGCCTGCATACCGTCGAAGCTGACCTCGGCATAGTGGGAAATCTGAACACCGCACAGCTCGTTGACCGCCTCGACCATGGCCTCGGCGCCGCCAACGGTATGGCAGGCGTTGATCTTCATGGTCTCGCCCTTGTACTCGACCTTGGTGTCGCGCGGAACGGAAATGAGCGTCGCCTGCTTTTGCGTGGGGTCGATGCGTGCCAGGATAATCGAGTCGGCACGATACGTATCCTCGCCCGGACGGCCGTCGGTGCCAAGAAGCAGCACGTAGAACGGATCCTTTGCCTCATCGGTGTCAACCAGAACCCGACGCAGATTGTCGGTAATGACATTAGAATCGCCGAGCTTGCCCATAATGGTGGCAAACCACAGGCCGGCAGCGGTAGTGGCACTCAGCAGCACGCCAAGCACGACAATGAGCGCGACGTGACGAATCGTGTGGCTACGGCGACGTTGGCGAGCTCGCTCGGAATAGCGAGCCACGTTATCGCGACTGTAGATCTTGGCCTGCGCACCAGTTGAGGGTCTTCGGGTGGTGGTATCCGCGAGGGGCTTTTTATTAAACATAGGCAACCTGTATTAGTAGATGACGGGATCGGGGACGGTAGCATGCTCGACATGCGCGCCGAGCGCCTGCAGCTTTTCGACAAACTGCTCGTAGCCGCGCTTGATGTGATGGATAGCCGAAACCTCGGTCGTCCCGTCGGCGATCAAGCCCGCTACGACGAGGGCCGCTCCGCCACGCAGATCGGGCGAGGTAACCTGTGCACCCGAGAAGCCCTTGACGCCATGAATCATGGCATGATGGCTCTCGATACGAATGTCGGCACCCATGCGTACCAGCTCAGAGGCAAACATAAAGCGATTCTCGAAGATGTTCTCGGTGATAACGGAGCTACCATCGGCAAGGGCGGAGAGTACCATAATCTGCGCCTGCATGTCCGTCGGGAAGCCGGGGAACGGAAGCGTCTGGATGTCGACCGGCTTGATACGCTCGGCACGGTTCACATGGACGCCATCCTCGACGCGCTCGCAGTCGATACCCATGAGCTCCATCTTCTTGAGCACCATGCCCAAGTGAATGGGGCAAAAGCCCGTGACATCGACACCGCGATCGTCGGCCATCAACGCACCGGCAACGATAAAGGTACCGGCCTCGATGCGGTCGCCCACCACGCGATGGGTAACGGGATGGAGCTCTTCCACGCCTTCGATAGTCACGACGGGCGTACCGGCGCCTACAATCTTGGCGCCCATCTCGTTGAGCATGTTGGCGAGATCGACAATCTCGGGCTCGCGGGCGGCATTGTCGATAACCGTGGTACCCTTCGCGCGCACGGATGCCATAATGAGGTTCTCGGTCGCACCGACACTGGCGAACTCGAGCGTGACGGTGGTACCGCGCAGACCTTGGGGCGCATTAGCGTTGATGTAGCCGTGGGCGGTATCGAACTCAACGCCCAGGGCCTCGAGACCCAGAATGTGCATATCGATCTTGCGAGCACCCAGGTTGCAGCCGCCCGGCATGGCAATTTTGGCGCGATGGAAGCGGCCCAGCAGGGGTCCCATGACGGCGGTGGAAGCGCGCATCTTGGCAACGAGCTCGTAGGGGGCCTCCCATGAATCGACCTGAGAGGTATCAATCTCGAGCGTGTGCTCGTCGAGAACATCGATCGTAGCGCCCATGCCCTTGAGCACCTTGCCCATCACGTGGACATCGGAAATATCGGGCACGTTCTGCAGCGTCGTCTTGCCCGGCGCCAGAAGCGTTGCCGCCATGAGTTTGAGCGCGGAGTTCTTGGCGCCCGAGACGGGCACGGAGCCTCCGATGGCGTGGCCACCCTCAACGCGGATAATATCCAAGGTCTACCCTTTCAAAAAGCATGCCCGGGGTGGCTGGGCCATCCCGGGCATGATGTGTTCGCAAATGGTCGAACGCTAAATCGTTTGACTATTGGGCAAGCTTGAGCTTACACCATGCGATTTCATTATAGAGGTAGGCGCGGCGTGCATCATCCTCCGACAAATTACCCAGCTTCTCTTCAAAACCTTGAATATCAGCTTTAAGCTTGTCGGCATCGACGGTCGCCAAATCGCAAGCGCGCTCGGCGAGAACGGTCACGACATCGTCCGCAACCTGGGCATAGCCGCCGGCCACGGCAAACGTGTGGTCGACAGTGCCCATGGCCTTATCGGAAACGCGAACGTAACCGCGGTCGATCGTGCAGATCTCGCTGGAGTGAGCAGGCAGAACGCCAAACTCGCCATCCGTGGACGGAATCGACACAAACGCAGCGTCGCCCTCATAGGCGCAGCTCACGGGGCACACGATGCGGATACGCATAACCTACTTCTCCCCCATCTTGCGGGCGCGCTCGCGCACGTCCTCAATCGTGGAAGCATAGCGGAAAGCCTGCTCGGGCAGGTCATCGGCCTTGCCGTCGACAATCTCGGCAAAAGAGCGGACGGTATCCTCGACGCGGACGTAGACACCGGGGTTGCCGGTGAACTTCTCGGCGACGTGGAAGGACTGCGAGAGGAACTGCTGAATCTTACGGGCACGGTTGACCGTAAGGCGCTGCTCCTCGGACAGCTCGTCCATACCCAGAATGGCGATGATGTCCTGAAGGTCGGAGTACTCCTGCAGGAGCTCCTGGACCTTGACGGCGACACGGTAGTGCTCCTCGCCAACGATCGAGGGATCGAGAGCGTCGGAGGAAGATGCGAGCGGGTCGATAGCCGGGAACAGGCCGAGCGACGAAATGCTACGCGAAAGAACCGTGGTGGCGTCGAGGTGCGTAAACGTCGTGGCAGGCGCCGGGTCGGTCAGGTCGTCTGCGGGGACGTAGACAGCCTGGACGGAGGTAATGGAACCCGTCTTGGTCGAGGTAATGCGCTCCTGGAGGTCGCCCATCTCGGTTGCCAGCGTGGGCTGGTAACCAACGGCGGACGGCATACGGCCCAGCAGTGCGGAAACCTCGGAACCTGCCTGGGAGAAGCGGAAGATGTTGTCGATGAACAGCAGAACGTCCTGGCCGCGATCACGGAAATACTCAGCGGTGGTAAGGCCGGCCAGACCGATGCGCAGACGCGCTCCGGGCGGCTCGTTCATCTGACCATAAACCAAGCAGGTCTTGTCGATAACGCCAGACTCGCTCATCTCGAGGAACAGGTCGGTGCCCTCGCGGGTACGCTCGCCGACGCCGGTGAACACCGAGGTGCCGCCATGCTCCTGGGCGAGGTTGTTGATGAGCTCCTGAATCAGAACGGTCTTGCCGACGCCGGCGCCACCGAACAGGCCCGTCTTGCCGCCACGGATGTAGGGCTCGAGCAGGTCGACGGCCTTGATGCCGGTCTCGAAGATCTCGGTCTTGGTGGTGAGCTCGTCAAAGCGGGGCGCTGCATGGTGGATGGGATAGAACTCCTCCACCTCGGGCATGGGCTTGCCGTCGACGGGCTTGCCCATGACGTTCCAAATGCGACCGAGCGTCTTGGGGCCAACGGGCATCTTCATGGGCTCACCGGTATCGGTGGCGATGAGGCCGCGCTGCAGGCCGTCGGTCGAGGACATGGCGACCGTGCGGACCACACCGCCCGGAAGCTGGCTCTCGACCTCGAGGATCGTGCTCAGATGACCGATCGGGGTCTCGGCCTCGACCGTGAGCGCGTTGTAGATCGGGGGCACCGCGCCGTCAAACTTGACGTCGACGACAGGACCGATGATTCGCACGATGCGACCATCACCGGCAGTCGTCTTCTTGGTGGCTTCCTCGACCGCAAGCTTTACGGTGTTATTAGCCATTACTGTTCCTCCAATGCTGAGGCTCCGCCGACGATCTCGTTAATCTCGGTCGTGATCGAAGCCTGGCGCACGCGACTATACGTGCGGGTAAGGGTCGAGATGATCGCGGTGGCGTTTTCCGTCGCGGAGTGCATGGCCTTGCGGCGTGCACCCTGCTCGGCAGCCGCCGAATCGATCAGGGCCTGGTAGATGACCGTCAGGATATAAGACGGCACAAGCTTGCCGAGAACATGCTCGGGAGAGGGCACGAACTCGAACGTGGACGAGATGCGCTTAGGGGCGTCGGTCTCGTTCTTACGCGGACCGTGGGCCATAGCGATCATCTCGGGGTCGAGCGGCAACAGATGCTCGACGCGAAGCTCCTGATCCACGCGGTTCTTGGCGTGGTGGTAGACAAGCTCGACACGGTCAAGCTCACCGGCACGATACGCATCGCAGATATGAGAGGAGATCATGCGGGCCTGATTGAAATCGGGCTCAGAGGAGTTGCCCTCAAAGTGCATGACAACGTTTGCGCGGTCACGGAAATACGTGGCCGGCTTACGCCCGCACGCGATGATCTCGCACTCGATGCCGTCGTTCGCCCAAGAAGCGGCGAGCTTTTCGGCCGTGCGCTCCACCGTCGTATTGAAACCGCCGGCAAGGCCGCGGTCCGAGGCAATAACGACAATCAGGCCATGCTTGACGCTCTCATGCTTCTGCAGCATGGGATCGGTGCCCGAACAGGAGGCGTCGCCGGCGACCGTCAACATGACGTCGGTCAGCGCCTCCTTATAGGGCTCGGCCTGCTTGGAGCGATCGAGGGCACGACGGATCTTGGCCGTAGAGACCATCTCCATCGTGCGCGTGATCTGCTTGGTCGTGGTAACCGAGGAGATTCGCTTCTTAATGTCGCGAAGGTTGGCCATGGGGCTTAGTTCTCCTCTGATCCAGAAACATCCGAATGGTGCTTGGCCATGAACTGCTGCTTGAAGTCGCCGATGACGCGCAAGAGCTCAGCCTTGGTGTCATCATCGATCTTCTTGGCGCGAACCTTGTCGAGCAGCGAGCCAAAGCCATTGTCCATGTACTCGATGAGCTCGGCGCGGAACGGCAGCACGTCGGCGATCTCCAGGTCATCCAGGAAGCCCTCGTTGCCAGCGAACAGCGTAACGATCTGCTCGCCAACCTCGAACGGCTTGTAGCGCGGCTGCTTAAGGAGCTCGGTCATGCGAGCGCCGTGGGTAAGCTGCTTTTGCGTGGCCTCGTCAAGGTCGGAGCCGAACTGCGTAAAGCCGGCGAGCTCCTGATAGGAAGCGAGGTCCAGACGGAGGTTGCCGGCGACCTGCTTCATGGCCTTGGTCTGCGCATCGCCACCGACGCGGGACACGGAGATGCCCACGTCGACTGCCGGGCGCTGGCCCTGGAAGAAGAGTTCGGACTGCAGGTAGATCTGACCATCGGTAATGGAAATGACGTTGGTCGGAATGTAGGCCGAAACGTCGCCGTCCTGGGTCTCGATGATCGGCAGTGCCGTCATGGAGCCGTAACCGTTCTTCTTGGACATCTTGACGGCACGCTCGAGCAGACGAGAGTGCAGGTAGAAGATGTCGCCAGGATAGGCCTCGCGTCCGGGCGGACGATGCAGCGTCAGCGACATCTGACGGTAAGCCACAGCCTGCTTGGACAGGTCGTCGTAGATGACGAGCACGTGGCCACCGGGGTTGGTCTCGCTGGCGGGCTTGCCGTCCTCACCGTTGTACATGAAGAACTCGCCGATAGCGGCACCGGCCATAGGCGCGATGTACTGCATAGGGGCGGAATCGGCAGCGGTGGCCGAAACGATGATGGTGTAGTCGAGCGCACCGTGCTGAGCGAGGGTCTCGCGGATGTTGGCAACCGTGGAGGCCTTCTGGCCGATGGCGACATAGATGCAGACCATGCCCTTGCCGCGCTGGTTGAGGATAGCGTCGATGGCGATGGCGGTCTTACCGGTCTTACGGTCGCCGATGATGAGCTCACGCTGACCGCGGCCAATAGGCACCATGGAGTCGATAGCGAGCAGACCGGTCTGAACCGGCTCACACACCGGGGTACGGTCGATGACGCCGGGGGCCTTGAACTCGATGGGGCGACGGTGCGTGGCGACGATATCACCCAGGCCGTCGATGGGCTGACCGAGCGGATTGACGACGCGGCCGAGCATGGCGCGGCTCACGGGGATATCCATAATGCGGCCAGTGGTGCGGCACTCGTCACCTTCCTTGATGGAGTCGACGGCACCGAACAGAACGGCGCCGACCTCGTCACGGTCAAGGTTCTGGGCAAGGCCGAAGACGGTCTCACCGGTATCGGAGCTCTTGAACTCCAGAAGCTCGCCTGCCATGGCGCTCTTGAGGCCGGAGACGCGCGCGATGCCGTCGCCTACCTCGTCGACCGTTGAAACCTCATGCGTATCGACCGTCGCGGAGAGGCTCGTGAGCTGCTCCTGCAGTTTCTTGGCGATATCCTGGGCATTGAGGGTTTCGGACATTAGGCTTCACCTCCGTACGAATTAGCAGAGTTTGCGAGGGTCTCCTGCGCGACGCGCAGCTGCGTCTTGACGGAAATGTCACGACGCTCGCCGCGGGCCTCGAGCACCAGGCCGCCCACGATAGACGGATCGACCTGCTCGATAAGGAATACCTTGCGGCCGAAGTCCTGCTCGCATTTCTTAGTGATGGTTTGACGCAGCTCGTCGTCGAGCGGGATCGCCGTGGTGACGGTCACGCCCACTACATCCTCGTCTTCCTCGGCAACATACTTAAAGGCAGCTGCCACCTTGGGAAGAAGGTCGAGCTGGTCGCGCTTGGACATGGTGTCGAGCACGGCGATGATCTCGGGGCTGGCAGAAGCCAGGCGCTCGATCATCTCGAGGTCCTCGAACACATGGTTCTCGGCCTTAGCGGCTTCCAGAAGGGAGCGCGCGTAGGTCTCGAGCACCTTGTCCTGATAGCGGCTAGTCGGCATTCAGGCTACCTGCTTCCTGGATGTAGCGCTCGATGAGCTTCTTCTGCTCGGCCTCGTCCTCGAGTGCCTCGCCCACGATCTTGGTGGCGACGGCAACGGACAGGTCGGCGATGGAGCTCGCGGCACCGGCGTAGATGGACTTGCGCTCGTCCTCGACGGTCGTATGGGCCTTGGCGATGATCTCCTCGGCCTCCTTGTGAGCAGCCTCGATGATACGGGCGCGCTCGGACTCGGCGTCCTTACGGGCCTCGAGAACGATGTCGGCAGCCTGACGACGGGCGTCGGTGACGATCGAGTCGGACTCAGCGCGCTTGGCGATAGCCTCCTGCTTGGTCTTCTCGGCCTCGTCGAGGCTCTCCTCGATCTTCTTGCCGCGCTCCTCCATGGTTTTCATGATACCCGGCAGGGCAACCTTGGCCAGCACGATCCAGATAATCAGGAAGGCGATAAGCGCCGGGATGAACTCCGCCATCTTAGGGATGAGGATGTCCGCACCGGCAGCGCCGTCCTCAGCGAACGCGGAAACCGGCATGAGCAGCGCGGCCGCGGACGCGGAGAGTGCGATCGCGCTCTTCTGGGATGAAAGATTCATACTTGACGCTCCGTGCTATTTAACGATCAGCGCGACAACGAAGCCGATCAGAGCCAGAGCCTCGCCGAAGGCGGAGCCCATGATGAAGACGGTGAACACGCGGCCCTGGACCTCAGGCTGACGGGCCATAGCACCCGTAGCACCCAGAGCAGACAGGCCGATAGCAAGACCAGCGCCGATAACACCGAGACCGTAACCGATAACTCCCACGATTCCTCCTTTGTCGTGCGTGTCTTATTTCACGCAGGATAACCTTTTTATAACTGCCGGGCTCCATGGGTACGGGCACCGGCGGTTTAACGAATTGCCTTACCTTTAAGGCGCGAACGGAAGACTACTCCTCCTCCGCGACCTCCTCTGCCTCGGAGACATACACGGCGGTAAGGACCGTGAAGACGTAAGCCTGGATGGCGCCGACCACAAGCTCGATCGCATAGATCAGGATGAGGATGGCAAGCCAGGCCAGCGAAGGCAGGGCACCGACGGCGTGGGCCGCGGAAACCTGCTGAAGCAGCGGCTGCATGAACATGCTCGCCATGATGGCGAACGAGCCCATGACCACGTGTCCTGCGAACATGTTGCAGAACAGACGGACGGCGAGCGTGATGAGGCGCAGGAAGGTCGAGAAAAGCTCGACGACCCACACGAGCACGTTCATCGGGAAGCTCACGCCCTGCGGGGCGAGGCTCTTGATGTAGCCGATCACGCCGTGAGCCTTGCATCCGTAGTAGATGAAGTACACGAAGGCGAAAATGGCGAGTGCGGCGGTGGAGCCGATTGCGCCGGTGCCGGGCTTCATTCCCGGGATCAGGCCGATCATGTTATTGATCAGGATGAACAGGAAAAGCGAGCACAGGAACGGGAAGTGCTTCTTCCAGTTCTCACCCACGACACCCTTGCCGATATCGTTCTCGACGTACTCGATGATGTACTCGAAACCGTTGACGAAGAAGCCCTTGGGAACCAGGGTCTGCTTCTTCTTGAACACGGCCAGGACGATCAGGAGCACGATCGTGGAGACGATCAGCCAAAACGAGTACTGCGTGATGCCGCAGCTCAGATCGCCCACGACAGGGGTGGAGCTGAACTCGCTGACCAGATGATTAATCTCATCAGGCAGCTTTTCAAAAATTTCCACGACTTACCTTTCGACCTCATGAGGATCTCGCAGCGCCTTGACGACACGAACCGTGCAGGCAGCCATAAAGGCCACGAAGCCGATCGCCTCGCCCAGGAGGAACATGCGAAATGCCTCTCCGAACAACACAAACACAACCAAGGTAAAGACGAGCAGGGCGATTGCCGAGACCGCCAGACTCACCATGCCCTTGAGCATGTCCGCATTCTGCTTATCGTCAAGAACCGGCTTGAGCGTAAAAACAAAGGGAAGAAAGGCGACCGCGCCCGCGATGGCGCCTGCAACGATAGCGAGCAGATCGGCTATCTGAAACACTGGCGTCCTCACTTTCCTTTTAACGCTTCACAGAACAGTTCCCGCCAAACATTGGTGACTATTGTACGAGCCAATCGCTAAAGTACAACCGAAAAAGCATCGGTTAATACGCACCTGTTCGTTTTCTTAAGACCTTCTTTATGCCGCAGGTACGGTAATACGTTTTTCTCGAACCCCGCAGGGCAAAACGTCCGTTAACAGGAGTGCGCGTAGGCGTCTTTTGCTCGCCCGCGCGCACCGTTTCTTCGTATTTGTGACCGTAGCCGACAAGGCCCAACGACTAGAGCGTGCCGTAGATGCGGTCGCCGGCGTCGCCCAGGCCGGGAACGATGTAGGCGGCCTCGTTGAGATGGTCATCGATGGCGCAGGTATAGATATGCACATCTGGGTCCTTCTCGATCAGCGACTTGAGGCCCTCGGGGGCCGCGACGATGCACAGCATGCGGATGTCCTTGACACCACGCTCGCGCAGGTAGCTGATAGCCATCTCGGCTGAGCCACCCGTGGCCAGCATGGGGTCGACAACCAGGCAAATGCGCTGGTCGATATCCTTGGGCATCTTGCAGTAATACTCATGCGGCTCGTGGGTAACCTCGTCGCGCTCCATGCCGATATGGCCCACGCGAGCGGAGGGCACCAGGTCGAGGATACCGTCGACCATACCAAGGCCTGCACGCAGGATGGGAACGATGGCGAGCTTCTTGCCGGCGAGCTGCTTAAACGTTGCGGTGGTGATGGGGGTCTCGACCTCGACGTCTTCCATGGGCAGGTCGCGCATGGCCTCGTAGCCGTCAAAAAGCGCGAGCTCGCGCACGAGCTGGCGGAACTGATTGGTGCCGGTGCTCTTATCGCGCAGGATCGACAGCTTGTGCTGGACGAGCGGGTGATCGACAAGGGTCACACGGGACGTATCGTAGGTGACGGTCATGGGTTGAAGCCCCTTTCGTTGCGGCCGGAAGATGGCCTTGCTGACAAGGCACACGGCGACGTTGTTGCCGCGCGCCATGCATAAGTTTAACGGTTTGTTGTATCGAGCAGCTCGTCGCAGCCCTACTGAGCGGTGCTGAGCGAGCGCTTGACGGCATCACGCCAACCAGCGAGGTTGCTCTCACGGCGCTCGGCGGACATGTGAGGATGGAAGATTTTGACGATCTGAGCGTTTTGCTCCAGCTCCTCCAAATCCTCCCAATAGCCGACGGCAAGGCCGGCCAGGTACGCGGCACCGATCGCCGTGGTCTCCACCGTCTCGCACTGCAGCACGGGGATATCCAGCAGGTCGGCTTGGAACTGCATGATGAACTCGTTGCGCGAGGCACCGCCGTCAACTGACAGGCGCTCGATTGAAAGCCCCACGTCTTGCTCCATGGCACGCAATACGTCGTAGCTCTGGTAGGCCATGGACTCACAGGCCGCGCGCACGATGGTCGCGCGGCTCGAGGCGCCGGTCAGGCCGCACACGATGCCGCGGGCGCGCGGGTCCCACCAGGGAGCACCCAAGCCCGCAAAGGCGGGAACGAAGTAGCAGCCCTCGTTGTCGTTGATCGAAGCGGCGAGCTGCGCCGACTCGCTCACGCTGGAGATAATGCCCATGTTGTTGCGCAGCCAGTTCATGGTTGAGCCGGCGGCAAAGATGGAGCCCTCGAGCGCATAGCTGACCTTGCCGTCCGCGGCGATACCGATCGTGGAGACCAGGCCGTTCTTGGATTCGACAATCTCGTCGCCGGTGTTCATGAGCATAAAGCAGCCCGTACCATAGGTGTTTTTGGTCTGACCGGGATGGAAGCAGCAGTGGCCGAACAGCGACGCCTGCTGATCGCCTGCCACACCCATGATGGGCGGCATATTGGTCATGATGTCGCTCGCGACGCGGCCGTAGTCGCCCGAACTCCAGCGAACCTCGGGCATCATGGAGCGCGGAACGTCGAAGAGCGCCAGCAGGTCGTCGTCCCAATCCAAGGTATGGATATTAAAGAGTGCCGTGCGGCTGGCGTTGGTGTAGTCGGTAGCAAAGACCTGGCCGCCGGTGAGGTTGTAGATGAGCCAGGTGTCGATGGTGCCAAACATGAGGTCGCCCGCCGCCGCGCTCTCGCGTGCGCCGTCGACGTTGTCGAGAATCCACTGCACCTTGGAGGCCGAGAAATACGGGTCGAGCGTGAGTCCCGTGCGGGAGCGCACCAACTCCTCGCAACCCTGTTCAACCAACGCCTCGATTACCGACGCGGTACGGCGGCACTGCCATACGATGGCGTTATAGATCGGCTGGCCGCTCACGCGGTCCCAGACCACCGTGGTCTCGCGCTGGTTGGAGATGCCGATGGCGGCAATGCGATCGGAGTGGATACCGCTCTTAAACTGGACTTCCATCATGACCGCGATCTGGCTGGCAAGGACCGCCATGGGGTCTTGCTCTACCCAACCGGGACGCGGGAAGCTGGTTTTGACGCTGCGACGTGCCTGCGCGACGATGCAGCCGTACTCGTCGACGATGGTCGCAAGTACCGAGGTGGTTCCGCAGTCGAGCGCCATGATGTAGGAACCGCCAAAGTCAAACGAGGCATCTTCCATGCCCAGGCTGCCCAGATTCAACGACATCGCTTAAACCTTTCTATTGCATCGGGTCGGACAGGACCCGTTCGATCTCTGATGCGGGAAGTGCGCCTTGGCGCAGGATCTGGAGCTCGCCGTGCTGAAACGACACGATGGTCGAGGCGTCGCGACACGGGGTCTCACCGGCGTCGACGGCAACATCGACCCCCTCCAGGATGCGACCCTCGACGGCGGCAAAGCTTGCCGGCGAGGGCGCGCCGTGCGTGTTGGCGCTCGTGCAGGCAAGTGGACTGCCGCAGGCGCGGATGAGCGCCTGCACCACAGGCGAGGCCGACGCGCGAAGAGCCACCGTGTCATCGGCGGCGCGCATAAAGGTCGGCACGCAGGGGGCTGCCTCAATCACGATAGTCAGAGCTCCCGGCCAGCATCGTCGCGCGAGTACGCGGGCCTCGTTAGGGATATCCACGCCATAGCGGTCGAGTGCTTCGACGCCATCGACCAGCCAAGCGACGGTTTGCGTGAGTTCACGTTGCTTGAGAGTGAAGATACGGCGATAGCCGGTGCCGAGCGCAGGAACTGCGGCGCCATTGACGGCAGCCTGCGGATCGCGCGGCCACGATGGGAATTCGCTTGTATCTTGGGGCACGGCGTCCGAGAAGGCGTTGACTGCCACGGCGACACCGTAGACGGTCTCGGTCGGGATCAAAGCCAGGCCGCCGCGACCGAGCACCTCGGCCGTGCGCTCGACGGCAAGCCGATGCGGCTCGCGCGCCCCCTCGTATACCCGATAGACCGTCTGCATGTGTATGCCAGCCCCTTACGCTCTGATGCAAGTTTGTTTACTGTGGGGCATTCTCGCACGAAACGTTCAACCTATTTGCCCAGAGCGCATGTTGGTTTGGTGAGCGGCTGTAGTAGTCGGTGAAAGTGAGGTGGTTATTGGACGGCTACGAACTTCTTTGGTCTTCCGGCGTGACGTTCTTGGGCGGCGTAACGCTCGATACTGTCTATCGTTATCATCCGACGGCCGTCGACAAGCTCAACATCGAGCTTGCCTGCTTTGACCAGCGCGGTGATCCGCGGTGCGGAGACCCTGAGGTCCGCTGCCGCGTCTTTAAATGTCCGACACGCCGCTTCTCTCGCGCTCTCATGGTCGATTTCGACCGAAAGGGCCACGACCTCGGCCGAACGCTCGTACTCAGCCGGAGTCAAACCGTTGTTGAGGTCGTCGGCCAAAAACGCCATCAGTGCCTCGCTTGCATGTGCTATTGCTTCTTCACGCGTGTCACCGTCGGCAAAGGCGCCAGGGATCTGTGGAAAGCTAGCGCAGTAACCGTCGTCTTCTTTTATGAGAACGCAGTCATAGGTAAATCGTTGCTTCATCATGGCCCCCAGCTGTCAACTGGAATAATTATAAACTAGTTTATAGTTTTTGATAAATCAGTTAATAAATATTACTGACGCTGTTTGGGCTCGGTGACGATGGCTCGGACGATGCGGGGGCGATCGGTGAGGTCGTGGACGATGCGCACGTCCGAAAGGCCTGCCTGGCGACAGAGCTCGGCCGCAGCGTCGAGCGCGCCCTCGTAGAGCTCGCAGGCAAAGAGGCCGCCGGCGCGCAACATGTAGGGCGCCGCGTTGAGCAGGCGGCGGAAGATATCGAGGCCATCGGCACCGCCCTCGAGCGCCAGGTCGGGCTCAAAGTCCTTGACCTCGTGCGGCAGCGAGCGCATGACATCGGTGGGAATGTAGGGCGGATTGGAGACGAGCACGTCAAAGGTGCCCCACTCTTCGCGGGGAATGGAGCTCACCAGGTTGGTGAGGCTGAACGCGACCTCGTCCGCCGCAAGGCCAAGCGCATCGCGGTTTTTGGTTGCCAGGTCGATGGCACGCGTCTCAATATCGGTAGCGGTGCAGGTGACGTGGCCGCGGCGCTCCCAGGCAAGCGAAAGCGAGATACAGCCCGTGCCGCAGCCGACCTCGAGGACGCGGGCAATGCGGGGCTCGACGGGAGCGGGGGCACTGGCTTCGGCAGCGTCTTGCGCGGGGGCAGCCTCCTGGTCGTCGTCCTCGATAGCGATGCCGTATTCGTCGAGCTCGGGCTCGGCGGCTTCTGCGGCCCCAGCTTCGGCTTCTGCGGCCTGCGCGGCAGCTTCCTCGGCCTCGCGGTCAGCCAGCTCCTCGGCATAGGCGCGGCTACCGAGCACATCGCTGCCCAGCGCGGCTTCATCGGCAGCCGTTAAGTTTGCGGCACGGCGCTCGGCAGTCGCGCGCTCATCGGCCAGCGCGGCCCCGGCCTTGCGAGCCTGCTCGACCTCGTCGTTCCAAGGCAACTCAACACGCTGGCGGGTGCCGGCCTCGGGGCTCAACACCTCGGCGTCCAGGTAGTTGAGGACTTCCTCGACGAGCATCTCGGTCTCGGGACGCGGGATGAGCACGCCGGGGGCGCAGGCAACGTCGATCATGCGGAACTGCGTGCTACCCGTGATGTACTGCAGCGGTTCGCCTTTGGCGCGGCGGACGACAGCCGCATGCATGGTCTCGAGCTGGGCCGCGTCGAGCGTCTCGTCCATGCGCATATATAAGTCGATACGCGCCAGACCCGTAGCCGCGCACAGCAACCACTCGGCAGAAAGACGGGGATGCTCCTCGCCGCGCTCGGCCAGGTACTCCTTGGTCCACTCGAGACAACGCTTGATGGTCCAGATCTCGTTTGCCATGGGGTCCTCCCCTCTTAAGCGCCAGGCGGCGCGCGAATGTCGGAGCAGATTGTACGCGAGGGCACCGCTTGGCAAGGGACGATTGGAAGCGATTATCGATAATCAGCCCAGTTTTTTGCTTGGAGCGCAATCAAAGTGTTCATTTGTCGACGTCTAGATTTGAATCCGTCAAGTTTTTGGCAAGGTTGCCCCAAACCTGACCAATATCTAACCAAACACTTGCCAAATCGCTTGACGCACGACGCATCAAAAAATGCACTGCGGCTTCTCGGACGATTTTTTGAGCATTATTTTTGATGGCAGATGTATAACAATAATTACTTTAAGCAGGTAAACCGCTTAATGGCCGTCAAAACAAATTGAATAAACTCGCAAAGCAATATGCCCAACCTAGTCATTGGGGACGTTCTTAAACGACTAGTCAAACAAGAACGTCCCCAACGACTAGTCGTTTAAGAACGTCCCCAATGACTACCAGGGCATCCCGATGCATCGAGTATTACTGGAACCCCGGCGATACGCTGAATGATTTGTGACGAATAGTCATGTCCATCAAGAAGGCTCGACGCTTCGGGCAGCTCGTCAATCGATATATCAATTCTTGGAGACATGTATTCCTACCATTTTTAAAGAAACAACGGCGGTAATTGCTATCGCGATTGCGCCAATAACACCGAGCGCTATCTGAATGGGATATAACCCCAGCACATATCCAAATATGGAGAAAAACATTGCGGAAAAGAGGGCCCTTACCAGAGACGCGACGGAAAGGACCGTCGCGCGGAGATCGTCCGCTATCGCGTCTTGGATTAAGTTTTCCGAAGTGATGTACACCACTTCTGGGAGAAAGCAAAGCACCATGCTAAGGCCAAACAAGCACAGAGGATTTGAAGCGAGCCACGGAAGAATCAGGAAAAGGCCAGCCTCGATTAGCATCGAGCCGAGCATGGTATTTCTTTTCCCGAAACGCGATGAGAAGAAATCTGCTGCAATGTAGGCCGTCGCATTTACTGCATAGGATGCACCGAAAAAGATTCCTATTATGGAGACGGGAGCATCAAATGCGTCGAATACCAACTGATTCAAGCTGTAATAACTCCCATAGAATCCGTCGAGCATGCTTGTGCCGAGATCGCGTCGAAAATGTTGGTGTAAGGGTGGCTCCCTAGCGTCCGTTTAACGAAG
>CATYZI010000044.1 GCA_958415625.1 uncultured Collinsella sp. | reverse complement strand
TCCGCGCCGCGCTGGGAAGGGCCGCGTAGCGGTCCAAGAAATCGTCCGCAGTCCCGGGGGTTGCTGGCCCGTTTTGGCCCGTTTTGGTTGTCGAGAGAGGGTGAATTGAAGCGCCTCCTCGCGCTCCATGCTACAATCGCCGGCATCCCCCACAACTACATCTGCCTTCGAAAGGAGCCTACGTGGCGAACGCCATCGATCAGCTCACGGATCGAGTGCTCGTGCTCGGCCGCCTCACCATCGTCCGCCGCGCTATTACTGCCGTGGCGGTCACGATTTCCGCCGTTCTTCAGACATTTCTGATCCAGGCGTTCATTCGGCCCGCCGACCTGCTTCCCAGCGGCCTCACCGGCGTCGCGGTCCTGCTCGATCGCGTCACCTCGCTCGGCGGCGTCCATATCGACACCTCGCTCGGCATGCTCGCGCTCAACATTCCCGTGGCACTCCTGTGCTGGAGCGGCATCAGCAAGCGCTTCGTCATCTTCTCGATGATGCAGGTTGTGCTCTCGTCGCTGTTCCTCAACATCTTTCACTTTGCACCGTTTTTGGGCGACAAGATTATGCTCATCATCTTTGGCGGCGTGGTCTCGGGCCTGGGCGCCGCTATCGCGCTTAAGTCCGGCGCATCGACCGGCGGCACCGACTTCATCGCGCTGTGGGTGTCCAACCACACGGGTAAGACCATCTGGGGCGTCATCTTTGGCTTTAACTGCGCTATCCTGGCGATCTTCGGTTTTATGTTTGGCTGGGACAACGCGGCATATTCCATCGTGTTCCAGTTTATTTCGACCAAGACCATCGACAGCTTCTATCGCCGCTACGACCGCGTGACGCTACAGATCACGACGCGTAAGGCCGACGAGATCATGACTGCCTATGTCGACCATTTTCAGCATGGCATTAGCTGTGCCGAGGTCATCGGCGGGTACAGCCGCGAAAAGATGTACCTGCTGCACACCGTTGTTTCGACCTACGAGAGCCAGGATATCGTCAAGCTGGTGTGCGATGTGGACCCCGGCGCCGTGATCAACGTGTTCCACACGCTCGACTTTGTGGGCGGCTGGTGGGGCGGGCATGTCGACGAGCCCATGCCCACGGCTGTTCCCGATCCCGACAAGCCGGCGCGCATGGCCAGCAGGCAGGCGCGTCTGAACGAACAGGAGAGTTTGCAGCAGGACGACGGCAAATAAGGATTTGCTGTATGCGGTATATCGTTTTATCAAACTGAGGTAACATATAAAAAGACGTTATATACGTATGAGTTATTTCGCTATTTTGATAAGAGTGACCCGATATGCCTACGCCTAAAAACGCCCCGCTTTACCAGCAGATTTACGATGAAATCAAGGATGCGATTGAGAAGGGTGATTATGCACCCAAGGAGCGCATCCCGTCTGAGCTCGAGCTTGCCGAGCAGTATGAGGTGAGCCGTATCACGGTGCGCCGCGCCGTCGAGGAACTGTGTTCCGATGGCTACCTAGTTAAGCAGCAGGGCCGCGGCACCTTTGTCGCCACGCCGCACATTAACCGTCAGTTCCACACCAACGGCCTCCAGTCCTTTACTGAGCTATGCGCCGATAACGGCATGACGGCCGGTGCGCACGTTATCGACCGGCAGATCGTTCCGGTGCGCCAAAACGAGATGGAGTTCTTTGGGTTGCCGAAGGACGCGCTGCTGCTTCATATCAAGCGCGTGCGTACGGCAGACGGTGAGCCCATCTTTGAGGAGAACATTTTTGTGCCGTTCGATCAGTATCGCGAGCTTTTGACGGCTGACCTCGAGAACAAATCGATTTTTGCCGAGGTCGAGCGTATTGGCGGTGTCCCCATCGCCTCCTCGGGCTACCGCAATATCGAGGCCGTTCGCGCCAACGCGGAACAGGCGGTCGAGCTGGGTATTGCGCCTCACGATCCGCTGCTCAACCTGCGCGCCGGCTTTATCGGCCCCAACGGTGAGCCGGTCTTGCTGGGCAAGCAGTACTACGTAGGTAGCCGTTACGTCATGGTCATGTAGCCGTAGTTACGTGGTTTTACCAAACCACGTAACGGCTCGACGCTGCGCGCCCGGCATTTGGCCAATCTGCCGTTCAATTTCAAAGGCGCGACCAGAAGGTCAGCGCCTTTTCATTTCACGGCACCTTGGCTCAAATGACGGGCGCTCGCTGGCGTTGCCAAGACATCGGCGTCGCCATGGCTCGGGTAGTCATTGGACGTTCTTGTTTGACTAGTCGTTTAAGAACGTCCCCAATGACTAGTCTGGGCGATGGCCGTGTGCTGCTGTCCCTGTGGCGGCGTATAATCGGCGGCAGATGATTCTGACGTTAGGAAACCATGACCGATAGCATGCAGCAGATGGCGCTCGACACGCTCGGCGCCTATTTTGGCTACACCTCGTTTCGCCTGGGCCAGGACCGCATGGTCGATGCGATTCTTGCCGGCCGCGATGCGCTGGGCGTTATGCCCACGGGCGCTGGCAAGTCCATCTGCTACCAGGTGCCTGCGCTTATGCTGCCCGGCATCACCTTTGTGGTGAGCCCGCTGCTGTCGCTTATGGAGGACCAGACCCGCGCGCTGCTCGCGGCGGGTGCGCGACCCAGCTATCTCAACTCCAGCCTTACTCCGGCCCAGCAAAATACCGTGCTCAAACGGGCACGCGAGGGCCGCTACCAGCTTATGTACGTGGCGCCCGAGCGCCTGCTCGAGCCGCGCTTTTTAGCCTTTGCGCAGGAGGCTGCGGCGGACGGCGGCATTGGCGTGCCGCTCGTGGCCATTGACGAGGCCCACTGCGTGAGCCAATGGGGCCAGGATTTCCGCCCCGCCTATCTGCAGATTCGTGAGTTCATCGATTCCCTGCCGCAGCGCCCCATCGTTGCGGCCTTTACCGCTACGGCGACCGAGCGCGTGCGTGCGGACATTCAGCAGATGCTCGGCCTGCAAAACCCCGCGACGGTGGTGACGGGCTTCGATCGCAAGAACCTCTACTTTGGTTGCGAGGAGATGGGCGACAAGGCCAAGACTGCCTGGGTGCGCGACTACGTGATTGCGCATTCGAGCGAGAGCGGCATCGTGTATTGCTCGACCCGCAAGACGGTCGATGCGCTGGCGGGCGAGCTTGCCGAGGCGCTGGGACCCAGCGGCATTCGCGTGGGCCGCTACCATGCCGGCATGGGCAACGACGCCCGCCGCCAGAGCCAGCGTGCCTTTATCGACGACGACATTCAGGTGATGGTTGCCACCAACGCCTTTGGCATGGGCATCGACAAGCCCAACGTGCGCTACGTGATTCACAACAACGTGCCCGAGAGCATCGAGGCGTACTACCAAGAGGCGGGCCGCGCTGGCCGCGATGGCGATCCGGCCAGCTGTCACTTGCTGTGGAACGGTAACGATTTTCGTATGCGCCGCTTTTTGATCGACCGCGGCGATGCGGCCGACGAGGCGCTCGACGACGAGCAGCGCGCGTGGGCGCTCCAGAACCGTTATCGCCTGCTCAGCCAGATGGAGGGCTACTGCAATACCACCGGCTGTCTGCGCGAATACATGCTGCGCTACTTTGGCGACGAGGCCGCGGCCGAGCATGCGGCAGCCGCCGCGGGCGGCACGGCAGACGACGCCGCGGGCTGCGGCAACTGCAGCAACTGTCTCACGCAGTTCGAGGTCGAGGACGTCACCGGCATGGCCCGCGCCGCCGTGCGCTATGTGGCCACGCGTCCCATGCGCTTTGGCAAGTCGCTGATCGCCGACGTGCTCCACGGCGGCAACACCGAGCGCATTCGCCAGATGCATCTGGACGAGGACCGCGGCTACGGTGAGCTGTCGAGCGAATCGGTCGGGCGCATCAAGGACATCGTCGGGCAGCTGTGCGGTCGTGGTTATTTGGCCACCTCGCAGGGGCAGTACCCGGTCGTGGGACTGGGTCCGCGTGCCGGCGAGGTCGAGGACGAGGCGTTCGCCTTTACCGTTAAGCGTCGTGCGTCCAAGCGCAAGGCCTCGGCCCGCGCCCGCCGCGCCGTCGATCTGCTGCGCGAGGAGGCCGAGCTGGACCAGCGCCCGCGCGTGGGCGACGATGCCGAGCTGTTCGAGCGCCTGCGGGCACTCCGCAAGGAAATCTCGACCGAGTTGGAGATGGCGCCGTACATGGTCTTCTCCGACAAGGCCCTGCGCGGCTTGTGCCGCCTGCGCCCGCAGACACGCGATGAGCTTATCCAGGTCAACGGCATTGGTGAGAAAAAGGCTGACAGCTTTGGCGATCAGTTTATGGCGGCGATTGAAGAGTTTGAATCCGAGCACGCGCGGGATGGAGCATAAACGATGGTAACCGAGAGCAAAACCGAGCGTTCCGAGCGTTCCGAGCGTACCGGCGTATCCGCCGTGCCGCTGTACCAGCAGGTCATGGACGACCTAAAGGGCGAGATCACGCGCGGCGTGTACGCTGCCGGCTCGCGCATTCCTTCCGAGATGGAGCTCGCGAAGTCCTACGGCGTGGGGCGCGTCACCGTGCGTCGCGCCATCGAGGAGCTGTCGCGTGCGGGGTATCTCAACCGCCAGCAGGGGAGGGGCACCTTTGTGTGCGCTCCCAAGCTCAAGCGCAAGATTCGCCAGAAGGGTGACGTCCAGAGCTTTACTGAGGGTTGTGCTGCCAACGACATGGTGCCGGGTGCGCGTCTGGTGTCGCGTACGGTGGTCGCAGCGACGCACGAGGATGCGGCGTTCTTTGGCGTGGAGCCCGGCTGCGAGCTTATCGTGGTCGAACGCGTGCGCACAGCCGACGGCATCCCTGTCATGCTTGAGAACAACGCCTTTGTGCTCGCCGACCATCCCTATCTGCAGACGCTTGCCGACAAGGACCTCACGGACAATTCCATCTTTGCGCTCGTTGCCGAGCATTCGGGTCGCGCGCCGCTCAAGTCCGACCCCTGCACCGTGGAGATTGCACTTGCCGATGCTCAGACGGCCCCGCTGCTGGAGGTGCCGGTCGGCGAGCCGCTCTTCTATATGGAGGCGTACTTTACCGACGCCGGCGGGCGCCCTCTACTGCTCGGCCGCCAAAAGATCGTGGGCTCGCGCTACGTCTTCGACATCTAACGTCCATAGATAGAACAATATAGAACAACTTTGGTGAAATGACTTCACGGGCGTTGCCGTGCGTGTTATAAATAGGACAACATAGAACGACAGCAGGTACGAGCTGCCGTCGCTCAAAGCCGCCCCACAAGGAGGAACATCACCATGAATGCACACGATCTGATTCAGGAAATTATCGAGCGCAAGGGCAAGATTGAGAATGTCTTTTGGATCGCCTGCGGCGGTTCGATGATTGACCTGATGCCGGCCAACGAGCTGCTCAAGCGCGAGGCCACTACGTTTACCTCGACGGTCTACACGGCACGCGAGTTTTGCCTGATGGCCCCCAAGAGCCTTGGTGAGAAGTCACTCGTTATTGCCTGCAGCCACAGCGGCAACACGCAGGAGGTCGTCGACGGCTGCGAGATGGCGCTGGCCGCCGGTGCCGAGGTCGTTGCCCTCACCGACTGCGAGGGCTCCAAGATCGACAACGGCAAGTGGACTACCTGGGTCTATCCCTGGGGCGAGGGCGTGCCGCAGGCCGAGGTCCCGCAGGGCATCGGCGCCCTGATGGCTGCCGAGCTGCTCGACCAGCAGGAAGGCTACGAGGCACTCGCTGACATGTACGAGGGCCTCAAGCAGATGGATGCGCTACTGCCCGCTGCTCGCGAGAAGGTCAACGCCGAGCTGGGCGATCGCTTTGCCGAGCTCTGCCAGCAGCACAAGTTCTTCTATATCCTGGGCTCCGGACCCAACTTTAGCCAGACCTACGCCATGGCCATCTGCTCGCTCATGGAGATGCAGTGGCAGCACTGCTGCTACATCCACTCCGGCGAGTATTTCCACGGTCCCTTCGAGGCCACCGAGCCCGGCGTGTTCTACTTTGTGCAGCTTGGCGCGGGCGAGTGCCGCCCCATGGAGGAGCGCGCTCTTGCGTTCCTCAGCACGCACACCGATACAGTCATGGTGCTCGATGCGCTCGAGTACGGTGTGGGCGAAGTGCCTGCCAGCGTGCGTTCGTTCCTGGAGCCGATCTTCTTCTACAACATGAGCTGCGAGCTGCGCGCCGCCCGCGGAAAGGTCTTCGACCACAGCCCCGAGATCCGTCGCTACATGGGCATCGAGCAGTACTAAGTAACGGGAAAACCATTCACCTTCGATTCGCAAGGGCGCTGCGTGAGCCAAAAAAGCGGGCCGCGCCGGGGTTTCCGGCGCGGCCCGCTTTGCATGGCACTTGAGTTCGTGAGGTTGCGGCAGCCAACGGCCTACTTTGCGTCGTAGGCCTCGGCATCCCACCAGTCGAGTTGGGCGATGTTATCGCGGATGTGTTGGCAGCTCTTGTGGAAGCCCTCGAGTTCGTACTCAGACAGGTCGAGCGTGTAGACCTCCTCGACGCCCTCGGCACCGATCACGCACGGCAGGGAGGTGAAGATGCCTTCCTCGCCATACTGGCCGGTCATGAGCGTGGAGGCCGAAAGCACGGCGTGCTCGTTGTGCAGCACGGCGGCGCAGACACGCGCGGCGGAGTTGGCGACGGCGTACTCGGTGCACTGCTTGCCCTGGTAGGTCACATAGCCGCCCTTGCGCGCGAGCTCTTCGACCTCCATGTGGTCGAAGGCGTACTTGTCGGGATTCTCGGCCTGAAGCTCGATGAGGCTCTTGCCGGCGATGGTTGCGGCCTTAAAGGCGGCCAGCTGGCTAAAGCCGTGCTCGCCGATCATGTAGGCGTCGATGGACTTGGGACTCACGCTGATCTTCTTGGAGATCTCGGTGCGCAGACGGGCGGAATCCAGACCACAGCCCGAGCCGATGATCTTCTTGGGATCGTAGCCGGTCAGGTGCCACAGCTCGGTGCACACGACGTCACAGGGGTTGGAGATGCTCACGAAGATGCCGTCGAAGCCGGCGTCGACGATGCGCTTGGCAAAGGTGCGGGCGGCGTCGGTGGTAAAGAACAGCTCGCCGTCGCGGTTGCCGGCGGCCAGCGCGACCTTACCGGCGGCGTTGACGATGACGTCGCAGCAGGCCAGCTCCTCGTAGTGGTCGTAGCAGTTGACGATCTTGGTGTTATACGGGACAAACGAAAGGGAGTCGCGCAGGTCCTGGACCTCGGACGTCACCTTGGCCTCGTTGATATCACACAGGTACAGCTCGTCGGCAATGCCCTGCATAAGCAGGCTGTTGGCGACATGTGCTCCTACGTGGCCCTGGCCGACCACACCGATCTTACGCGTCTGGTACATATGAGTATCCTTTCGGCCGAGTTTTTCGCGTCGAACCATTGTAGCGTCCTGCTGTCACTTTGCTAAGCTAAAGCGAAGTAGTTTTTTGGGACATGCCTTAATCTCTACTTTTGGGGTGATTTGGGCCGCTGACGGCATCGCGGGGCGATGTACTCGCGCGAATGGGGCCGCTCGTTGTACCATAGCTGCAACTGACTCGTAAGGAGCATCCATGCCCATCCGCATTCCCGACGCCCTCCCTGCCGCCGCGCAGCTCGAGAGCGAGAACATCTTTGTCATGACCGAGTACCGCGCGCTGCACCAGGACATCCGTCCGCTGCGTGTGCTCATCCTCAACCTCATGCCCACCAAGATCGCCACCGAGACGCAGATTATGCGCAAACTCTCCAACACGCCGTTGCAGGTGGAGGTGGACCTGCTGCGCACCAAAACGCACGAGGCCACGCACGTGAGCGCCGGCCACCTGGAGACGTTCTACCGCACGTTCGACGACATCCGCGACATCCACTACGACGGCCTGATTATCACGGGCGCGCCCGTGGAGCAGATGCCGTTCGAGGAGGTCGACTACTGGCCCGAGCTCTGCCAGATCATGGATTGGTCCACCACGCACGTGCACTCTACGCTGCACATTTGTTGGGGCGCGCAGGCCGGTCTGTACCATCATTACGGTATCCAGAAGTACGATCTGCCGGCAAAGGCGAGCGGCGTGTTCGAGCATTATCTGGTGAAGCCGCAAAGCCCGCTGGTCCGCGGCTTTGACGACCGTTTCTATGCCGTGCATTCGCGCAACACCGATGTGCGCCGCGAGGACGTGGGGGCCGAGCCGCAGCTTGAGGTCGTGGCCGTGTCCGACGAGGTGGGCCTGTACATCGTCAAGTCGACCGACAGCCGTCGCTTCTTTGTCTTTGGCCATCCCGAGTACGATACCGACACGCTGCGTCTGGAGTACGAGCGCGACGTGAAGCGCGGCCTCAACCCTCAGGTGCCGGCGCATTACTTCCCGAACGACGACCCCACCGCCGAGCCGCGCAACGTCTGGCGCAGCCAGGCTCAGCTGCTCTACACCAACTGGCTCAACTACTACGTCTACCAGACCACGCCCTACGACCTGGCTCGCGCCGGCGAGGAGCACTAGGCCGCTGTCGTGGCTGTGGCTGCGGCGGTTACCGTGGCCGCTACGCGACGAGCGTGGATAATCGGACGCATGTTGAATGAGCGTGGATAATCTCCCACTTTTGGTCGAGGAACAGGCCCAAAGTGGGAGATTTTCCACGCTCGATTTTTCTGCGGCTGTCGTAGGCGGCAGCACCACGCGTCGAGTGTTTACGGACAGCATCGCAAACTAGGTAGTTTCGAGCCACAGCATATTTTCTTTTAAGGAAATCGACGGCTTTTGAGGCATAAAGATGTGGAGACAGGGATCTCTGGACAACCGCTCTACCTGCGGATATAGAGCATTGGCCTAAAACGTCCAAAACCGTCAAGCATTTGGTCAGCTTTTGGTTGGCATTTGGTCAGACTTCGCATGAAACCGCCTGGTACGTTGGCGCCGTTCCAAGAGTTGGGAGGCGACGTGGCAAACATGACGGCGAATCAAAGACTCACAAGCCACATTAAAGCTTGCGAGCAGCAGATGAGCTGCGTGTACGCGCGCACGACGGCGGAGGCAAAGCAGATTGAGCGGCGGGTGGCGGCGGGAAGTCTCGAAGTGGTCATGCCGGGGTTGTATGCGCGTCCGGAATACTGGTCCGAGCTCAAGTTTCGGCAACGTTATCTGCATCGGGTGCGGGCGCTTGCGCAAAAGCACCCCGACTGGACGTTTTGCTCCTATACGGCGGCTGTTATCTATGGTCTTTCGGTTTCGCATGCCAATTTGACGCACATCCATATCGCCGCGATGCCGGCGCAATCGACGACGCCGGGCTCTCAGGTCATTCGCCATCGTTATGCTTATCGAACGCGGGCCAGTCAAATGGATATTGCCGTGACCGATATCGATCAAACGATTACGGATTGCCTGGTCGACGCGTCGTTTGTCGAGGGGCTGATCATTGCGGACTCGGCGCTCCATGAGCAGCTTTTGTCGAAGGAGCACCTTGTTGAGGCAGTCAACAAGCTTGGTTTGAATCGTCGCGGTGTTGTGACTGCGCGCAGGGTTGCGCGGTGTGCCGATGGCCTGTCGGAAAGCGGCGGCGAGTCCAAGGCGCGTGCGCTGATGATCGAGCGCGGCTGGCAGGTTCCGGAGCTGCAAGTTGAGCTGTTCGACCCGGTTGAGCCGGGAAAGCCGTATCGCGTTGACTATCTGTGGCGCGTGGGTGACCGGTTGATTATTGGGGAGTTCGACGGATTCGTTAAAAGCGAGAAGGCGGCGGAGGAGGGCAAGCTCGCAAAGGCGCAATTTGACGAGCGCCAGCGCGAGTCGAGGCTTTCGATGCTCGATAACTGTAAGATTGTGCGCTTGTGCTGGGATGATCTAAGGGACCCGACAAAGCTCGATCGCAAGCTCAAAGTTGCCGGCGTGCCGCGTGCGTGCTGAGGCGGTTGCAGGGCGTTGAGTCGCACGAGCGTGGAAATCCGGACGGATGAGCGTGGAAATCTGGACGCGTATTGGTTGAGCGTGGATTATCGGACACACGAGCGTGGATAATCTCCCGTTTTTTGCCGAGGAAGGGGCCCAAAGTGGGAGATTTTCCACGCTCATCGTGCAGGTGCGATGCAACGGCGGTTAGGCGCTGATGATGTTGGGCAGCGGCAGGTCGTGGGCGTCGGTGGGAACGTCGTCGACGCGCTGCTCGTCAAAGGCAATGCCGATAACGTGGCATGCGGGCGAAACAGTGGGCAGGTAGCGATCGTAGCAGCCGCCGCCGTAGCCCAGGCGCGCGCCGGTGCGGTCGAAGGCTACGAGTGGCACGATGATCATGTCGAGAGCCTTGACAGGCACGATGGGGAAGCGGTCGCTGTCGACGTCCGTGGCTGCGAAGGCCCGCGTAGGGTGGGCGATAAAGGGGACCTCGGATGCATCGCCGGCAGAGACTGCCCTCATGCACATGCGCTGGCCACAAGCTGCGGCATCAATTGCCGAGAGCATGCACGGATAGGCCACGCGCCAGCCGCGTTTGGCGGCCGCGGCGGCAAACGCGGCTGGGTTTGCCTCGGAACCCATGGCGGCATAGACGGCGACGGTACGCGGCGTCGCCGAATCCGAGCGCTCCAACAGCTCAACAAGCTGCGCACAGATAACGCCAGACTTTGCCGCCCGAACATCCAAATCAATCGCATCGCGCCGAGCAATTACCGCCCGCCGCAACTCAGCCTTATCCATCCCAGCCCCCTATCCCAAACCTACCAAAAAGGGACAGGTTTATTTTGGCAGGTTTTATCTGGGCAAATGTCGAAACCACCACAAAGATGCCTGTCCCCTTTGTGGTGGTTTTGCTTGCTGTGGCTAGCCCAGCAGGTCGATAACGTTAAAGCCGGTGTTGCTCTTGGCGATGACGTCTCGGCCGCCAAAGACGCAGGAGGGCGAGACGGCCGCAATGCGCGTCACGTCGGCGCCGAGTGTGCGCAGCTCACCGGGCGTGGCAGCGAGCATCTGGGCGCGGCGTTCCTCGCGTGCATGCGGATCGAGCCCGGCCAGGTAGGTCGTGTTGCGGCGCTTGGTGAGCGCGTACGGCTTCACCGGCGCGTCCATGCCGCTCACACAGCTAACGATAAAGCCCTCAAAGGCGGCCTCGTCGGGCTCAAAACTGCCGAGCCATTCGCCTGCGCGCGCCACGCGCTCAATCGAGGGGTCGATTGCCGGGTCGCGGTAGGTGTAGAACGCCACCTGACGCTCACCTGCCGCGCGGAATCCGCAGCCGTACGCACCGCCCTTCACGCGGATCTCGTTCCACAGGTAGTCGTAGGAGAGTGCGTTGGCGGCAACCGCCCAGGTGCCCGTCACGTCGAGCCCCAAGCGACGCGGGTCGCACGCGCTTGCCGCAAAACAGATGTCGCTGGGGATGACAAAAGCCTCGTGGCGGTCGCACGGCGTCGGCACCACGAGCGCGTCGCGGCCGGCAACGGCGCCGTCGCCGGCGTCCAGCCCCAGGTCGCCCGCGGCGGCCCAGTACGCGTTAAAGTCCTCATCGCTGCCGGTAAAGCTCGCCATGCAGCCATCGGCCACGAAGATACGACCTGCCAGCTCGGCAAGCTTGGCACGCAGGCCGTCCAGGCGCTCGTCAAAGTGGTCGAGCAGATCGCGCAGGAACAGATAGAAGTCCACGCCCGAAAGCTGCTCGCGCACCACGGCCGAAGGCGAGCTGTAGCTCATCGCGCGACCGAGCGCCGCCGAGTGACCGTTGTTGATAAAGCCCTGCTCAAGCCCAATGCGAATCTGTGTGAGCACGTCGCGCACGCGGTCGGCATCGGCATCGAGCAAAAGCGTGCTCGACCACACCTCGCGCGGCAGGCTCGCCAGCGCATCGATCTTCTCGGACAGGGCGCCGGCGCTCACCAGCAGGTAGGGGTGCACGCCGTCCACGTCGGGTTGGGTCATGACCTCGGTCGTAAAGCTCAAAAAGCCCAGCCTGCCGGCAAGCAAGTTATCGAGCTCCTCTGCCGAGTGCTCGCTCGTGGGCAGCTGTTTGAACAGGCGGCAGAGCAGTGTCACGTAGGGCAGGTCTTCAAACGCGACGCAGCTCAGGTCGAAATACTGCATGGCGTAGGCCAGACGGTTGGTGGGGATGCCGTGGCGCAGGCAGGGGATGGGTGCGGTCGTGTCCACGACCAGCGGCGGCTCGGGGCGCGCCTCGCCAATGTCGGACACGCGCAGGCGCGGCAGCGTGGCCTTGGCCTCGGGCGTGTCTTCCGCCTCCTGCGCGGTACGCAGCGCAGCCGTGCGCTCGACCACGTCGGCCAGCTCGGCATCGGTCATGGCATCGCGCTTGGCTGCCAGCTCAGCGGCCTCGGCGCCCTCCGAGCCGGCGCCAGCGTCCACCGGCACCAGCTCGACGAGCGCCATGTGGTCGTTCTCCAGCACCAACTCGCGCAGCAGGTCCTCAAAGTAGGTGCCGTCCAGCTCGCTACGCAGCTCCTTGTACACCGGGCCGTACTTGAGTGCCAGCGTCGCGGCGTCGTCATCGTAGAGCCAGGTGCTTAGCGCGTCGCACGCAATCGCCACGCCGTCGGCGATACCGTAGTCGCGCTGGCGCAGGTCGTATTCGTTGCTGCTGATGATGGCTTCCAGGCGCTCGCGCGGAACGCCGTGCTCGCACAGGTCGCGGCAGGCGTCCTGGAACACGCGGCGCAGCTCGCGCGCCACGCCGGGCTGCGCGTTTTGCAGCATGATGAGCTCGTAGGGCTGTAGGCTCTCGGCCGCGGTGTAGCTCACCACGTTGCCGCCCAGACCGGCAGCCAGAATGGCCTTCTTAACCGGTGCTTCGTTGGAGCCCAGCAGCGCCTCGAACAGCATGTCTGCCGCGATCGTGCGCTTGCGGTCGAGCGCGCTGCCCAGCACAAGGCCCAGGCCCACCAGGGCGTTCTCGGGTGTAGTGGCCATCTCGACGCGCTTATACTCGCAGGTCACGGGTGCCTGCACGCCCAGCGGATTGGGCGCCAGCGTGGACGGGTCCTCGCCGGCGGCGACGGCAGCGTCCATGCGGCGGCTCGCGGCACTCGGCTGCGACAGATAACGCTCGTCCAAAAAGGCCAGTGCGCGGTCCACATCTAGGTCGCCGTAAAGCGTGATGTAGGAGTTGGAAGGATTGTAGTGGCGCGCGTGCGTGTCCAGGAACTGCTCGTAGGTGAGCGCGGGAATCGCGCGCGGGTCGCCACCGCTCTCGTGCGCATAGGCGGTGTCGGGGTAGAGCGCGGCGTTGACGGCGTCGTCCAGCACGCTCATGGGGTCGGACAGCGCGCCCTTCATCTCGTTGAACACCACGCCGTTATAGCGCAGCGTGCCCTCGCGCAGGCTCGCGGAGCTGCCGTCGCCCTCGCCCTCGGCGCTCTCCGGCAGGTCCAGCTCGTAGTGCCAGCCCTCCTGCTCAAAAATGGTGGGCTTGGTATAGATGGCCGGGTTGAACACCGCGTCCAGGTACACGTCCATCAGGTTGTACAGGTCCTGCTCGTTGGTGGTGGCAACGGGGTAGATGGTCTTGTCGGGGTAGGTCATGGCGTTGAGGAACGTCTGCATGGAGCTCTTGATCAGGTCGACAAACGGCTCCTTGACGGGGAACTTAGCCGATCCGCACAGCACCGAGTGCTCAAGAATATGGAACACGCCGGTGGAATCGGCCGGCGGCGTCTTAAAGCCAATGGCAAAGGCCTTGTTCTCGTCGTCGCACGCCAGGTACAGCAGGCGAGCACCCGAGGCAGTGTGGCGCAGCACGTAAGCGTCAGAGTCGAGCTCGGGCACGGTCTCGCAGCGCTCGACGGCAAAACCGTGGCAGGTGGTACCGGGCACCAGCAGCGCGGCGGCAGCGGCGCGCGGGTCGGTTGAGGTGGTGGGCATATGCAGTCTCCTTTGACGCCCCAGCGGGGGCGAATCGAGTCGAATCCCCGAGAGTATACCCATATGGGGCCCTCGACCAATCTGCCGGATGAGCGTGGATTTTCGGACGAAATCGGCCGCCAAAAGCCCAAAAACCGTCCAAATATCCACGCTCGCGCGTCAAGTACGTATCTCTCACCTCACATGCATCTCTACGACGAGGGATGAATGTGAGACAGGTAGAAGATAAAAATCAATCGGCTTATCGGATGCATATACCGCCATCAGATTGAAGCTGTATGCGGAAATGGATGGACTCTACACCGCTTACGCAAAATAACCCCTCGTTTGCTAAAACATTATAGGAAATGGCGTGGAGTGCTAAAAAGTTCTAATACAATATAAGTCATTTATCTATAGGCTGCTGATTCCTTGTAAAGGTATGGTTGATATGGTTGAGGCAAATAGCGTTATCCCCCTGTACAAACAGATTGTTCGTGCGCTTTCTGATTCAATCGCCAACGGCACGTACCGCCCGGGAGATAAGCTTCCGACCGAGGCGGAGCTTATCGAGCAATTTGGTGTGAGCCGAATAACGGTTCGCTCCGCAATTAAAGAAATGGAAGATGCTGGGCTTGTTGAGAGGGCCCGCGGCAAGGGCACGTTCGTTTCGTCGGACACGCAGATGTATGCCGCGGACGACCGTGAGAGCTTTACCCATTCGTGCCAGCTTGCGGGCAAACAGGCGTCTACCAGGGTTCTCGAAATGGGCTGGGACTTCCCAAGTCTGCGAGACGCGAAGTTCCTGGGCGTAGACGATACCCAAAAGGTATTGCGTAGCCGTCGTCTGCGCCTTGTGGATGGCAAGCCCACGATGCTGGAAACCAATAGCTACTCCGCTGCGCTTTCTTTTTTGGAGCATGAGTCCCTCGATGATTCACTGATGGCGGTACTCGATCGCCAGGGGATCAAGATGGGTCCCAACACGCGTACGCTCGAGGTCTGCTATGCGAGCGAGCTCGAGGCGGCATACCTTAACGTGGAGCTGGACTCTTCGCTGCTTCTGTTTGTCGATAGACGTTATGCTCCAAGTGGCGAGCCGCTCTTCATCTCCCGTCAGGTGTACTGCACCGAGCGACTGAAGTTCTATTTGTAAATTAAAGATAGATTGGTCGATTTACCGACCAATTGTTACCGTTCGCGGATTTGGAAAATAGACACACCACGTAGGGTAGATTGCTAATATACTTTGTTATGACAATATAGTACGTCCTATTGGTATTGGAGAACTATGAATAAGATATTGCTAGCGAGTCATGGTTATCTCGCCCAAGGCATGAAAAGCTCTCTGGAGATTCTGATGGGCACCAACGACCGAATCGAGTGCCTGTGCGCCTATGTCGATGACGATTCAAGGGACGTCGCGGCGTTGATTGATGCATGGATGGAGACGAGGGACCCTGCCGACTCTTGGTTTGTCGTGACTGACATCTTTGGCGGCTCTGTAAACAACGAATTCATTCAGAGGCAGACCGACGGATCGTTTACGTTAATCGCTGGAATGAACTTGCCGCTGCTGGTGGAAATGGTTACACAGCTGGACTCCCTGGATGCGGACAAGGCCAAAGCCGCGGTCGAGGGATCGCGTTCGTTTATTCAGCTTTGCGAGGCGGCGGACATGCTTGCCGGCGCCGAGGAAGAAGAGTTCTAGTTAGTTCTGGTTCGAGCCCTTGCTAGGGGCCACACCTGTCATTCCCTTTATCACGTGCGGAGATGATAACGATGATTAAGCTTACGAGAGTTGATTACCGACTGATTCACGGCCAAGTTGCCATGTCCTGGACTCACGCTTTGGATGTAGATTGCATCTTGCTTGCCAGCGATGCTGTGGCAAAAGACGACATGAGGAAGGCGGCCTTGAGGCTCGCCCGCCCCAACGGCGTTAAACTCGTCATCAAGGATGTTGACGCTGCTATCGAGGCGCTCAACAGCGGCGTTACCGACAAGTATTCGCTGTTTATCATCACTGAGACGATTGAAGATGTCTATCGTCTCGCTAAGGGTTGCAAAGACATCAAAGAGATCAATCTGGGCGGAACTCGAAAGACCCCTGAGACCACGCTTCATCCGACCCCTGCGATCTTTGCGACCGAGAAAGATGCCGAGCATATCCAAGAGCTCCTGGGCGATGGCGTGGCCATCGAAATCCGTCAGGTCCCCAATGACTCAAAGGTATTTGCCAAGGACGTTTTCTAGCCGGAAACATGCCATTGTCTAGCGTTTATTGACTATGTCCTCCTTTCTTTAGCCCGTCGATTATTTGATCGGCGGGTTTTTTATTAAAGAAAGATCTAAAAAAATCTGAAATAGTTCTTGCATAGTTAGTTATATAAAGTATTATAAAGTCAAGGGATGA
>CATYZI010000043.1 GCA_958415625.1 uncultured Collinsella sp. | reverse complement strand
TCGATATAAATTTCTGAATTTCATTTATCGTGGCGAAGGGAGAGCTTATGTTGCGCAGGAAAATCGCAGACGAGCTTAATCGTTGGCAGAGATTCATCGAACGAAAGGCGCTGCTCGTCACGGGTTCTCGCCAAATCGGCAAGAGCTACTCGATTCGCGAGTTCGGTAAGTCGAACTACGCAACCTACATCGAGCTCAACCTCATGGAAAATCGCCAGGCAAGGGACGCTCTCCTCGAGGCGCGAGATGCCGATGATTTCATTAGCAGGGTGACGCTTCTCTCGGGAAAGTCGATAGCGCCGGGCGAGACCCTCGTGTTTATCGACGAGGTGCAGGAGGCGCCGGACATCATGACGATGGCCAAGTTCCTTGTCGAGGACGGCCGTTGTCGCTGGGCATTCTCGGGGTCCATGCTTGGGACCCAATTCAAGGGCGTCAGGTCTTATCCCGTGGGGTACGTCCATGAGCTCAGGATGTTCCCGCTGGATTTTGAGGAGTTCAGCTGGGCAATCGGGGTGAGCGAAGAGGCGCGGCGCTCGATTTGCGATGCGTGCCGCAACGAGACGCCGGTTCCTGGTTATATTCACGACGCAATGATGGCAAACTTCAGGACCTATATCGTCGTCGGCGGTATGCCGGAGATCGTGCAGCGCTTCCTCGACACGCAGGGTGATCTGGCATCTGTCCGCCAGCTCCAGTCCGAGCTGAACGGGCAATACCGTCGGGATATCTCGAAATACGCGAACGGGCGCGCGCTCCAGGTGCAGAGTATCTTCGACCAGCTTCCTGTCATGCTGGAGGGCGAGAACAAGCGTTTCGTGCTCAACTCCATAGATCCCAAGGCGCATTACGAGAAATACCAGCGAGATTTTGTCTGGCTTGTCGATGCCGGCGTCGCTCTCAAGACCGACATCGTGACCGAGCCCAAGTCCCCACTGCTTAAGACGGCACGGGCGTCCCAGTTCAAGCTGTACCAGTCCGATATCGGGATGCTGATGGCCCGTTATCCTATCGGGGTCGCCCAGGCGGCGTACCTCGACAGCAAGGAGCCCAACCTCGGCGGCGTGTACGAAAACGTGGTGGCTCAGCAGCTGGCTGCCCAGGGAAGAGGGCTGTATTACTACCAGACCAAGAAACGGGGCGAGGTCGATTTCGTGATTGACGGCCCGGATGGGACGGCTGTGCCCATCGAGGTTAAATTGGGGACGTATTACCATGCGCACGCCGCGTTGAACCATGTGCTAGAAACGGCCGAGTATGGCGTAAAGCGCGGGATTGTTTTCTCGAGAGGCAACGTTGAGCGTGACGGGGGCGTTCTCTATCTGCCTCTGTATGCGACTTGGACCCTTCCGGATGTTTTGGGCGACTCCCGTGTCGAGGGGATAAAGCTGGAGGTCAAACCTGTCTAGGAATGTGACAAATGGACAGTCCCTTTGTCACATTGAGCTCGTCGGTGAGTATCGAGCGAGGATTTTCTGCCGTCGAAATATCGAGCGTGGATTATCTCCCGTTTTTGGAGCTATTTCGCGCTCAAAGTGGGAGAAAATCCACGCTCAATTTGTATGCGGGAGATAATCCACGCTCGTTTTATGCCAATGGCGCACCTCGCGAGCTCGCTTGCCTACAGCTGCTTGAGCATAGCGATGCAACCGTCGAGCACGTCGCGGTAGGTGGCATCGAAGTTGCCGGTGTACCAGGGATCGGCCACGTCGCCGGGGCGCTCGGTCCAATCGAGCAAGCGCGTAATCTTGCCGTCGGGGTCGTCGCCAAAGATGCGACGCAGGCCACGCGCGTTCTCGGCATCCATATAGACAATGCGATCCTAGTCGCCATACTCCGCGCGACGCACCTGACGTGCGCGATGTGCGACGATGGGAATTCCGGCCTCGCGTAGCTTGGCAACGGTACCGTGGTGCGGCGGGTTGCCAATCTCCTCAGTTGAGGTCGCTGCGGAATCGATGACAAACTCCGCCTCGCGCCCAGCGCGGCGCACGAGCTCGGTAAACACCGACTCAGCCATCGTCGAGCGGCAGATGTTCCCATGACAGATAAACAGTACGCGTTGCATATGCGGTTTCCTTTCGATCGCCATCATCGAGCTCGAGTATCGCATCTGCGCTTACGCCCTCGCCCGCTTGCGCTCCCAGCGAGCCAACTTAATCGTCACCAGCGTAAGCGCCCAGGCCACAAGCGAGAACGCGGCACCAACCGCGCCAACGTAGGCAATGCCAACGCTGCTCACCACGGCGCCGCCCACTGCGGTGCCAAACGAAATGCCGACGTTAAACGCCATGGGTTCTACCGAGCTCGCGAGTACCATCGATTTGGGATGGCGGCTGCGCGCCACGTCCATAAAGTGCGTGATGCATGACACCGAGAACAGGTACATGAGCAGCGCTAGGCTAAAGACAAAGACCAGCGCGAGCGGCATGGTGTCGCCCACGGCAAACAGCCCGAGTAACGCCGCAGCTTGCAGCACAAACGTCACAAGCAGCGCCTTCATGCCAAAGCGCGCGTCGATCCATCCGCCCAAGATGTTCGAGACCAGGCAGAACACGCCGTAGGCCATAAGCGTGGTGCTTGCCTGAACAGTGCCCATGCCCAGCACCTGCTCAAGATAAGGCGTCACGTAGCCGTAGAACACATAGACCGATCCCACGCCAAACAAAAAGATAAGCATACCGGTGATGATGCTCGGTTCGCGTAGCAGACCCGCCTGCTCGCGGAAGGTAGCGGGTTCGTCGGTCTGTCCGGCGCGCGGCATAAACGCCACGAGCGCTCCGCAGATCAAAACGGCAAAGGTCAGCGTACCGTACATGGCCACGTGCCAGTCGAGCGTGTCGGCCACAAACTTGCCAATCGAGGTCACAAAGACCATCGCCACGGAAAACGCGTCGTACACGACCGAGATGGCAAGCGAAGTTTGCTGCGGGGACAGCAGCTCGGGGATGTACGTCACGCCCACGGCGAGCAGTGCGCCCGAGACGGATCCCAGGACAATGCGCGAGATAAACAGTACCTGGAAGTTGGGCGCCAACGCCATGACCAGATTGCCGAGCACAAAGATAATGCTGTAGCACACGAGCAGCTGGTAACGACGGAAGCGCCCCGTGCTGAGCGCAAGCACCGGCGTCGCGATGGCGTAGACCAGCGCGAACACGCTGATGAGCTGGCCCGCAGTGGCAAGTGATACGCCGAGTTCCGTCGCCAGGTCGCTTTCGATGCCGATGACCACGAACTCGGAGCAGCCGAGCGAGAATCCCAACAGCACGAGCAGCGCCAGGCAGAGCCTGGTGCGCGCGGGGGAGAGCGCGGCGGCGGTTGACTTACTTTTAGGCGTGGTTGCGGCGGTCAAGGTTGTCACTCCAATGTCGCATGAATAAGCGGGATTCAATCCCTGCAACTCTAACAGAATGTGTCAGGTGCCTGCCTCCTTTGTCGCAGGCTGCGCTTGCCTGTATAGTCGCAATACAGGCGAAGATGGTCTCAGGTACATTGCGGGCGACAGGAGATCCCATGGGTATGCACACGACAAAGGTTGTAGTGGGCGAGGGCAAGTTTGCGCTCGAGGCCCAGTTGACGGTGACGCCGCGAGGCATGGCGGTGTACGCCTGCTCGCCGGAGTTTGCGCACCTGGGCGCCACGGCGCAGGCCATTCCTCGCCCCGAGCCCGGCCGTACGGCGACGGTGAGCATCCTGGCCGTTCCGTGCCATCGAGACGAAATTCCGGCGCACGATATTGCGGCGGCGCTGGCCACGCGCTTTGGCGTGCCGGTAGTTGCAAGCACGGGTTTTCATGTGGAGAACGCGACCGCGGACGACTTGCGGCGCATGCTCGATACCACCAAGGAACTCATCGCCGCGCTCGAGGAGGCCGCAGCCCGCATTCTGCGCGCCGGCTGGGATGAGGGCGGCGCAGGCGCCGAGGTCGTGGCGGTCGATGCCGCGACCGGCGAGGCGCTTGGCCCCGTCGACCGCATCGAGGCCCATACCGGCGAGGGAATCCTGCATCAGGCATTTCTGACGCTTCTGGTCGAGGGCCAGGGCGAAGACGCGCGCCTGCTGCTCTGTCGTCGCAGTCCGCTCAAACGCCTGTGGGGCGGGGTGCTGGCCGATGACTGTGCCGGCCATCCGCTCCCCGGGGAAGACGTCGCGGCCGCCACGGCACGTCGCATCAACGAAGAGCTTGGCATCACGCGCGAGCCCGATCAGCTCAAGCACCTCGGACACGTGGTGTACCGCGAGGACCACGGCGACGGCCGCTGCGAGTGCGAATGGTGCGAGGTCTACCTTGCCCATGTTGAGCCGGGCGAGCTGCATATCAACCAAGAGGAGATCTCGGAAGTGCGCCGCGTGGCCCCGTCCGAGCTTAAAGGCTACCTGCAGGGTCACCCCGAGCAGCTGGCCCCCTGGCTCCGCGAGGCTCTGGAGGTCCCCTCCATCCGCGCAGCCCTCGCTATGTGAAAAAAGACAGTCCCTTTGCCACATCCAAACCGTCACAACATTTGATGAAAATCTCGAAAACGAGGAAAAGCGTCGAATGTTGTGACGCTTTTTGTCCAGAGGATCGCTTCTCATCCAAAAATCCCGCTTGACTGTATTGCCACAACACAGCGCAACGTAAGGGGCGTCCGATAACGGGCGCCCCTTTTTAAGTGGCAACGTGGCCGCGAATCCGGAGCGCCCCCAACAAGAAAGGTGGGGAGATGGAAGCGGAAAAGAAGGCGTTTAAGATCACCAAGCGCGAAATTGGCTTTGTGCTGGGTATCGTTGTCTTTTTGCTGGTGAAGTTTCTTCCTTTGGCGGAGCTGAGCTCGACGGTCGAGCTTACGGTCGGCGGTCAGACCTGTCTGGCGTTGACGCTCGCCACGGTGGTGTTCTGGGCGTGTGGCGTGGCACAGCCGGGCTTTGTGGGCCTGCTCTATTGCGCGCTGCTCGTTCTGTTCAAGGTGTGCGTGGACGACACGGGTGCCGCGAGCATCTCGGCGACGGTCGCCTCCACGTTTAGCTCGTGGACCAAAGCCACCATGTGGCTCGTCATCGGCGCCTACCTCATCGCCAGCGCGGTCAAGGAGTCGGGCCTGGGCGAGCGCATCGCCTATGCGTTTATGCTCAAGTTCGTGCGCGATGCCAAGTCGCTCATCATCTCAATCTTCGCGCTCACCTTTGTGCTGTCGCTGCTGATCCCGCATCCGTTCCCCCGCGCCTTCCTCATCCTCGCCGTCGTCTCGGTTATCGCCGAGTCCGCCGGCTACGGTGACGACGACCGCGGCAAGCTCGGCTTCCTCGTGTTTGCCGCTGCCGCCCCGGGTTCCATGTTCTTCCTGACGGGCGACTCCACGCTCAACCCGCTCGTTGCGCAGTACAGCGCCGAGGCCGGCGGCATGAGCCCGTCCTTCGTCGACTGGTTCCTGTACATGAGCGTGCCCATGCTGGTCGCGCTGCTGTGCACCCTGTTCCTGGGCCTCTTCCTCTTTAAGCCCAGCAAGGAGCTCGTCTACGATCGCGAGCAGATCGTGGCCAAGCAGGCCGCGCTCGGCAAGCTCTCCGTCAAGGAGATCCGCACCATCGTGTGGCTTGTCATCGCCATTGCGCTGTGGCTCACCGTCTCGGGCGACTACATCGGCTGGGTCACCCTGGCCATCGGCGTCTGCCTCGCCATGCCCGTCATCGGCGAGGTCCTCACCCCCGCCAGCTGGAATGCTGTCGACATCAAGTCCCTCATGTTCCTGACGGCCGCCATGGCCGTAGGCTCTGTGGGCGGTGCCACCGGCATGAACGCCTGGATCGCCGACGTCGTGCTTCCCAGCTCCGTGCCCGAGAACATCTTCCTGTTCGCCCTGCTTGTCGCCGCGCTCTCCATGATCATCCACATGTTCATGGGCTCGGTCATGGCCGTACTCGGCGTGTGCGTGCCGGCGTTCATCAGCTTCGCGGCCGGCTCCAGCGTGAGCCCGCTCGCCGTGGCACTCATCGTCTTCACGTCCATCAACATCCACTACATCCTGCCGTTCCATAACCTGCCGATCCTTATCGGCGAGGGCAAGGACGCCGGCGGCTACACCTCCAAAGAAGCCATGCGCATGGGCATTCCCCTCACCGCGGTCGTCTTTATCGTCGTGCTGGTCGAGGCCGCCTGGTTCCATCTCTTTGGCCTGATGTAAGCGGCCGAGCGCTTGGGCTGTAAACAGCCGAGTGCTTGAACCGCGAGTTGCCAAGCGCTCCATCTATAAGCGCTGCGGCCCCACTACGTTACCCAGCCCGGCGGCACTCCCGTCGCCGGGCACTCTCCCGAAAGGAGCACGCTATGTCCACTACCGATGCTTCCCAGATCCACGACCTGCGCTCCGCGCTCGACTTTTTGCGTGAGATGCCGGGCCAGCTGCTCGAGACCGACACCCAGGTCGACCCGGACGCCGAGGTCTCGGGCGTCTATCGCCACGTCGGTGCCGGCGGTACCGTTATGCGTCCGACCAAAGAGGGTCCGGCGATGGTCTTCAACAACGTCAAGGGCTTTGACGATGCCAAGGTCTGCATCGGCATGCTTGCCAGCCGCAAGCGCGTTGCCGCCCTGCTCGACCTTGACGAGGAGCACCTGGGCCTCGAGATCGGCAAGCGCTTCGAGAGCTTGATTGCGCCTAAGCAGATCGCCGAGGGCGCGCACGTCGACTGCCAGGAGGTCGTGTACAAGGCGACCGACGAGGGCTTTGACCTGCGCAAGATCGTTCCCGCTCCCACCAACACGCCCGTCGACGGCGGCCCCTACATCACCATGGGCCTCGCCTATGGCACGAGCCCCGACGGCTCCCAGTCCGACGTGACCATCCACCGCTTCTCCTGCGTCGACAAGGACAAGCTCGCCATGTGGATCACCCCCGGCAGCCGTCACCTTGGCGCGTTCTTTGACGAGTACTGCCAGCGCGGCGAGGACATGCCCATCTCCATCTCCATCGGCTTGGACCCCGCCGTGTACATGTGCTGCGGCTTCGAGGCTCCCACCACGCCGCTCGGCTTTAACGAGCTGCAGATCGCCGGCGCCCTGCGCGGCCACGCCGTCGAGCTTGCCGACTGCATCACCGTTCCGCAGAAGTGCATTGCCAATGCCGAGTACGTGCTCGAGGGCTACCTCATGCACGACGAGACCATCAACGAGGATGTCAACGGCCACGGCTATGCCATGCCCGAGTTCCCCGGCTACACCGGTGGCGCCAAGGTCTGCCCGGTGATCAAGATCACCGCCGTCACCACACGCGTCAATCCCATCATGGAGAGCTGCATCGGTCCTTCGCACGAGCACGTGTCCATGGCGGGCATCCCCACCGAGGCTTCCATCTACAAGATGGTCGAGACCGCTATCCCGGGCCGCCTGCTCAACGTTCACGCCGCCCCCTGCGGCGGCGGCAAGTTCGTTGCCATCATGCAGTTCAAGAAGTCGAGCAAAAATGACGAGGGCCGTCAGCGCAACGCCGCCATGCTCGCCTTCTCGGCATTCTCCGAGCTCAAGCACGTGATCCTGGTTGACGAAGACGTCGACATCTTCGACATGAGCGACGTGATGTGGGCCATGACCACGCGCTTCCAGGCCGACGTCGACCTCATCACCATCCCCGGCTGCCACTGCCACGTGCTCGACCCGTCCAACGACCCCGCGTTCGATCCTTCGATCCGCGAGCACGGCATCGCCTGCAAGGCCATCTTCGACTGCACGGTTCCGTTCGACCTCAAGAAGAACTTCATCCGCTCGCAGTTCATGGAGATCGACCGTGACAAGTGGGCCAAGGAGATTGCTTTCTAGTAAGTAACCCTACCGAGTAACTAAGTAAGGAGTTGTCATGCCTGAGTCTTCTGTCCGTCCCCGTCGCATTGTCGTTGGCGTATCTGGTGCCAGCGGCGCTGCGCTGGGCCTCGAGTGTCTCAAATGCCTGCGCCAGGCCGGCGCCGAATCGGCGCTTGTCGTCACGCGCGGGGGAGAGATCACCATCGAGCAGGAGCTCGGCATGACGCTCGACGAGTTTGCCACGCATGCCGATGTGGTCTACGACAACAAGAACATCGGCGCCGCCATTGCAAGCGGCACCTATCCGGTCGATGGCATGATCGTGGCGCCCTGCTCCATGAAGACGCTTGCCGGCATCGCGAGTGGTTACGGCGAAAACCTGTTGCTGCGTGCGGCCGACGTGCAGATGAAAGAGCAACGCCGCCTGGTACTCATGGTGCGCGAGACGCCCTTCAGTGCGATCCATGTCGACAACATGGCGCGCCTGGCGCGTGTGCCGGGTGTCATGCTCATGCCGCCCATGCTCACGTTTTACAACGGCCCCGCCACGCTCGACGATGCGGTGCATCACATCGCCGCCAAGGCGCTCGAGGCCGTCGGCGTGTCATGTGCAAACTATAAGCGCTGGTCATAGGCGCATTTAGGGTAGGATACGAGGAGTGTTTGAGCCCGCTGCCCCTGTGGGCGGCGGGCTTTTCGCGTCAAAGGATGTGTCGGGAGGACCTATGCAGACGGGTATGTATGCGATTAGCGAGATGGCGAGCTTGTTTAACGTTTCGCGTCAAACGCTCATCTACTACGACAAGATCGGCCTGTTTAAGCCCGCCGTGGTTAACGAAAAAGGCTACCGTTTCTATTCGCCCACGCAGATCCCGCTCATGCGTCTGATCTGCATGCTGCGCGACCTAGGGCTCGAACTCGACGAGATTGACCGCCTGACCTCGACGTTCGACATTGGCGAGATGACCGATCACCTGCGCTCGCGGGTTCAGGCGCTCGATGGGCAGATTGCCGGGCTCAAAGCCGAGCGTGCGAGCGTGCAGGAGCGACTGAGCTTTTACGACGAGGCGGTTTATTGGCGCGAGCGCGAGGGCAAACCGGAGCTCAAGCAGTTCGAGCGCCGCTTCGTGGTCTTTGAGGAGTTCCCGGCCGATATCGAGCGCGGCCGTTCGATGCTGCACCCCACGCTCATGCGCGCGATTCTGCGCATGCGTGCGCTCACGGGCACGCGCCCCATGCGCGGCTGGGGCGCCATGCTGCGTCGCGAGGCGCTGCATTCCGACGACCCCATCGCCGGTGCCGGCTCCTTTGCCGTGCTGCCGCGCGGTGCCGAGGAGCTGCTGCCGAGCGATCCTGCCGAGCTGGCAGAGATTGGCGTCGAGGTGTTGCCCGAGGGCACATACCTGTGCATGAGCCGCTGGGGCATGCCGTACGAACCCGAGGGCATTCGTGCCATCGTGGCCTGCATGGACGAGCACGCACTCCAGCCCATCGGCGATGCCTTCGATTTTTGCTACCTCGATACCACCAGCTACGACGAGTCCCACCAAGAGGACTTCTGCTGCATCCAAATCCCCGTAGCCCTCCAGATGTGACAAGAGGACAGTCCCTTTGTCACATTCGCGGCATGGCTGCCGCCCAAACCGTCACAACATTCGATGAAAATCTCGAAAACGAGGAAAAGCGTCGAATGTTGTGATGGTTTTCCTATCTGTGCCGGCGAGCCGCCGTGCCGTCTGGGGGTATAAGGCTAGCAAGTGTTTATTTGCGAGGCCAAGGGGGCGCCCCGTATGGATATCGATAGCTTTGAATGGTGGTACAGCGAGGGCGAGGCTCCGGATGAGGTGTGGGACGAGCCCTTGCCAAGTGATGAGTTGAGCGACGGGACCGATGTGGACTCCGATGCTGGCGATGCGCTTGACTCGGATGCCGATTCCGACCCCGCCGAGCCCCTGACCTTCGAGCAGGCCTGGGCCCAGGCCGAGGCCGACGAGGCAAAGGCCGATGCCACGGCCACGCTGGGTGAGCCAGCCGACATGTCCATCTCGCCGGCCAAGACCCCGCAGCCGCGCCACACCATCGACCCCGGCAGCACGGCATCCTTCAGCATACTCGACGTGCCCGCGCAGGGTGCCCAGGCGCCCGCCCCCACGCGTCGCCCCAACCTGGCTCGCGAGGAAGACGCGGCCCGCCGCTCACCGCTCGGCCCCATCCTCATCGCCTTCATGGCCGGCGTCATCGCTTGCTCGGCGATCGGAAATGTCTGGAGCCACGTGGAGCAACAGCGCAAGGACGCCGCCAAGGTCGAGATGTCTGTCGAGCAATCGCTCAGCCGCACGCGCTCGGTGCATGTGTCGGTCGAGGTTAAGGACGGCGCGACGTGGGATACCGCGCGCGGCGATAGCCAAATGCTCGTCCATATTGTGGGCCGCACGCTCAGGGGACAAGCAATCGACGAGTATCAATACGTTAATTCCGAAGGTGACGGCATCGAGCTCAAGCCCGGCGACTACGAGCTCACGGTCGATGAGCCGCCCGTCGCCACCGACGGCACGCGTTACCGTGCCTCAAAGCGCATGGTTCCGGTGAGTTTTAATTCACAGGCGCCCGATACGGTCGACAGCACGCCGCAGGGCGGGTTCGACCTTTACGCAATCGTTCAATAACTGTGCCTGTCGCTTCTCCTTGCCGCCAAGAGTGGGACAATAGCCCTCGACACTATTGTTTACTTTTGGAGGAAGTAACATGTCCACCGTCACTACCATCAAGCGCGGCGGCCTCACCGCGGCCATCGATTCCATGGGTGCCCAGCTCACGAGCCTTGCCCTCAACGGCAACGAGTATCTGTGGCAGGGCGACCCCGCCTTTTGGGGCAAGCATGCGCCGATTCTGTTCCCCATCGTGGGATCGCTGCGCAACAACACGGCAACGTCTGCGGCCGGCACCTGCGAGATGCCGCGCCACGGACTCGCGCGCATTGTCGAGCACAAGCTGGTCGAGGTCTCCGAGGACGGTTCGTCCGTCACCTACGAGATCACTGACACGCCTGAGTCGCTCAAGGCGTTCCCCTTCCACTTTAAGCTCAACATGACCTATGCCCTGACCGGCGACGCCACGCTTACCCAGACCGTTGCCGTTACGAACACCGGCGACGTGGACCTGCCGTTCTCGGTGGGCGGTCACCCCGCATTTAACGTGCCCGCTCCTGGTGCCGAGGACGAGGCATTCGAGGATTACGAGCTGGCGTTTACCGAGGCTTGGACTAACGAGGCCCCCATCATCACGCCCGATGGCCTTATGACGTTCGAGGGCAGCCACAAGGCCCCCGATAACTCGGACGTGCTGCCCATCACGCACCGTAGCTTCGATAACGACGCCATCATGTTCACCGATACCCCGGGCTCCACGCTCGCGCTGCGCGGTCGCAAGTCGGGCCATGGCGTCAAGATCGACTTTGAGGGCTTTAAGTACATCGGCGTGTGGTCTGCCGCCAACGACGCCCCGTTTGTGGCGCTCGAGCCTTGGACCGGTCACACCACGATGGACACCGAGGACGACGTCTTCGAGCACAAGGTCAACACCATTACGCTGGCGCCGGGCGCTACCGACACCCGTTCCTTTAGCGTCACCCTGCTCTAGAGGTTCCGCCGTTCTGACGAACGGCGGGCCGGTCGACGCTGCGCGCCACCCAGAGCGACAATTTGTCATTCAAAAGGCACGGCATGACCAGAAGGTCTATGCCTTGCCTTTTTCATGCCAACTTGTTCGCTCTGGGTGGCGCTCGCTGGCATTGTCAAAACATCGGCGTCGCCGTTTCCGTCAAGGGCTTGGTGCATGGGGGATAGGTTACTTTGTGCCAATCGTCCTCGTGTGCCTATTAATTTTTCGCGCACATGCTGCGCTGCTGGTTGTTGACGTATATCCTGTCTTATTGTCAGCAAAACGAAATTGGGAAGGCACCAGATGCAACCTCGACTACAGCGCGGCGCGCATACCCAGCCGGTGTGCAGCCGTCGTATCTTCTTAGGCAGTGCGCTTGCTGCGAGCGCTACCGTTGTCGCCGGCGCGCTCGCCGGCTGTCAGCGCCCGTCCACGCTCAAGGTGGTTCAGCCCACGACGGGCGGCGGTCGCGACGACCTGTCCGATTCCGTTATCGGCAAGGACAAGATCCGCATCGGCATGGAGGCGGCCTACGCCCCGTACAACTGGCAGGTCTCCGAGGCCAGTGAGTTCACTATCCCCATCGACAACGTGCAGGGCGCCTATGCCGATGGCTACGACGTGCAGATCGCCAAGATCGTCTGCAAGGCCCTCGGCGGCGAGCCCGTTGCCGTCAAGCAGAGCTTCTCGGGCCTTATCGATTCGCTCAACAACGGCCAGATCGACCTCATCATTGCCGGCATGAGCGCCACGCCCGAGCGCGAGGAGTCCGTCGGCTTTTCCGACCCGTACTTCATTGGTTACTTTGGCCTGTTCGTAAAAGAGGGCTCGCCCTACCAAAACGCCACCAAGCTCAGCGACTTCAGCGGTGCCACGGTGCTCGGTCAAAAGGACACCATGCTCGACACTGTCATTGACGAGATCCCGGGCGTTGTGCACAAAAACCCGGTCGATTCGGTCCCCACGGTGTTTTCGAATTTGCTGCAGGGCACGTGCGACGCCGTGACCTACAACACTGAGAACGAGAAGGGCTATATGGCGCAAAACCCGGGTATCGTGCCGATTCAATTTGCCGAGGGCGAGGGTTTCAAGCAGGAGGTCACGGCAAACGTCGGCTGCCGCAAGGGCTCGGACAAGCTGCTTAAACTCATCGACAAGACACTCAAGGGCATTAGCCAAAAGGAGCGCGACCAAATGTGGGACGCGTGCCTCGACCGTCAGCCGGCATAGGGAGGCAGCATGAAAACCATCAATCGCCTGGCCTCCTTTATCAAGGCAGACCACCGTTATGTATACCTGGGCACGAGCGTTATCGCGGCGCTCGGCCTGGCGTTTAGCCAGCGCAACCCCACGCCGCTGAGCTTCTTGGCCCCCACCGGTATCTTCCAGGACTGCCTCTGGGCAATTCTTTGGGCCTGGATTATCGTGTCGGCGGCGGCGCTCGTCACCAAGCTCATGCATTGGAGCGACTATCGCGAAAAGTCGCCGTTTGCTTCCGAGCGCTTCCGTCGCGGCGCGCGCTTGGGCAGCTATGTCGTGGTCGCCATCGCGGCGATCTTCTTTATCGACCGTTGCGTCATGTCGTTTATCGATCTGGTGCAGGTGAGCATTGTCTCGGACTCCAACCCCAGCGACTTTTTGTCGAGCCTGGTCTACATGACCTACAAGAGCGGCGACTTCTTCATCCGTGGCATCGAGATCACCATCGCGCTTGCCACCTTCGGCACCGTCATCGCATTCTTCCTGGCGCTGCTCTTTGTGTTCCTGCGTATTCAGACCTTCGACCGCGTAGACAACGACCTGGTGCGCTTCTTTAAGAGCATCGGCCGCGGCTTTGCGACCGTCTACTCCACCATCGTGCGCGGCACGCCCATGATGGTCCAGGGCCTGCTCATCTATTACGCGGGCTTCACCGTTTTGCGCGGCATGGGCTTCGAGACTGCCCAGGCCAACCAGATTTGGAGTACCTTCACCGCCGGCCTCGTCACCATTTCGCTCAACTCCACCGCCTACATGATGGAGGTCCTGCGCGGCGGCATCGAGTCCATCGATCCCGGCCAGGCCGAGGCAGCGCGCTCGCTGGGTCTGTCGCAGTGGCAGGCTATGCGCAAGGTCGTGTTCCCTCAGGGCATTAAAAACGCGATTCCGGCGCTCACCAACGAGCTCATCATCAACATCAAGGATTCGTCGGTGCTCTCGGTCATCGGCGTGTTCGACCTTATGTACGCCACCACCACCGTCGCCGGCGTGTACTATCGCCAGATGGAGGTCTACTGCGTGGCACTCGTGGTCTACCTGATCCTGACGCTCGTGGCGAGCCGCCTGCTCGAGGCCTTTGGCAAAAAGCTCGGCGCCGAGGCCCCGGCAACGCTGCCCAGCTCCAACTAGGCTCAAGACGAGGAGAATCATCATGGCAGATACCGCCACTACCGGCACCGCGGCCGCCGCACAGACCAATGAGCCGCTCATCCGCGTCGAGGGCCTGCGTAAGAGCTTCGGCTCGCTCGAGGTGCTCAAGGGCATCGACCTGTCCGTCAATCCCGGTGAGGTTGTCACCATCATCGGCGCCTCGGGCTCAGGCAAGTCGACCTTCCTGCGCTGCCTCAACCTGCTCGAGACCCCGGACGCGGGCCACATCTGGTTCCACGGCCAGGACCTCACGGCCGAGCGCTGCAACATCAACAAATTGCGCGAGGACATCGGCATGGTGTTCCAGGGCTTTAACCTGTTCAACAACATGGATGTGCTCGACAACTGCACGCTCGCGCCCGTCACGCTCAAAAAGATGAGCAAGGCCGAGGCCGAGAAGGTCGCGATGGAGCATCTGACGAGCGTGGGACTCGAAAAGTTCGCGCACGCCGCCGTGGGTCGCCTGTCCGGTGGCCAAAAGCAGCGCGTGGCCATCGCCCGCGCCCTGTGCATGAATCCGCAGATCATGTTGTTCGACGAGCCGACTTCCGCACTCGACCCCGAGATCGTGGGCGAGGTGCTCGAGGTCATGCGCAAGCTCGCGGCCGACGGCATGACCATGGTCGTCGTCACGCACGAGATGGCCTTTGCCCGCACGGTGTCCGACCGCGTGGTCTTTATGGACAAGGGCGTGGTGCTCGAGGATGCCGCGCCGGCCGAGCTCTTCGGCAACCCCAAACACCAGCGCACTCGTGAGTTCCTCTCTCGCTATCTCGAGGACAAATAACCGACCGCAAACGCTTATGTGGCAGGGCCGCTTCCGTGGGGCGGCCTTTGTCGTCACAATCGAAAGGATGTCATGGCCGAGGTTTGGCGCTTCTTTGCGCATGAGGACGATTTTGCCGATATAGACGAGGCCGGCGCGTGCGAGCGCTTGGGCCGCGTGCTGTCGTTTCCGACCATTTCGAGCATGGATGCCGAGGCAGTGGACTGGCAGCCGTTCGACGACCTGCGCGCGTATATGCAGCAGGCCTGGCCGCACGTATTTGCGGCGGGCGAGGTCGAGCTTGTCGGCCATTCGCTGTTGGTGACGCTTGGCGGTTCCGACTCCGCCCTCAAACCCGTCATGCTCATGGGCCACATGGACGTGGTCCCCGTGGTGCCCGGCACCGAGGCCGACTGGACGCACGCCCCCTTTAGCGGACATGTGGACGACACCTACATTTGGGGTCGCGGCGCTATCGACATGAAAGACCAGGTCGCAGGCATTCTCGAGGCGGTCGAGTATGCACTGGCGCATGGCTGGGAGCACAAGCGCACACTGTTGCTCGCCTTTGGCCAGGATGAGGAGACCACGCAGTACGGCGCGGGGGCTATCGGCCGCGTGCTCGAGGAGCGCGGTATTGAACTTGAATACCTGATCGATGAGGGTGACTACCGTGTCGTTTCGGCTGCCGAGTACGGCGCGGGCGAGGGCTGGCTTATGCATGCCGATCTCGCGGAGAAGGGCTACGCCGATATCGTGTTGAGGACGCGTAGCGAGGGCGGGCATTCGTCCAACCCCTACGGCGGCACGTCGCTCGAGGTGCTCAGCCGTGCCATCGCCGCAATCTGCGATATCGAGTGGCCGACGCGCGTGACCGATCTGCTTGCCGCGCAGCTTGTCGAGCTGGGGCTTTACACGGCGGATGAGATTGCCGCCAACGGGGGCGCCATTGTCCGCGATTGCCTCGCCAGCAAGAAGCTCTATCCGCTCGTGACCACCACCTGTGCACCGACCCAAATCGAGGGCGGTAGCACCGGTGCTAACGTGATGCCGCAGGATATGTGGGCCAACATTAACTTCCGCATGCTCGAGGGCACGAGCGTGGCCGACGTTGTGGCGCGCTGCCGTGAGGCGGTTGCCGGGGCGGACCTTGCCGGTCGTGTCGAAGTGGAGCTGGGCCCCGGCAGCTCCGAACCCTCGCCGTCCCCGCGCATCGGTGGTCCCGGCCTCGAGGCGGTTCGCTCCATCGCCGCCCGCTATTTCCGCGATCCAAAGGGGACGGAGGAAAACGGATCATCCGAGCCGTTGGCGATTGTCCCCTCGACCGTGATCGGCGCGACCGACGCTGCCAACTACCAGCGCATTTGCTCCGAATGCATTCGTTTTTCGGCGTTTGTGGTCGACGATGACGAGTGCGACCGCGGCGTCCACGGCACCAACGAGCGCATCACCCGCCGCGCCTACCTCCAGGGTGTTCGCTTCCTCATCGCCCTGCTTCAAACGCTCTAGAATGTGACAAAGCGACGCTCCCTTTGTTAGCCGTTGGGGACGTTCTTAAACGACTAGCCGCTAAGGAACGTCCATTACAGTCGAAATTGTCAGCCCGGGACCGTCTCGGGCTACGATTGAGGCGCGCCCAGAACGGGCCGCCGACCGGGCGCCCG
>CATYZI010000042.1 GCA_958415625.1 uncultured Collinsella sp. | reverse complement strand
CGCGATTGGCGAAAATACGTTGGTGAAAATGGTGAAAAATATATTGACGCTAACAGGGCGGTCCCCCGCACATAAGCCAGTCACCCCGGAAGCGGTTCGATCCGAAGCCGTTGAGGCGAACCTCAGGTCCCTTTTCTGCGAGCGCCCAGGGCGCCACACGCGTGCACAGACTGTCGGTTCGACGTAGAAGCCTCAGCCGTAGCAACGGATTGCCCAGCGAGAGATCGCCGCGGGCGGATATTAAACTGCAAAGACGAGCGTCGGTAAGACACGCCGAGGTCGCCGCGGACGGGCTGATATAGGGAGAGGGCCTGACCCCATATCGTTGGGGCCAGGCCCGATTTTGCCTCTTGACAATGTCCTGCTCATATTAAAAGAGAGCCCTTACCAGAGACGCGACGGAAAGGATCGTCGCGCGGAGATCGTCCGCTATAGCGTCTTGGATTAAGTTTTCCGAAGTGATGTACACCACTTCTGGGAGAAAACAAAGCACCATGCTAAGGCCAAACAAACACAGCGGATTTGAAGCGAACCACGGAAGAATCATGAAAAGGCCAGCCTCGATTAGCATCGAGCCGAGCATGGTATTTTTTTCCCGAAACGCAATGAGAAGAAATCTGCTGCAATGTAGGCCGTCGCATTTACTGCATAGGATGCACCGAAAAAGATTCCTATTATGGAGACGGGAGCATCAAATGCGTCGAATACCAACTGATTCAAGTTGTAATAACTCCCATAGAATCCGTCGAGCATGCTTGTGCCGATTAGAAGAAGCAATACCGCAAAAGCGGATCCTCCAACACGCCAGGTTTCGCGTCTGAACATCTTGGCCGCGTCAAACCTTCCCTTTTCAGAGCTTTCAGAACGGGTCGCTTCCGTCCTCTCAATGGGATACAGAAGGAAAAGCTGCAGGAGATAGAAAACGGAGACACATACGTAGAGGGCGCTCCAAGATACTTGGGCAATGAAAGATCCGAGCACAATCGCCATTCCCGTAGCGATTGATTGCGCGGCAAGCAGCCGAGCGTTGATGGTGAGGAAACGCTCTCCTTGACCGGCATTCCGGGCAATTTCATATAAAAGTGCTTGTTCGGATCCCGATTGAAGGGAGTAGGCGAGTGCCTCAACAAGGGAAAGCACGACAAGAAAGGGACCTGAGAGCAACAGCATGCCAGCCGTATGGAAGAAAAGCAGCAGCACGCCCACTTGAATCGAAAACTTCTTTCCAAAGAAATCGCCTATCAGCCCTGTTGGCAGCTCGAGGACGACCGTTGCAATGTTAAACAGGGCTTGATAAAGCGCGATTTCCGTGACAGACATTCCTTTCTCCGCAAGGAAAAGTAGAATCACTCCCCGATTTAAAACAAATCCCGCGAGAACGAAAAAGGCGGAATAGATGTGCAGTTGCGTAGCGGCATTCTTATTCATTTGGCACTTCCATCAACTACTTTTGTCGGGCCGCTCGCTACTGACTCGAAGCCTGAAGTGTTCACAGTTGATGTGAAGAGCGATAAAGCTTTTGCACAGGGTATCAATGGAATACATCCGAAGCGTTTTCGGCAGTATCATCGGCGAAGGCGGGATTAGCCTTTACGCGGCGCTCACCCTCGATGTATTTGACGATTTGATCAATCGTCTGGTTGGCGTGGCTCTTGAGCTTGCGCTCATAGAAGAAGAGGCCGAGCTTGCCGCGCGTGCCAGACGTGTTGCCACCCACACCCTGAAAATCCTCGGTATAGGTGAGCTCGCAGGCACCATCGCCAGCAGGTGCAGCCTCATAGCGCATAGTATTGATGCCCGCCGCATACTGAAAACGGACCTCATAGAGACACGGGTAGTCAAAGTGCTTGATTTTAACCTTGATCGCCATGCCCTTGGCCTTGCCTTTTGCGGACTGGGCGCGCTTCTCGTACTTATAGCCGTTGAGCTTGTTGCGGCTGGGACGCTTGCCCGTGGCGTTCTCGATATCCTGCATGATGGACCCCGCCAGAGCGTCAAAAAGCTCCTCCGGCGTCACCTTAAGCGTTTTGGTGAGCTGCATGATGGCTCCTTATTCGTTTGAACCGTTCGAGCCATCGTACCGCCCCAGGCTCTCCCATGCGTTGCGGTGCCATTTGGACGATTGAGGGCCTTACGGCCGCAAAACCAACCAAATAGCACCATAAAGCCTGAGGTGGCTAGAGGCTGTAGGTGACCACTTGGGGCTCGCAGGGGTTGGCGGGGTCGACTTGCTCCACGCGGACGAACTTGACGGTCACGGCCTCAAAGCCCGCCTTGTGCAACACATCGGCGTAGACGCGCGCCTGCAGGGCGTGCTTCTCCTGCAGCTGTTCCGGCGTCTCGTCCGGTGTGCCGCCCGTCTTGTAGTCGATGACCAGCGCGCGTGACGAATCCGCCGGGTTCGTCGCCAGTGCATCAATGGCGCCCTCGGCATAGGCACCGTAGCGGGCGATGTCCTCGTCCTCGCAGCCCAGCGAAAAGAACGGCACCTCGGCACGGATGCACGGCCAGGCAAGCAGCTCGGCACGGACCGCCGACTTGAGCCAGCGGTCCAGGGCAACGTCGAAGCGCTCGCGCTGCTCCGGCGTCAGGTGCCACAGGCGCGTCAGCGCATCGGCACGCTCAGCGGGCAGCGCATCGGCACCCACCTCGATCAGCCACTGGCAGGCGGCATGGAACGCCGAGCCCAGCGCCATGGGGTTGCCGGCGGGCTCGACAGCAGCCACGTCTGCATCGGCCATCTCCGAGCCATCCGACTCTGCATCATCGCCTGCCTCGTCCATGGGAACACGAGTCTCGGCGGCACGGTCTTCCGTCTCGGCATGCAGCGCCGCGGCAATTGACGAGTAGCTGTACGAATCGCGCGCCGGATACGGGCAGGTGCCCATGCGCACGCCCACCGCCTGGGGATACACGAGCTCAAACGCATCGGGCTCGGGGTCGGCAGGACCGGGCACAGTTGAGTGCGCAGCATTATCGGCGGCATCGGCATCGCCGCGGACAAGCCTGCCCTCGGCATCCAGAGAAGCATTGGCCTCAAACGACTGCTCGCCAAAAGCAAAGTCAGCCAGCGAGATGAGCTCGTAGTCGCCCGGCTGGGAGTTGTCGAACACCAAACGGTCGGCATCGAGCTGCGGCATGTCCAGGCCGTCCGTCGGCAGAATACGACGCAGCACGTCGTAGGTCAGATCGGTCTCGACGTCGAAGGTCGGCGCCGTCACCTTGCCACGGCTCACGCCGGCATCCATCGCCAGAATGACCAGCTCGCGCGCACGCGTCATGGCAACATAGAGCAAGCGGGCCCGCTCCTCGAGCGAAAGCTGCAGGTCGTCGTCGCGCAGGCGGGCAAATGCCTCGGCGGGAGAGCCCGTCGCACAGACGTCCTCCATGAGCTCCGGCGGCAACCATAGCGACGTGCCCTTACCCTTAAACGCATGCTCAAACTGCTTTTTGACGTCATCGCCCTTTACGAACGTGCCGTCCGCGAGTTTAACGCCGTCGAAGCGTGCCGGCAGCGCCACGACCTGCGCTCCACCCTCGACACGCCCCATCTGAGCCGCACCCGAGGACTTACGCACGCCAAAGCACTCCGCAACCGCCACGACCGGATACTCCAGGCCCTTGGAGGCATGCACCGTCATGATGCGCACCGCGCCGTCGCCCTCCTCGTTGAGGGCGCCTGGGGCCTCCTTGCCCGCCAAGAAGCGGTCGAAGGCAAGCGCAATGGAACGCGGCGAGTTACCGAACTCGGCCTCCGCCTCGGCCACGGCATCGAGCGCCTTAAGCACGTTGGCGGCAATGGCCTTGCCCTCGGGACCACGCTGTGCCAGACGCACAAACCAGCCGGAGGCGTTGACAGTATCGCGCGCGATGGCGGCGAACGAATCGCGGCCCACGCGACGAAGCGCATACCGCAGCACCTCGCGGGCGCGCGTCACGAGCGGCAAGTCTTGCAAACCCGGCACATCGGAATCGCTCATGATGCCCACGTCGATGTTGCGGCGCGAGGTCTCCCCCGTCTGGTCGTCCAGCTTGGTCGCCAGCGCCAGGAACTCCTGGGCGCCGAGCGCAAACATCGGCGAGGCGAGCAGTGGCATAAGGCCCTGCGCCGTATCGACCGGATTGGCGAGCGCGCACACCAGAGCGCGCACCGTCTGCACCTCGGCAGCCTGGGCAAAGACCGAGCCGCCTGCGATCACGCAGTCGAGCCCTTGGTCGCGGAAGGCCTGCGCATAGACATCGGCGTTGGTCATGCGGCCCAGCAGCAGGACCATGCTGCCCTGGGGCTGCCCCGCTTTGACGAGCGCTTGGAACCGCTCGGCAATCGCACGAGCTTTCGCCTGCGTTCGCTCCTGCGTGCTGCCACCGGCAACGAAGACCGCCTGGCGGCGCGAAGCCTTTGCCTTGAGCTTGTCCTCGCGTTCGTCGCTCGGTTCAAGATCCAAGAACCCCTGCATCAAACCACCGGTGTCGCCGTCAAAGACGCGCGCCACATAGCGCAGCACCTCGTCGTGGCTGCGGAAGTTGCGTACAAGCTTGACAAGCTCGCCGGCGGGGGCATCGGACGTGGCGACCGTCTCGGACGCCGTCGTCGAACCCACCTTGCGCTCCTGGCGACGGAACACCTCGACCTCGGCACCACGGAAGCGGTAGATCGACTGCTGTGCATCGCCCACGGTACACAGCGCACGCTCACCCGCGCCGGTCAGGTAACGGATCAGGTCGACCTGCATCTGGTCGGTATCCTGGAACTCGTCGATCATGACCATCTTAAAGCGGCCCTCATAGGCCGCTCGAATAGCCGGGTAGTCGCGCAGCGCCTCGTACGCCATACGCAGTAGGTCGTTGTTATCGAGCGCGGACTGGCCGGCCTTCAGCGCGCGATACTCAGCCTCCACGGAACGGGCCAGGCCCACCAGCGCATCGAGTGCGGGACCACCGCAGGCCAGCACGATATTGATAAACGCATCGGCAGCCTCGGCCTTGAGTAGCTCCACCTGCTCCTTAGAAAACGCCTTGCTCGCCCGAGGCATGCTGCACGACATCATGAGTCGCGCCGCATCCTCCATGGTTTTGCCGCTCGCCTCAAACGCGTCGATGGCGTCGAGTGCCACCTGTGCCTTTTCGGTCGCGGCCTTGCTCGCACCCAACGCCGCGCGATAGGCGTCGGCAAGCGCCGAGGTGTCAGCCTGGCCGCGCGCCACGCACACATCGTCCATGCCGCCCGGCAGCTGGCTCGATAGCTCCAGCAGGTCGCGCACCAGTCCTTTAATGGTGGTACCGGCGCCAAACGGCCCACCCTCGCCCGCCATGGGATACCAAGCGTAGAGGGCCTTAAGCGAAGCGGCGAGCTCGGGGGCGGCATCGGGCGCCGTCGCGCGGGCCAGCACATGCTCAACAGCCTGGTCCATAAGCTCGTCGGTATCGGTGAGCACCGTGAACTCGGGATCGATGCCCAGCTCCAACGCATGTGCGCGCAGGATACGCGAGCACATGCCGTGAATGGTCGAGATCCACGCATCGTCGACGGTCAGGGCTTCCTCGTCCATGCCCTCGTCGATGAGCGCGCGGCGCACACGGTCACGGATCTCGGCCGCGGCGTCTTTGGTAAAGGTAATGGCGAGCACCTGGTCCAGATGCTCAACGAACGGACCGGATTCGGGCGAGAGCGCGTAGACGATGCGGCGCGTGAGGGTAAAGGTCTTGCCCGAACCGGCACCCGCCGAGACAAACAGCGGACGGTCGAGCGTTTTGACGATCTGCAGCTGTTGCGGCATCAAAGTCGAAAGATCCATGGTCTACACGTCCCTCCTTACAAACGTTCCTTCGTGGTTATACGAGCAGCGCGCATGCGCGGCCTGCGTCGACGCCGGGTCGACGGCGGCAACGTTGCCTGCCTCGAGCTCGCGCAGGCGCTCGGCGATGCCGTCCTCCACGCGATCGAGCAGGGCGTCGAAGTCCATGCTGCCGCCCTCGCCGGGAAAGCCCTTCTTAAGCCCCGGGATGCGGCCGTCACCACGCTCCTCCTCGAGCAGCTCGGCACTCGCGGCGCCTCGCAGCGCCGGTTTGCCGCCCTTGGTCGAAAAATAGAGCGCCGCGCGGGTGTCCAGATCCAGCGCCCGGCGCATAGCCTGCGCATAGATAAGCGTCTGGGTATGGGGCGGCAGCCACCGCGGATCGTCGATGGGCGCCGTGCCTGATTCCTCGTCGCGCACCGTAGGGTCGGCGAGCTTAAACTCCTCAACGCCCGTGCGATGCTTGTAGTCGATTACCACGGCGCGATTCTCGGCGTCCACGTCCACGCGGTCGATGCGCCCGCCAAGCGGCCAGCCGGCATACTCGACCTGGAGCTCGTTGAACGCAAACTCCAGGTAGCGCGGCGCGAAGGGCGCGAGCGCCTCGGCTTCATAGGCAAGCACGCCCTCCAGCTGCGGCAAAATCTCGGCCACTTGGCGCTCCTCCACTGGAGAGAGCGGCACCAGCGGGCCCTCGGTACCGCGCTTGCCGGCGTGCTCGGCCAGGGTCTCGGCAAAGACCTCGTGCAGCAGCTCCTGAGCACGTGGCAGGTTCTCGGGCGTCACGCGCTCCATGCCCTCCTGGGGCAGACGGGCATGCAAGTGCTCCAGCACGTCATGGACAAAGTTGCCCTTCTCCATGTTGCCAAAGCCGGCGTCGATCGACTGGGGTTTGACGCGATACGAGACGAACCAGCACAGCGGGCAGGTCGAATAGGCCTCGATCTGCGAGGCAGACGTCAGGCGCGGCACCAGCGGCGCATCCTCGCCCTCGCCATCGCGACGGCGCAGGACCAGATACGGAATGGCTTCATCGCTCAGATGCTGAGGAGCTTCGCAGGTCACGCGCTCGCGCCTAAGACCTTCGCCTGCCGCGGGATCGAAGTCCCTTACGATATCGCCCTCACCCACGCACTTCGCCTTGTCGGCGCCAACGGCCTTAGCGTCGTCAGCGGCCTTGTCGGCGTCAGCGGCCTTAGCATCGTTAGCGGCCTCGGCATGCGCCCGCAACTCGGTCCACACGGCCGCCGGATAGCACTCGCGCGCCTGACGATCGTGGGTCACACGGGCGAGCGTAACCGGACCACGCGACGCTTGTATCGCGCGGCCAAAGCGTGCGCGCAGCAAGGCCGCAGGCTCAAGCGTCACGCCCTCGCGACCGAGGCTCGCCGTCAGCGTGGTCAGCGGCCCCTCTTCGTGTGAGAGCGGATAGCTGTCCAGATCGACATCGGCAAACAGCACGGCATCGTAGCTGCCGGGGCGCAGAGCCGCCGCATCGGCAAGCGAAGCAAAGCGAACCTGGGCGCGTGGCGCACGGTCAACCTCGTAGGTCTCGTAATCGTAGGCGGCGCTACGCTTGTCCACCTTGGTTCGAATGTCGTCGAGCACGGGCACGGTCGCGGCCTGCGACACGTCGAGCGCACGGGCGCCATTCATAAGGATGTCGATGACGTGGCGCAGCAGGGCCACCTCCGCCTGGCGACGGGCCTGACCGTCGAGACCGCCAAGTGCGCGATCGGGCAGTGCCTCGGCAACGGCAAGCATGGCCTTGAGCGCCGTCACGGGTTTGTCGCGCCACAGCGCCTGGAACACGTCCGAGATCACGCACGGCACGTTCTTAAACCAGTTCTCGTCACTCGCCGCTTTACGCGCGCCCCTCACCTGGCCCTGCACGCTCTGCAGCAGGCTCTTGACGCCCGCAGTGGTCTTGCTGCGCGACAGTCGCATATTCTTGTCGAACGTGCGCGCGCTGGCGGCGTCGGCACCCGAAAGCGGGCTGTAAATCCAGTCGGTAAGCTCCGGAGCGGGCCACCACTCAGTCTTAGAAGCTGCCCCTTCGTCGGCGGCCTTCATACGCTCGATCAGGTTGGCGAGCGCCGTGAACTGCCTGCCCGCAATGGATTGGGAAAACGCCGTGAACTCGGCCGTCTCGGCAGCAACGTGGCGCGCCGCCAAACGAGCGGCAAGCTCGCCGAACAGCTGGGGTGCCCGGGCAGAAACAACGAGCACGCGTACGGGGTCGGCGGGTGTTGCAGCAACTTTATCGTCCTTGGACTCCTTGTGCGCTTTCACCAACTTATCGATGACGTCCGCATAAGCATGGGCACGGGCATGGGGGCCGGCGACCTCAATAAAGGCAGGCTGAGCAGCGGACTTGGAGGCAGTCTGGGGCGCGGCGGCGCCCTCCCCCAGCGGCGCGATCTCAAACAGCACACCGCGGACATCAAATGCCGCGGCAAGCTCCTCGCGCATCGCCGCTTGCTCGCGGGCAAGCAGCACGACAACCTCTCCCCCGTTGTTTGCCACGGCGGACAGCAGCTCGAGCAGGCTATACGTAAATGACGTGACGCCGCGCACGCAAACGGCGCGGGCGCACCCCGGCAGGTTGTCGGCCAAAGCGCCGGCCATAATGTCAGCCGCCTCGCAGGGCTCGACCATATCTCGACGGTCCAAACCGCGCACATAGGCGCACAAAAGTTCAAACACGCGAGCCTCGGCGTCGCTTTTGGGCTTGGGCTTGCAAACGTTGTCGCAGCAACGCTCGGCACCTGTCCCTGCCACACCCGGCAGCACATCGCAAGCCATACGCGCGAGCATACGCACCGTGCCCTGGCTGCGCGAAAGCGGCTGCAGGTCGGCGTCGTCGAGACGCGTGACCATGTCCGAAAACAGCATCTGGCGCTGCAGGTTGTCGACGAAACCGCGCCCGTCGCCCAAAAGCTCCCAAAGCGAGCGAAGCCACGATGTAGGCGTCTTGTAGTCAATACCCAGCGAAACGCCGGCTTCCGCCGCATCATGACGGCACAGGTCGAGCTCGGCAAACGTTGGCGCCAGCAGCACGGCACGCCCGTGGCGGGCAATAAGGTCGGCAAGCAGCGCCGCCTCGGCATCGCTCAAATCCGCGCCGGCGTTGGTGGTATAGATTCGAACAGGCATGGTCCTCCACTCAAACCGTTCGCAATATTCAATGCTTCCATCCTACCCGCCCGCGCGGACAGATTTGCCCCACGCCAACAGATTTGACCCCTTGGAGACGGAGGAAAATGGATCACCGAGGAGGTCAGTCTAACCCAGTGATCCGTTTTCCTCCGTCCCCAAAGGATCAAAAAACCGCCCCCGAAGGGACGGTTCTGCGCAATTCGTTTTTACCGCTGGCCTACTCGCCATCCTCCAGCTTGATGAGGATCTTGCGATAGCCACCGTACTCGCCGTTGAGTGCCTTTGAAACGCGGCTCACCGTAGTGGACGAAGCGCCGGTGCGGGCCTGAACCTCAACATAAGGCTCGCCCTCATCCAGATAACGCGCAACCTGCAGACGTTGCGAAAGATCGCAGATCTCGCGCGGCGTGCAGATATCGGTCAAAAACGCCTGGATATCCTTCTCGTCATCCAAAAGACTAAATGCGTGGACCAGCTGCTTGACATCAGGCTTGTCAAACATGTTCTCGATATTCATCGATCACCGCCAAACCCGCCATAAGGCATCGAAGTTGATACTGACATCGGGCATCGTTCGCCCGTTCTATGCAATAGGGCAACGCCTGTGGCTTTTGCCCGTAGCAGTGTAGCACACCACCAAACTAAAGCGACAAGACTCTCTGCCAGCGGCGCGTTTTTCAGGACGAACGCCGTTTTGAAACCGAATGCGCACGTAAGCTCCACGAATATCTGAGACAATGGACGGCCGAACAAGGCGGCACACCCGAGCGGCCGTCCAAGCTGCCGCAGCAAACCGCTTCACGCGACACCGACGCACCCTGCGCAAGAAAGGATTCACACCATGCGCTTTATGCTTAACTGGCTCTTTACCTCGATCGCCATCGCGATTGCCACGTTCCTCGTCCCCGGCATCCAGCCCTTCGGTTTTGCCGAGGCCTGGGTCTGTTTCGCCTTCGTGGGACTGTTCCTGAACATCGTCGATTCGCTCGTCAAGCCGTTCCTGACGGTCATCTCGCTGCCACTCACGATCATTACGCTGGGTATTTTTCAGCTCGTAGTCAACAGCTTTATGCTCGAGCTGGCCAGCTATCTGTCGGTCAATCTGCTGGGCGCGGGTATCTCCATCGCCAGCTTTGGATCGGCCTTTATGGGCAGCATCCTGGTGTCCATCATGCGCAGCATTCTCGATAGCATCGCCGAGGGCTAAAACGGCCATTCCGGCCGCGCCCATCTCAACAGCCCAAAACGAAGGCCGCCCATCACAAAAATGGGCGGCCTTCTTATTTGCCAAGTCTCAAAGGGCGAGAGAATCTGCCATTTCCACCCCGTCCCCAAATGGCAGGTGGGCTAGATCACGTAGTCGTAGCCTTCGTTGGGAGCGACAAGTTGATCGAGCGTCACACCGTCGAGGTAGTCGTTGATAAGCTTGTCCAGGTTCTTCCACACGTCGAGCGTGGGGCACTCGTCAGAGCGCGAACAACCCTTGCAGTCGCCATCCAGGCAGGCGACCGGCGCCAGGCTGCCCTCGGTCAGGCGCAAGATCTCGCCCACCGTGTACTGCTCGGGCGGGCGCGTGAGCACATAGCCGCCGCCCTTGCCGCGCATGCCCGAGAGCATGTTGGCGCGCACGAGCGTAGCCAGAATATTCTCGAGGTACTTCTCCGAAATACCCTGACGCGCCGCAATCTCTTTAAGCGGGATACGGCCTGTCGCCTGGTGCTCGGCCAGGTCGACCATAACGCGCAGGGCATATCTGCCCTTTGTGGAAACCAACATATATATAGCTACCTTTCGGTCTTTTAATTCGTAGAAATTCTAGCCGAAAAATTGGTTTTGAAAATACCTATTCCCGTCAAGATGGTTAATCGACTCGTAATAATCTTCTATTTCCTATTGCGTTACTAGGCTTTACTGTCTACTATGCTTGCCAACAGCAAAACGAACAACCTATAAGGTTTGTGGGTTTCGCTGCCACACACACCGTAAAACCACACGGTATCCAGTCATTTGAACACTTTGGAGGTTCACCATGAGCAATGTTTACACGTCCATCGATCAGCTTATCGGCCACACCCCGCTTCTGGAGCTCACCCACTTCGAGGCCGACGAGGACCTCAAGGCCCGTGTGCTCGTCAAATTGGAATACTTCAACCCCGCCGGGTCCGTCAAAGACCGCGTCGCCAAGAACATGATTGACGAGGCCGAGAAGGCCGGCAAGCTCGTGCGCGGTGGCGACTACACCATCATCGAGCCCACGAGCGGCAACACCGGCGTCGGCATCGCTTCGGTGGCGGCGGCCCGCGGCTACAAGGTGATCATCACCATGCCCGAGACCATGTCCGTCGAGCGCCGCAAGCTGATGCAGGCATACGGTGCGCAGCTCGTGCTCACCGACGGCTCCAAAGGCATGAAGGGCGCTATCGCCAAGGCCGAAGAGTTGCAGAAGGAGACCCCCAACAGCATCATCGCCGGCCAGTTTGTGAACCCCGCGAACCCGGCCATTCACAAGGCCACGACCGGCCCCGAGATCTGGGATGACACCGACGGCAAGGTCGACATCTTCGTCGCCGGCGTTGGCACCGGCGGCACCGTGACCGGCGTGGGCGAGTTCCTCAAGGAACAGAATCCCGAGATTCAGGTCGTCGCCGTTGAGCCCGCCACCTCCCCGGTGCTCTCCAAGGGCCAGGCCGGCCCGCACAAGATCCAGGGTATCGGTGCCGGCTTTGTGCCCGACGTCCTCGACACCCAGGTCTATGACGAGATCATCCCCGTCGAGAACGACGACGCCTTTGCCACCGGCCGCGCCGTGGGCCACAAGGAGGGTGTGCTCGTGGGCATTTCGTCCGGTGCCGCCGTGTGGGCCGCGCTGCAGCTGGCCAAGCGCCCCGAAAACGAGGGCAAGACCATCGTGGCCCTGCTTGCCGACACCGGCGAGCGCTACCTGTCCACGGCACTGTTCCAGGACTAAGGGCCCGTCACTTGTCGATAGGCCCATGGCATGCCGGCCTATCCTCTCTTCTGGCTGCCTGAGCTCATCTCGTTAGGGTGTCCCACGAGACGTCCGAACTTGCTACAATGTCTGCGGCGCGGAACCAGCCTCCCGCGCCGCTTTTCTTTTTTGGCCACATGCCACCAAGGAGAACCTCCCCATGCACAACAAGCGCGTGCTCGTCGCCATGAGCGGCGGCGTCGATTCTAGCGTGACCGCGTACCTGCTCAAAAGCCAGGGCTACGAATGCGTCGGCGCCACCATGCGCCTCACCTGCCCCGCGCCCGATCCCGTCACGGGCATGAGTAAGGTCGACCGCGACATCGCCGATGCAAAGGCTGTCGCCGAGTGCCTGGGGATGCCCCACCATGTGCTCGACCTGCAGCAGGCCTTCGACCGCAACGTTATCGAGCGCTTCGTGACCGCCTATCAGGAGGGGCTGACGCCCAACCCATGCATCATCTGCAACCGCCACATTAAGTTTGGCGCATTGCTGGATGCGGCGCTGGATATGGGCTGCGACTACATCGCAACGGGTCATTACGCCAAAACAAGCCAGACAGTAGACGGCACCTGGCAGCTGCATCGCGGCGAAGATCCCAAAAAGGACCAGAGCTACTTTTTATATTCGCTTACGCAGGAGCGCCTGGCGCACACGATCTTTCCGCTGGCAGGCCTAGACAAAGAGCGCGACGTGCGCCGCATAGCCGCCGAGCAAGGCTTTACCAACGCCCAGAAGGCCGAAAGCGAGGACATCTGCTTTATTCCAGACGGTGACTACGCGGGCTATATCGAGCGCCGCTGCGGACATCCCGCTGCACCGGGCGACATTGTGTGGCGCGACGGCAGCGTGGTCGGACGCCATAACGGCGCGTTGCGCTATACCATCGGCCAGCGCAAGGGCTTGGGCGTCGCGATGGCGCATCCCGTGTATGTGACGGGCGTCGATGCCGCCAACAACACCGTGCATCTGGGCGAGGCCGAGGACCTAACGGCCACAGCACTCACGGCCGACGACTGGATCTGGAGCGCGCCGGCAGAGCGCATGGAGGCCGAGCTCGATGACGGCGGCATTCGCGTGGGCGCCAAGTACCGCTACCATCAAAAGGATCAGGCAGCGACTCTTACACGTGGCGCCGACGGACAAATGCTACTGACTTTTGACGAGCCGCAGCGAGCCATCGCCCCCGGCCAGGCCGTCGTCGTCTACCACGGCGACGTCGTCTTGGGCGGCGGTACCGTGACCGGCGCCATCAAGTAGCCCCATCCCCTTCATAAGTTGCGGTGAAATAGGGACTGTTTAAGCGTTTAAAACCGCCAAACAGTCCCTATTTCACCGCAACTTAGAGAGGACGGCCTCGGTCGGTACTGCCGTATCAGCCGAGGCCGCTGCATCGCTAGCGCTGTACGTAGGCGCGGACGAGCTCGAAGGTGTTGCGCACGCCGTCCATGTGGCTACGCTCGTAGTTGTGGCTCGCATACACGCCGGGGCCGATCAGACCATGGCGAATGTCGTAGCCGGCAGAGAGCGTGGCTTCGACGTCCGAACCGTAATGCGGATACACGTCGATAGCGTAATCGAGCTCAAGCTCGCGCGCGATATTGGACAGCGCCGTCACCAGGTCGTAGTTGTACGGACCGCCCGAATCCTTGGCGCAGATCGACACCATGTGCTCGGTGCAGCCTAGGTCGTCGCCCACGCAGCCCATGTCAACGCTGATCATCTCGCGCGTGTCGGCCGGCACGAAGGCGCCGCCGTGGCCCACCTCCTCGTACACGGTAAAGAGCAGCGAAACCTTACGCGAAAGCGTCACCTCGCCAGCGGCGACGGCACACGCCAAGCCCAACAAAATGGCGGCCGATAGCTTGTCATCCAGGAAGCGGCTCTTAATGTAGCCGCTCTCCGTCACCGTCGTGCGAGGATCCATAGCGATGATGTCGCCGGTTTGAATACCCAGCTCGAGCACATCGTCCTTGCTGTCAACGTTCTCGTCGAGCAGGATTTCCATGTTCTTCTCGATGGTCTTGACCGGCTCATCGGCCACGTGCGCCGAAGGCTCGGTATTGAGGACCACACCCGTGTAGACATTGCCATCGCGCGTATAAACGGTGCAGTTCTCGCCATCGGCCGTAGACCACTGATGCCCGCCGAGCGTCGTGGGGCGCAAGCGGCCATTGTCCTTGATGGAGCGCACCATGGCGCCCAGGGTATCGACATGGCTCGCCAACACGAGCGGCTCACCCTCACCACCAAGCTCAACGAGCACATTGCCCTTGTTAGAACGCTCGGGCCCAAAGCCCATATCGCGCAACGTCTCCATCAGATAATCAGTCGCCGCACGGGTATAGCCCGTAGGCGAAGCGATAGAAGTCAGCGCCCTAAGCTGTCCCGCGATATAGGAGAGTGTCTCCTCTAGAGAAGCATCAATATTAGAAGCCATATGCGTCCTTCCAAGTAAAACTAAGACCGAGTCCCGATTTTAACCGTTCTGCACGGTCAATGCCCTAGGAGCCGAGCCGCCTCCCGACGTCCCCGCACCGGTTTTGTGCACGCGCACGTCTTACAATCCCAATCTTGCATAAATCCTATCGGTATCTGCATAGAAATGAGGAATCTTTTTGCTTCGTCTCAGGGTACCCCACCTTGGGCCGTGCAAAAAACGGAGTATTCAGCACCGTGGGCCCCAACGACCCCATCGCGAACGACAAAACGACGTGGTTACAGCAGTGTTGCAGGTCGTCGCAAAGCAGAAACTCAGTAACAACCCCCTCCACTCATCGATAGCCCGCCCACAATGGTTGTCGATGAGCGCCTGCGGGCCACTCGGCCCATTCACAACGTTATGCATTTTTAAGAGCTTGCTGAATACTCCCAAAAATGCACGCGGGAAAGTGCACCACCTATCCGTAGCGGGCAGTACGCCTTGGTTTTGCCCGTCTCAGAACATTGACGCAGCACAAAAAGCCCCGCCGTGCGTAGCACGGCGGGGCCAGCGGCAAGTCAAAAGACCATACGCCTACGGGCGAAGGACCACCAAACTGGGTTAGGCAGCCGGGCAAATCTTCTTGAAGAGCTCGATGACGTCGTCGAGCGTCGCCTCGCGCGGGTTGCCCGGGAAGCAGGCGTCAGCCATGGCGTCCTTGGCCAGGACCTCGATCTCGTCAGCCTTCATGGCCTCGCAGACGTGCGGGATGTTCACGTCGGCAGAGAGCTGCTTGACGGCGGCGATGGCGGCGTCGGCGGCGTCGTCGGTGCTCATGCCCGTGGTGTCAACGCCCATGGCGACGGCAACCTTGGCCAGACGCTCGGCGCAAACCGGCTTGTTGAACTCCATGGCGATCGGCAGCAGCATGGCGCAAGCGACGCCGTGCGGGGTGTCGTAGTGAGCGGACAGGGTGTGAGCCATGGCGTGGTCGATGCCCAGGCCAACGTTGGAGAAGCCCATGCCGGCGACATACTGGCCAAGAGCCATGCCCTCACGGCCGGAGCCGGGCTGGCCGGACTTGGCCTCGGCGACGGAGTCGCGCAGGTTCTCGCTGATCAGCTTAATAGCCTCAAAGTGGAACATGTCGGAGAGCTCCCAAGCGCCCTTGGTGGTGTAGCCCTCGATGGCGTGGGTTAGAGCGTCCATGCCGGTGGAGGCGGTCAGGCCGGCGGGCATGGAAGCCATCATGTCGGGGTCGACGACGGCGACCTCGGGGGCGTCGTTGGTGTCGACGCACACGAACTTGCGGACCTTCTCGGGGTCGGTGATGACGTAGTTGATGGTCACCTCGGCAGCGGTACCGGCGGTCGTCGGCACAGCGATGGTAAACACGGCATGGTTCTTGGTGGGAGCAACGCCCTCGAGGCTGCGGACATCGGCGAACTCAGGGTTGTTGATGATGATGCCGATGGCCTTGGCGGTGTCCATGGAAGAGCCGCCACCGATGGTCACGATAGCGTCAGCCTCGGCGGCCTTGAAGGCCTCGACGCCGTCCTTGACGTTCTGGATGGTGGGGTTGGGCTTGATCTCGGAGTAGAGGCTCCAAGCGATGCCGGCGGCGTCGAGCTCGTCGGTCACCTTAGAGGTAACGCCAAACTTGACCAGGTCGGGATCAGAGCAGACGAAGATCTTCTTGTAGCCGCGACGCTGGAGCTCGCCGGGGATCTCCTTGATGGCGCCGGAACCATGATAAGAGATGGTATTGAGAACGAAACGATTAGCCATTGATAGCCTCCTATCGTGTGCGGGGCACCCATTACGCCCCGCGCTATGAGTCCCATCCTAACGCTTTTGAAACAAAAAACACGCGAGAACATCAAAAGTGTTAAAGCGTTTCAACATATGATGAAAAATAATGCGGCGAAGGGACAGCCCCTTTGCCGCATTCGGTTACTTTCGGCAGCCCTCTTTCCAAGCCTCGGCCGCAACCTTCCAGCGTAAGCGCAAGTCGCGCTCGCGGTCGATGAACATGATGGCAAACGCGACAAACAGCAGCAAGCTCGCCACGACGATGGCGTGCAGGCCCATGCGCTCAATGCACCAGTTGCCCAACACGGCGCCAAACACAAAGGTAAAGATCACGCCAAAGTACAGCAGGCCGTTTTCCAAAAAGCCGCGCCTGTGGGTGATGATGTAATCATCCACGTTTTGTAGCGCGTTGCGCAAGTTGCCGATGCACATGGTCGTAGCGATGCCGTGACCGTGGATCTTGCGGAAGCTCTCTACCTGCATACCGCAGGCAAACGAAGTGAGGCAGTTGGCGAGCAGGTTGTAACCGCCGCCCGGGATAAAGCTCACGCCCAGCAAGATAACGGCTTCAAAAAACACCGTCACCTGGCGCCAGTGAATCACACTGCCAAACCGCTCGTGAACCAGGTCGGCAAGCATAATGCCCACAGCAAACGAAACCACAGGGAAGAAGTAACGCCCCGCAAGTGCCCAATTGCCCTCCGAGATGCTCACGCCCACCAGCAGTATGTTGCCCGTCTGCGCGTTAGCGAAAACATGATCGCGCCCAATGTACGAATAAACGTCCATAAAGCCACCGGCGAGCGCCAAGATGATGCCCAGCTCAATAGACTCCGATATCTGTTTGGCACGCTGCATCGTCGTGCATCCTCCTTGTTGACGACTCTCTCGTGCGTTGGCGGAAACATAGCCGCCGTTCATACTGTAACCCATTGACAACATGGCATGCGCGCGAGACGGGCTCCCCAACGCGCAGATACACAGTCTGGAAACAAACGGCACCCGCATCGATACGCCGATCCGCCAGCCCATGTACTCCACCAGTCTTTTTAGCCCCATTACAGTTTGAGTCGTCCGAAAGGGCGGCTCTTTTCCGTTGCACGGT
>CATYZI010000041.1 GCA_958415625.1 uncultured Collinsella sp. | reverse complement strand
TCCTATAAGTATTGATTTTGCTCCAGTTTTTCTCGCCAAGAAAGGGGTTTCATGAATCTGATTGATCGCAAACAGTACCTCGACTGGCTCATTTCGTGGAAAGACTCACACGTCATCAAGGTCGTTTCGGGCGTGCGAAGGTCCGGCAAATCAAAGCTATTCGAAATCTACCGTAGCTACCTGCGCGATCATGGAATCACAGGTGACCAGGTTATATCCCTCAACTTTGAAGACCTGGAGTTCGAGTCGCTTACGTCATATAGAGCACTCTACGACTACATTTCCGCCAGACTCGTCCCCGATAAGATGAACTACGTTTTTCTGGACGAGATACAGCACGTCGAGCATTTCGAAAAAGCCGTCGACAGTCTTTTTATCAAGGACAATGTCGACCTCTACATAACCGGTTCCAACGCTTATCTGCTCTCGAGCGAGCTGGCAACTTTGCTCTCCGGCCGCTACGTAGAGCTCAAGATGCTGCCCCTATCCTTTAAAGAGTTTTGCTCGGCAAAAACCAATGACGGAAAGGCTCCCACCCAGCTGTTTGACGAGTACATCACCAGGGGTTCCTTTCCCTTTATCGCCGAGACGGGCATCCAAGGCCACCAGGCGCGCGACTACCTCATGAGCCTCTACGACACCATAGTCATACGGGACGTTATCGAACGCTTGAAGGTCTCAGACGTCCCGACCCTGCGCGATATCACCAAATTCCTACTCCATAGCATTGGAAACCGGATCTCGATTAAAAAAATCTCCGACACGCTCTCGTCCAACGGCAACAAAACCGACCAGAAAACCGTAGCCAAGTACCTCAAAGGCTTAACAGACAGCCTTGTGCTGTACTTAGCTCCGCGCTATAACGTGCGTGGTCGGCAGCTTCTTTCAACAAACGGCAAATACTACGCCGTTGACCTTGGACTTAGAGGCGCTCTTGTCAAAACCCAAAGCAGCGATATCGGTCATATCCTCGAAAATGTTGTTTATCTCGAGCTCCTACGCCGTGGATACGACGTCTACGTGGGCGATATCGACGGCTGGGAAATCGATTTTGTTGCCCTAAACTCAGACGAGACAGCCTATTTTCAGGTTTCAGCCACAACCCTCGACGAAACCACCCTCAATCGAGAGTTGGCCCCCTTTAAGAAAGTCCGAGACAACTACCCCAAGACGCTTCTTACGCTCGACACGCTGTTTGCGGACGCGAACTACGAAGGAGTCCGCAAGCGCAACGTGATCGACTGGCTTCTGGAGTAACTTGTAGCGTCATAACCCTCCACCAGCTCCTTACCAAGGCCGCAGCCCCAGTCGCTTGAAGCACAATGTCCCTCTTATCGGCCAAAACAGCAATCTTGGCGTGATAAGAGGGGCTGACTGCGTCAGCGCCTCCACGCAGGCGCCGTTACCGTCACCGTCCCGCGGGATCGGGCGCGGGATATGGCGACTCGGGTGCAAACACTAGCGCACAGCCTTGACCGCCGCCGTCAGGTCGAACAGCGTATCGAGCACGACCTCGCAGCCATCCACCACGTCCTGCGGCAGCGGCACGATGTCGGGAACGGCAAAGACGTGGCAGCCGGCCGTGATGCCCGAGACGCAGCCGTTGCGAGAGTCCTCGACCACGGCGCACTCCTCGGGGGCAAAGCCCGCGCGCTCGCAGGCAAGCAGATACATCTCGGGGTCGGGCTTGCCGTGCACGACGTCCTCGCCGCAGGTCACCGTTTCAAACTTGTCAAAGAGGCCAACCATCTTAAGGTTGCGCTCGGCCGTAACGAGGCGCGACGACGTCGCAAGGCCCACGTGATAGCCCGCAGCCAGCAGCTCGTCTATGCACTCGGCGGCGCCGGCCTTAAGCTCCAGATCGGTCTTGACCATCTCGTCGCGAATCTCCTTGTGGCGATGATAGATCGCCTCAGCGGTTTCTCTGCTGCCGCAATGCGCCACAAGGATGTCCATGACATCGGGCAGCGTGCGACCGATAAATTGATGAATCAGCGTGTCATCAATCGCGACACCCAGCTCAGCGGCGGGCGCTTTCCATGCCTTGATGCCCAGACGCTCGGTGTCGACCAGCGTTCCGTCCATGTCAAAAATAACAGCCTTGATCATATCGGTCCCCCATCGACTCTCGCTGTCGCATTGCCGCAACTCTACCGCATTTGGCAACTTGTATATAACGTATATACCATATTGCACTTTCGTTGCATAGATAGAAGTCTTATGGCAAGTAACGCATTAGGATTATAGTTTTCGATCGAGTACTCAACGATAAGGATCGTTTCATGATTTTAGACACCACGGCACCCGCAGAGGAGCTTCAAGACAAGCTATCGGCGCTCGAACAGCTGCTTTTGGCATACGGGCGCGTGGCTATCGGGTTTTCCGGCGGCGTTGACAGCAGCTTTTTGGCCGCCGTATGCGCCCGCATCATGCCTACCAATACCCTCCTCGTCCATCTCACCACGCCGCTCATCGGCACACCCGAGCAGGCTTCGTTTGAGCGGTCCGTTGACGGACAAACCGATGAGGGTCCACATTTTATGCTCCCCGTACTCAATCTTTCGGTCGATCAGCTGCAGCTCCCCCAGGTAGCCTGCAACGATGCCGACCGCTGCTACCACTGCAAGCGCGCCGGCTTTACCGCTATCGTCAACCACGCCAAGTCGCTCGGCTTTCCCACCGTCATCGATGGCAGCAATGCAGGCGATCGCGGTGACTACCGCCCCGGCATGCGTGCGGCAGAAGAGCTCGGCGTACGCTCACCCCTTATGGAGGTCGGCTTTACCAAGGACGAAGAGCGCGAGCTGCTGCGCGCATGGGGCTATCCCGTTTGGAACCTGCCGGCGGGAGCATGTCTTGCCACCCGCGTCCCCACGGGCGAGGAGCTTACGCGCGAGAAGGTCGATTTAATCCGCGCCTGCGAGGATTACCTGCACGATCTTGATCTGGCACAGGTACGCGCGCGCTTGATCGGCGGCTGCATGCATATCGAGGCCGCACCCGCAGATGTCGCCAAGATTGCTGCCCTCGGTGGCAACGCCGTCGATGCCGAGGGCAAAACCCCGCTGCCCGCCGTTATCGAGTCCGCGCTGCGCGAGCTGGGCTGCGACCATATCTCCCCCGAGGTCACCCCCTACATTCACGGCAACATGAACCTTTAGATTACGCCGTTTTACAAACGGCGTAACTGCTCGGCGCTGCGCGGGCTCCGGGCACGGCAATCTGACGTTCAACTTCACGGGCGCGACCAAAAGGTCAGCGCCCGCTTGTTTCACGTCACCTTACCGCACCCGGAGCCCGCTCGCTCACATATGCTCAACCTGGACTGCGTTAACTGACCTGTCAATAAGGGACAGGTTTGTTTTGGCAGGTTTTATCTTGGGAAAAATATCGCGAGGCAGTCGCCCCTCTAGCACCCATCAAACTTCGAGAGACGATAGAGGGGCAATTCGGCTGCATCTACTTCTTCCGATAGCGGCGGTTGCGGCTCGTCGATGAACCCATTACTTCGATGAGCCCTTTATCCGTCATTTTTGGCAGATGGTAGCTGACGGACGAATTTTGGCATTCCGTCTCTCTAAAACAAGGCGCTTATCTCTCTAACTTTAGAGAGATAAGCGCCTTGTTTTAGAGAGGCATTAAGAGAGATGTATCGAATTCGCTGCTAGATTGCCTAATGCTATCTCTCTAACCAACCTTCTCTTTAGAGAGACATTTAGAGAGATGAGCGCGACCTCTCTAATCAAGGGCTCCACTCTTTAAGGTGCACACTTCCTAACCGTGCCCTAAGTTGCGGTGAAATAACTCACGATTAGCCTGCCAAAAAGGGATAGGTTTATTTTGGCAGGTTTTATCTGGGGAAACGCAAACAGGGCCGCGACACCTATATGGCGTCGCGGCCCTTTTCCTTGGAGAAGGATCGATTGATTGAACGGGATGACCGTTCTAGTCTTCGAGTCCGCTATTGATGAGCTCCGCAATCTCAACGGGATCGGTGCTCGCGCGCACCTTGTCGCGGAAGCCGGCGTCCATCAGCATTACGGCAGCCTTGGAGAGCAGGCGCAGATGCGTGGTTCCAGCCTCGCCGGCAGGCACGTACAGCGCGAGCGCAACATCGACGGGCACCCCATCGAAGCTCGGCCATTCAACGGGCTCGGTCAGTTTAAGCACGGCAACGCCCGGCGTGTGGATCGCGTCGCTTTTGGCATGCGGAACGGCAAAACCGGCGACAAGGCCGGTCTCGGCCTCGTTCTCGCGAGCAATGAAGGCGGCCTCTACGGCAGATGCGTCATCGGCAAAGCCGAGCTCGATGGCCTGCTCGGACAAATAATGTAGGGCGTCCTCGCGCGAGGCGGCGGTATACCCGATTGTCACTTGGTTGGCAGATACAAATCCCATGGAAACCTTCCTTACAACACGGACCTGACCGCAGCTTCGATGCCGTCGGCGTCCAAACCGTACTTGTGCAGCAAATCGACCGCAGGGCCGGACTCGCCATACACATCGCGCACGCCGACGCGACGCATCGGCACCGGATGCTGCTCCGCGAGCACCGAGGCCACGGCCTCGCCAAGACCACCGATAATCGAATGCTCCTCGGCAGTGACCACACGACCGGTCTTCTTGGCGCTGGCAACCACCAGGCGCTCATCAAGCGGCTTGATCGTGTGCATATTGATGACCTCGGCATCGATACCATCGGCAGCGAGCGCCTCGGCAGCCTCAAGCGCCTCGGCGACCATAAGGCCACAAGCGATGATGGTCACATCGGACCCCTCGCGCACGACCACGCCGCGACCAATCTTGAACTCATAGTCCTCGTGATCGTTAATGACCGGCGTTGCCAGGCGTCCGAAGCGCATGTAGACCGGTCCCTCAAACTCATAGGCGGCGCGCACGCAAGCGCGAGCCTCGATGTCATCGGCGGGAACGATTACCGTCATACCCGGGATCGTGCGCATGAGCGCGATGTCCTCGCAGCACTGATGCGTGGCGCCGTCTTCACCGACCGAGATACCCGCATGCGTGGCACCGATTTTGACGTTAAGGTGCGGATAGCCAATGGAATTACGCACTTGTTCGTACGCGCGGCCGGCGGCGAACATGGCAAAGGTGCTCGCAAAGGCGACGTGGCCCGTGGTCGCAATGCCGGCGGCGAGCCCCATCAAGTTGCTCTCGGCAATGCCGGCATCGTAGAAGCGCTCAGGGTGCGCAGCCTTAAACTTACCCGTCTGCGTAGCGGCAGCCAGGTCGGCATCGAGCACTACAAAGTCATCGTGCTCATTGCCCAGCTCGACGAGCGCCTCGCCGTAGCTTACGCGCGTGGCGACTTTTTTGACCTCTGCCATTAGAGCTCCTCTCCTGCTGCCGCAAGCTCGGCCATGGCCTGCTCAAACTGTTCATCGTTGGGCGCCTTGCCATGCCAGCCAACTTGGTTCTCCATAAAGGAGACGCCTTTGCCCTTCACCGTCTCGGCGATGATAGCGACGGGCACGCCGGTCACCTCACGAGCCTCGGCGAAAGCCGCCTCAATCTGTGTCATGTCGTTGCCATCGGCTAGCTCGATCACATGCCACTTAAAGGCGCGGAACTTGTCAGCGAGCGGCATGGCCGAGTTGACCTCATCGATCGTGCCGTCAATCTGCAAGCCGTTGTGGTCGACGACGGCAACAAGATTGTCGAGCGCATGGTTGCCGGCAAACATGGCCGCCTCCCACACCTGGCCCTCCTCGCACTCGCCGTCGCCCAGCAACGTGTAGACGCGGTAGCTGTCACCCCAGTGCTTTGCGGCGAGTGCCATTCCAACCGCGGCGGAGATACCCTGACCGAGCGATCCGGTGGACATATCGATGCCCGGGGTGTCGTTCATGTTGGGATGGCCCTGCAGTCGGCTGCCAATATGGCGGAGCGTCTCGAGCTCTTCGACGGGAAAATAGCCGCGATTTGCCAACACCGAATACAGGCCCGGCGCCGCGTGACCCTTGGAGAGCACAAAGCGATCGCGATCGGCCTTGTGAGGGTCAGCAGGATCGATATTCATTTCCTCAAAGTACAGATACGTCATGATGTCGGCAGCACCGAGCGATCCACCCGGATGTCCCGACTTGGCCGCGTGAACCGCAGTCACTACACCCTTCCTGACCTCATTGGCGACCTTTGCCAGCTCCTGGTTGGTCATACGAATTCCTCTCTTGAGAACAACCCCGGCACCGGATGACGCGATGCCGGGGCAATCCACTCGTTAAGCCTGAGCGACGACCTTCTGCCAATCAGCCTCAAAAGAGGCAAGGCCCTGGTCGGTCAGCGGGTGATGCAAGCATTTCTTAAGAGCGGCCATGGGAACGGTCGCAATGTCGGCACCAAGCAGCGCCGCCTGGGTCACATGGTTGGGCGTGCGGACCGAAGCGGTGATGATCTCAACGGTGTCGTCGACGTTCTTGCCGGTCCAGTCATAGTTCTTGATGCAAGTCACAACATTGTCGAGCTGCGAGATACCGTCCTCGGCGATGTCATCGAAGCGCCCCACAAACGGGCTGATGTAGCGAGCGCCGGCGTTGGCGGCCATCAAGGCCTGGGTCGGCGAGAAAACAAGCGTCATGTTGACGCGCACACCTGCGTCGGCCAGGGCGCGGCAGGCGGCAAGGCCGGCCTCGCACACGGGAAGCTTAACCACGATGTTGGGAGCGAGGGCGGCAAGACGCTTGCCCTCCTCGATCATGCCCTCGGCAGTAGTCGCGGTGGACTCGGCAGACACGGGCAGACCCTCGCAGAGCTCGGCAATCTTGAGCATATGGGGCTCAAAGTCGGCAAGCTTGCCGCCGGTCTTGGCGTACAGGGACGGGTTGGTGGTAACACCGGCCAGGCAGCCCCAGCTCTTGGCCTCGGCAATCTCGTCCAGATTGGCGGTATCGATAAAGAACTTCATGGTGAACCCCTTCAAAGGAAGCTAAAACTCAAAAGAATGGGACAAAGGGACTGCCCCTTTGTCCCATGTGCCGGGCCTGCAGCTGGGACATGCCCCAGGCCCGGCGTCGCGTAGGAAAAGCTACTTACTCGGCAAGAGCGGCCTCGATGCGGGTCGTGACGCCCTTGAGGTTAAGACCGACGACGTACTGCTTGATCGGGCGCTTGATGTGCTCGATCACAAAGCGCTTGCCGTCGATGTCCTGGGCAGCGAGGTTGCGATAGAGCTTCTCGACCTGCTCCTTGACCTCGGGATCGTTGAACGCATAGTGGCCGGAGACATCCAGGATCTTCAGGCTGAGCTCATCGTCGGCAAGGATGTCATCGACCTGCAGGTTGACGTCGTCGCCAGTCATCCACTTGCGCCAGCGCTCGGTCTTGATAGCCTTGACCAGCAGCGTGTGATACAGGTCGGAGGGGTCATCGCACAGACCGTTGTCGACCAGGATCTGCTCGGTGGCGCAGAGCTTGAGGTAGGCGCGGGTCTCCTCGGTGCCATACTGCGGAGCGACGTTGGAGGCGGTCACGTGTGCCGGGATGTGCTCGAGCAGCGTCGCGTCGTCCAGATAGTCGGCGTTGTGCTCCTTCAGGCCCACGCCATAGCGCTTGGCCATATCGGCAAGCTCGCGGGCGTTCTTGAAGTTGTAGTGACCGACCTGCTCCGTCCAGCGGGTAAGGGTGCCGGTCTGGCCGACGATAAAGGTGGGCATGGGGCAGCCGCGCTTCTCGAGCTCGGGCTGCAGCTGAGAAATGAACTCCTCGTACTTATCGGTAGAGGTCAAGCCGCCATTGGTCTCCTCGGTACCGACCTCATAGGCGACCTCGGGCAGGTTATGCTCGCGACGGTACTGCTCAAGGTAGTCGATAAGATCGATCGTGCGGCGAAGCACCACGTCGAGCGGAATAACCTTGCCGATCTGATAGGGATCCTTGGTGGGGTCGACCATCAGCAGGTCAAAGCCTGCCTCCATGTCGGCGACGAAGGACTTGCGGGCGAGCTCCATGGCCTCGTCCTCGGGCAGGTGGGCGTTACGCTCCTCGTCGCGCTGCCACGGACCGCCGTGATCTCGGCACAGGTAGTACGGACCGGTGTAACCCACCTCGTCGGCGACCTTCTTGATGTCGGCGGCAAAGCGCGTCTGGTCCCAACCGTTGACGTAGCCGGCGCCCATCTCGTCCATATCGACCTGGTTGCGGCTGGCGATAAACATGGGCGGGAAATCCTCGTCCTTGGCAAGCTCGAACACGGCCTGAATCAGGTTGGGGCTCATGGGGCCAATGCCGACCATGGTTGCGTGATTGCCGCTATCCTGCAGTTTGAGCATGCCCTGAACGGCCTGGCGGATGGTGAGGTTGGACATTTTGTTCTCCTTCTCCAGAGGATTTTTGACAAAAGTTCCCTGGGACCCAGATGTGGGCCCTATCAGTACGGATGGATTTTGTTGTGTAGGGGCGGTTGTGCGGAGTCAAATCCATCCCTCCGCACAACCGGAGTCCTTAAAGGTTTACTTGGCCTGCTTGTCGAGCGTGGGCTTCATGGCAATCAGGATTGCAGCGGCGACCACGGCGCCAATCACGATGTCCAGGCAGAACAGCGCGACGTTGTTGGTGGCAAGGGCGACGATAAAGCCACCGTGCGGGACGTAGCAGTCGATACCCTGGAAGGCGGCGAGCGCCGCGCCCACGGCAGAGCCGATGCAGATGCCGGGCAGGGTGTGGCCAAGGTCCTTGACCGCGAAGGGGATAGCGCCCTCGGTAATGCCGATGCAGCCCATGAACAGTGCGGAGATACCCATCTGGCGATCGGCGTCATCGAACTTGTTCTTGGCGATGAGCGCAGCAAGGCCGCAGGCAATCGGGGGAATGGCGACGGCGACGCGGAACATGCCGTTGGGGCCATAGATGCCGGAGGCCATGATGGCCATGGTGAAGGTCGAGGCGGTCTTGTTGATGGGACCACCCATATCGAAGGCGGTCATAACGCCAATGACCAGGCCCAAGACGACGGCGGAGCCGCCCTGCAGGCTACCGAGCACGCTGGTGAGCCAATCCATCACAAAGCCAAGTGGCGTGGCCAGGATGTAGATGTAGGCCATGCCCAGGACGAGCGAGGTCAGAATCGGGATGATCAGGATCGGCATGATGGTCTGGATGGTGTTGTTGACCTTCCAGGTCTTCATCCAGCGGACAAAGTAACCGCAGATGACAGCCATGATCATGGCGCCCAAGAAGCCAGTCGAAACGCTGTTGCCGCTCGGAGTGACGACGGCGTTGTTGACCAAGTAGCCCAGGACAAAACCGGGGGCGAGCGCGGGCTTGCCGGCCATCGAGTAGGCGATGTATGCCGCAAGCACCGGAATCATCATGGAAATACCGGCCATGCCGATGGTATTAAGGCTCACCATCAACGGGTTGGTGACCTCCATACCGCTAGCACCGGCAGTACCGGATGCCAACGAGAAGGCGAGGAACACGCCACCGATAACGACAATGGGGATAAAATAGGAAACGCCGGTATTGAATGCATTGAGCAGTGTCTTACCCGGATCGGCAAAGATAGACTGCTTGGACGCCGGTGTCGGGGCCTGCGGGGCAGCGGAGACGGCCTTCTTCTCTGCCTTGGCCTCGGCCTTGGGCGCGTCAACGGCACCGCCCGTCGCCTTGATGATCTCAACAGCCTGGTCGATAATCTTGACCGGATCGGCGATCACATCCGAGGTGCCGACCTTCAGGAACTTGCCCTCGGCCATCTTCTGCTCAAAACGGTCCTCGTTCTCGACACCCACGTCGACGGACTCCAGGACCAGGTCGGCGGAGTCCACGTCTTCCTGCGTGAGCTCATTCTCGATACCCAGGCCACCCTGAGCCTCGACCTTGCACTCGATGCCACGGGCGGCGCATTCATCCTGAATCGCCTTCTGGGCCATATACGTGTGGGCGATACCCACGGTACAGGCGGCAACGCCTACGATCTTCATTGCTTCCCTCTTTTCATAGAGTTGCGTGCGCAAGACACCGTTTGCGGAGGCCTCCGGAGCATCCCCTGCCGTTTGGACTTGCTGTCTTTTCGACAAGACCAATATAGGTGCTCGTTTTTCTTAATGCCAGCTTATTTCGGTAAACGCGCAGGTCAGAGCGTTGGTTATGCGATTTAGTTATGCGTTTAACCAAAAATGAATCCTGCGATTTTGCCCTCGATTTCAAAAGTCAAGAAGTATTTGATTTTCTCGGTAGACGGCAGATGCGCATGCCGGTCACAAATTTCGACCCCACCCGTATGCCGCATTTGTTGCATACTCATATGAAAGGAAAAAGCCGCTCACCGAAGCGCATCCCTCACCAAGACTCAAAGTCATCATGTTGGAAAATGCTCATCTGTCGGAAGGAGTCGCTGTGGCAAAACAGCGCGTTACGATCGCAGACGTCGCTCGAGAGGCGGGAACCTCGACGGCAAGCGTCTCGTATTACCTCAACGACAAACGAGAAAAGCTTAGCGAGAAGACGCAGAACAAAATCGCGCGCGTCATTAAGGAACTCGGATACGTTCCCAACGCCCAAGCGCAGACGCTCACCGGCAAGCAAACCCACGTCATTGCCATCATCATTTTGGATAACACCAACAAATGGGCGGGGCTCGTTCTCAATGGCATGGAGCAGGTCATGCTCCCCGCGGGCTACCAGACGGTCGTTTGCACGAGCAACTTTAACCCCGAGACCGAGCTCATGTACGTCGACAAGATGCTCTCGCTGGGCGTCGATGGCTTTATCATCCAGCCCACGGCAAACTTCAAAGCCGTGCATGACCGCATTAGACGCGCCGGCAAGCCGGTCGTCTTTTTCGATGCGGCCATCTATAGCCCAGGTACCAGCTGGATCAAAACCAACCTTTACGACGGCGTGTACAACGCCACACAGGCACTCCTCGACGCCGGCTACGAAGATTTCTTTTCCATTGCCGCCAACATGACCGAAATGCGCACCCGCATGGAGCGTTTTCAGGGGTATGCCGAGGCGCTGGCAGCGAACGGGCAGCTCTACAAAGCGATTCCCATCGATCACAACAAGCCGTCAATCAACGAGCTCACCGAATACTTTAAATTCAAGTTCAATCCCGCCAAGCGAACCCTTATCTTCGTGCAAAATCAGTGGGCACTTCCCCGTGTCTACAAGGCCCTCCAGCCAATGGCCCATCTGCTTCCGCAGCAAATCGGCCTTTTGGGACTCAACTGCGAAGACTGGACTAATCTCACCACACCGACCGTCTCCACCATCATCGAGCCCGTCGACCAAGAAGGTCGCGAAGCAGCCGAGATGCTGCTCGCCCTACTTGACGGAAGCAGCGAACCCGGCGAGCAGCGCATTCTCGAGTGCAAGCTCAACTGGCTCGACTCCACCTCGATCTAGACCGCGGGACAAATGAATCAGTAGCGTTTGTCTCAAATCTTAAGTATTTGTTCGACAGAACGGCCCCTGCCGGCTCCTGCTAGACTGGTAGGTTCCCAACCATCCATCCAGGAGCCTCAATGTCGCGCAAGTCCGCCTACAAGCAAGTACTTTCCATCGGCACCGCCGTGGTGCTGGGGTTTGCGCTGTTCACAGGGTCACTCGATGGAGCGCCCAAGCTGTTGTCGCCGCAAAGCGATGAGCAGGCAGCGGCTCTGGCCGAGAAGCAAGACGAGAGTCCCAGCCGCACCGACGACGAGGCGGACCTGGTTGCCCGACTCGAATCGGGAACAGCGAGCTCCTCGGACTCTCAAAATAGCCAAGACTCTGGCGATGGCTCCGATTCCGCCGCAACCGACACCGGCGACGGCGCTTCCGCGGACAGCGCCGCCACCCCCATCGACGAGGTCGAAAACCCCGACCTCAACCGCGCCCGCGGTGTTTATCTCAGCAGCATTCCCGACTACGCCGGCAACCCCTATGTTGCCCTTCGCGCCGACAGCACGCACCCGCTCGGCACGCCATCATTCACACTCGATGAATACGAGCGCGCTACAGAAGAGGGTTGCTTTAAGAAGTTCTCCAAGCTCGACAGCCTGGGCCGCACCCGCAAAGCGCTTGCCTGCGTGGGCCCCGAATCACTCGGTCAAGGCGAGCGCGGCGATATCTCGCGTATTCATCCCGCTGGATGGCGCCAGCAGCGCTACGACTTTATTCCGGGCCAGAGCCTCTACAACCGCTGTCACCTCATCGCCTGGTCGCTCTGCGGCGAAAACGCCAACCGCAAGAATCTCCTCACCGGCACACGCTATCTCAACGAAACGGGCATGCTGCCGTTTGAAGAGCAGATCCTCGACTACATCCACGACACAGGCAACCATGTGCTCTACCGCGTCACGCCCATGTACAACGAAGAGGAACTTGTCTGCCGTGGCGTGCGACTTGAGGCGCAATCGGTCGAGGACCACGGCAAGACCCTGTGCTTCCACGTGTACTGCTACAACCTGCAGCCGCATGTGCAGATCGACTACGCCACCGGCCGCAATCAGGCCTCGGGGGACTAGGGCCGACCAAGCTGCCCCAAAACCTAAAATGATCCGTTTTCCTCCGTCCCCCAGGGATCAAAAAGGGCCGCCCTGGATTGCCCAGAGCGGCCCTTGCACCGGCATTCATGTTGCAGGCAACGCCACACGCTACTTGGCGCGACCCTCCTCATAGCGCTCGACCAGCTTGGCCTGAACGTCATAGGGAACCTGCTCGTAGCCGGCGGGCTTCATGGTAAAGTCGCCCGTGCCGCGCGTGATGGAGCGCAGACGCGTCGAGTAATCCGTCAGCTCGGCCAGCGGCGCTTGAGCGATGACCACGGTGTCTCCGCGCTCATCGGTCTCCATGCCCGTCACGCGACCGCGCGAGGCCGAGATGTCGCCCATCACGGCGCCGGCGTAGCTCTCGGGGATCGTCACCGTGATTTCCTCGATGGGCTCCAGCACCACCGGGTCGGCATCGGCGCATGCCTTGCGCAGGCCGATGCGAGCCGCCGCGCGGAACGCCATCTCGTTGGAGTCGACGCTGTGATACGAGCCGTCGTACACAGCCACGCGAATGCCCGTGAGCGGGTAGCCGGCAATAATACCGTCCTTCATGGTCTCCTGGACGCCCTTGTCCACGGCGGGAATCAGCGAGCGCGGGATGCGGCCGCCCACGACCTCGTCCACGAACTCATAGCCGTCGCTCGTGCCGTCGGGCCCAATGAGCGGCTCCACGCGCAGCCAGCAGTCGCCGTACTGACCGGCGCCGCCGGTCTGCTTCTTGTGGCGACCCTGGGCGCTCGCCGTGCGGCGGATGGTCTCGCGATACGGAATGCGGATCGGCACGCTCTTGGCGGCGACCTTGGTGCGGTCCTCCAGACGGTTGAGCAGTACCGAAACCTGTGCCTCACCAACGGCGGAGATAATGGTCTGGCCAGTCTCCTCGTCGCGGTCGATGCTCATGGTCGGGTCTGCCTTGCAGGCCTTCTCGATAAACGTATAGAGCTTCTCCTCGTCACCGCGGTTCTCAGCCTCGATGGCAATGCGGTACTGCGAGTTGGGGAACTTAAACGCCGCAGCCTCGACCTTGCCGGTAATCGAGAGCGTATCGCCCGTCTCGGCAGCCAGCTTGGGCGCCACGATGATGTCGCCGGCATAGGCATGGCCAACCTCGGTCATATCGCGGCCGCACATCACATACAAGTGAGCCAAACGATCGCTCTTGCGGGTACGCGCGTTGACCAACTCAAGACCCGGCTCAAGCGTGCCCGTCAGCACCTTGATAAAGCTGATGCGGCCCTGCTGCGGATCGGCCAGCGTCTTAAACACAAACGCCACCGGACGGTCATCGTCACTCGAAATCTTAAGCGAATCACCGTCGATAAGCGGCATCTCGCCGTAGTCGGTCGGCGCCGGGAAGTACGTAGCGATGTCGTCCATCAGCGAGTTGACGCCCTGCTCCTTAATGCAATCGCCCGCAAAGACCGGCACAAAGATGCGCTCGGCGATCGCCTTAGACAGCAGGCCTTCAAGCTCCTCCTGCGTCAGCGTCTCCTCGCCTTCCAAGTATTTCATCATCAGCTCGTCGTCGGCCTCGGCCACCAGCTCGCACAGATGGTCATGGGCCTCCTCGGCCTGGGCACGATACTCCTCGGGAATCTCCGACTCAACGGCCTCGGCGCCGTTGCAGTGGCGCGCCTTCATGCGCACCAGGTCGATGATGCCGTCAAAGTCCTCGCCCTCGCCCCAAGGAAGAGTCACGGCGCCCAGTCGCGTACCAAAGCGCTCCTGCAGCAGGTCCATGGTGGTCGCAAAGCTGGCCTCGGAGCGCGACAGGCGGTTTACGAACACCGCACGCGCCAGACGCAGGTCCTCGGCGGCATACCAGAGCTTAACCGTCGTGGGCTGCGGGCCGGCCTCGGCGTCGACCACAAACAGGGCCGTCTCGCAGACGCTCATCGCGGCAAAGGCGTCGCCGATAAAATCGGGGTAGCACGGGGCATCGAGCACGTTGATGCGCGCGCCCTTCCAGTCGATCGGCGCAATGGTCGTCGAGATAGAAAATGCACGCTTGACCTCTTCGGGGTCATAGTCGAGCGTGGGCTTGGTGCCGTCGTGGCCGCCCAGGCGGGCGGTCTTGCCGGAAAGGTGGAGCATGGCCTCGGCGAGTGAAGTCTTGCCCACCCCGCCTTGGCCTACGAGCACCACGTTCCTTACGTTACCGGTCTTGGGAGCACCCATGATGACCTCCTTGCAGGGCCGCGCGCAATGCGCGACGCCAACGGGGAGAGTTCGCGGTCGGTGCCGTCCCGGGAGCAGCATGGTCGGCAGCCGAGCCGACTCACCCTCCAAATGTCCTATGCCACCACCCTACCCTCACGGGCGGCTGTCCATGCATACCTTTCGGCACGCGTATGAATACAGGCGGCGAGAGGAAGAGACAAGCTTGTGAGGCAATTATTGAACCCCGTCGATGTAAACAAAAAGCCGCCACAGATCGTAAGACCTGTGGCGGCTTCGCCTCAATTAATAGTTGAGTAAATACCTGAGCCTATCCCTCGATACGGCTCAAGAACTCACGCGTGCGCCGCTCGCGCGGATGGTCGATGACCTGCTCGGCAGGACCCTCCTCGACAATACGACCGCCATCCATAAAGACCACGCGGTCGGCAACATCGCGCGCAAACTGCATTGCGTGGGTCACGATCACCATCGTCATGTTCTGCGCAGCGAGGTCCTTAATGACACGCAGCACCTCGGCCGTCAGCTCGGGATCGAGCGCCGAGGTCGGCTCGTCAAAGAACAAGATCTCCGGGTCGAGCGCCAGTGCGCGGGCGATACTCACACGCTGTTGCTGACCGCCCGAAAGCTCACATGGCACCTTGTTCTCGTTTCCCGTCAGCCCCATTTGTGCAATCAGCTCGTGAGCGCGGGCTTCCGCCTGCTCGCGCGGACGCTTAAGCACGCGAATCGGCGCATCGATGATGTTTCTCATCACGGTATAGTGCGGGAACAGATTGTAGTTCTGGAACACCAGACCAAAACGCGAACGCGCCTGTTTAGGTACATCGCCCTTTGCGTACACCGCGCCCGAGCCCGCATCCGTCGCGACGGCAAGGTCGCCAAACGAGAGCGAGCCACCGTCGAGCGTCTCGAGCAGCGTGGCACAGCGCAGCAGCGTGGACTTACCGCCGCCCGAAGGCCCGATAATCGCCGCGACCTCGCCACGCTTGACCTCGAGCGAGATATCCTTGAGCACCTCATTGCCGCCAAACGCCTTGCGCGCGCTTTCGATTTTCATCACTGAGTTAGTCATGGTAATAGTCCAGCTTCTTTTCGGCGGCACCCAGCAGCATCTCGACCACAAAGTTAAAGACCCAGTAGATCAGCGCCGCAATCGCAAACGGCACCATGCTCACCTGCGAGGCGACCAGCGCCTTGGCCGTCGAGAACATCTCGCCCACGCCGATGGCGAACGCCAGCGACGTGTCCTTGACCAGCGTGATGATCTCGTTGCCCATCGCCGGCAAAATGCGCTTGGCGACCTGCGGCATCACGATATACAGAAACGTCTGCAGACGCGAGTAGCCCAGCACCTCAGCGGCCTCATATTGACCGCGCGGAATCGACTGCAGGCCCGAGCGATAGATCTCGGCAAAGTAGCCGGCGTAGTTGATGATGAATGCCACGACGCACGCCGTCCATTTGGAATCGGGCGTGAGCGAGATGCCAAACACGTAGTACGGGGCAAAGTAGATCGCAAACATCTGCAGCATAAGCGGCGTGCCGCGCATCACCGAAATATAGATGCGCGCAATCCAACGCAGCGGCGCGACCTTGCTCATGCGCATAAACGCCACGGGGATTCCCAGCGGAATCGACCCGAGCAACGTCAGCACAAACAGCTGCAAGCTGACCAAGAATCCCTGGCCAAGCATCTGCATCATGACTTGGATAGACAACCTACCCTCTCTTTCGCAGTAACGGAACAGCAAACCCAATGCTAAAGCGGGTTTTCCAGGTGCCCGGGTTTGCCGTGAAAGAGGAGCGCCGCGTACTAAATGTACGCAAGCGACGGTTTGAACGGCAAAATCGGGTGCCTGGGAAAGCCGCTATTTGAGAACCCAGTTGTCGAAGGAAAGACCGTAATCTGCGTATTTATCGCAGAGGTCCTTGACCGTACCGTCCTCGTAGAGCGCCTTGAGCGACTCGGTTACAGCATCGGCCGACTTGGTGTCGCCCTTCTTAAAGCCGACGGCGTAGTGCTCGCTGGACAGCGGCTTGTCGAGCTGCGTATAGGCATCGGGCTTGGCGGCCAGCTGATACTGAGCGATCGAGAGGTCACAGGCAACGGCATCGACCGCACCACTCTCGAGCTGCATAAACGCCGTGTTGTACTCACCGATGGTATCGAGCGTGGCAAACGTCGCGGCCAGATCCTTCTGGTCGCCCTCGAGCACATCCTGCGCAGCGGAATCAGTCTGGGTAATCACGGTCTTGCCGGCAAGATCGTCCCAGCTCTTGATACCCGCGTCCTTCTTGACCACGAGCACCTGCTCATTGAGCATGTACGGCTCGGAGAACGTGTAGTCGTCCTCGCGACCCTCCATGGTAAAGCCGTTCCAGATGCAGTTGATGGCGCCTGAGTTAAGCAGCGTATCCTTGGCGTCCCAGTCGATGGCCTCGTATTTGACCCCCCAGCCCTGCTTATCGGCAACAGCCTTGGCCAGATCGAGATCAAAGCCGGTGTACTCGCCATCGTCGCCCACAAAGCCGTACGGAGGATAGGACTTATCAAAGCCCACCACGAGCTTCTTGGACTCCGCAGCGCCCTTCACATCCTTGGCCGCGGCAGAACCAGCAGCGGAGCCCTTGCCGGCACCACCGCCGCAGCCGACAAGACCAAGGCCAAGCACCGTGGCGAGCGAGCCGGCTAGACCAACAAACTGACGACGAGACATATCGGTATTCATGGTATTCCCCCTCGATAGCACTTTAGTTAGGTAAAGTGAGTCATGTAACGTTCAGAATCATACACTTTAGCGTGATAGAGCACAAGGTTGGCGCGCCCGGAATGCCGGCGGCCGTCGCGGTATTTAATTTGCTGCTCTACAATCCTGCTCACGACGGAGAGCACATTAAGTGCTCTCCTGTTC
>CATYZI010000040.1 GCA_958415625.1 uncultured Collinsella sp. | reverse complement strand
AAAGGACCCCTTTGCAGAGGTCCTAGTCAATTCAAGGTGGCGGGGAAGGGAATCGCGTCCGCGCGCTGCGCGGACGGACCGCTGCGGCGCTTACGCGCCTTGCGAGCTGCGCTGGCAAACGCTTACGCGTTTACTCAGCTCCGCGCCCTCACGGGGTTCGATTCCATGTGGGAGCTGCATAAAAGAAAAGGACCCCTTTGCAGAGGTCCTAGTCAATTCAAGGTGGCGGGGAAGGGAATCGAACCCCTGACACGAGGATTTTCAGTCCTCTGCTCTACCAACTGAGCTACCCAGCCATTTGAGGTGTGCCTTGTTTCAAGGCTTGATTAGTATAACCAAGGACGCGTTCCGGTCAACCGAGAATTTTAAAAAAGTTTTTGAGCACAGCCTCGGTTCTTTAAATCGGCACGTCAGAGGCATCAGCCGGCAGCAAGAAGTTTTTCGCTCAGAGCCGCACGGGCAAACTCACTTGGAGTCATCCCCTCGGCAGCCGCCCGTCGACGAATGGCCTCCTTCATTCCCAGAGGAATCTTGACCGACAGCGTTGCCGTCCCCTCACCTGAGAGTGGGGGCCGTCCATGCACGATCCCACCAACGGTGTGTTCGCCATCCGGAAACTCTCCGCGCTCGTACGACTCGCACCACGCGTCAATCATTTCATCCGTTACAACCTGACCATTAGCGGCCGTATACGTCTTGCCCATCATCGACCCCTTTGCCGAGCCCGTTCAATCTCCTGCCAAAATTTCTTCTGGACTGGAGACAAGGCATGAATGATAAGCCCCCACGGACAAGCTCGACCGCGACAAGCTCCACGCTTCGTCCGTCTGGGAGCCATCCAATCGCAAGCCATCTCAGCGGCTCGCCCTTCGGCTCGCGACGAATGCACTCAGTAACCGCAAGCCAAGCGCTAAGCACCTGCTTTTCCGTCAGGTGCTTTTTAGCGTTGGGATGGATCTCAACATCCATGCATCTTCTCCTCCATCTTACCCAATTTCGTATGACGAAAGTCCGCTGTCGCCAATTCTTAAGCCGGCACGCGTTGGAGAGCAGGGGTCGAAACAATGATTGAAGGACGCTCTAGTACGGCCCAGGCGCCGGGGCAGGAGCACATACGCCAGGGACGTACGTTTTCGTAGCATACGAGGACATAGCCACGTGCATCGATAAAGGCGATATCGATGGGATAGGCCATAAAACACGTATGGACCGAAGAGCAGCGTGGAAACGCCATGACGAGCGGCAAGCCGTTGGCGGCAACCGGATGCCGTCCCAGCATGCCGCGCAGGCGCACGACAAACGACTCCGCCACCACAAACTCCGCCGGCGTCCAACCCAGCCTATTGAGTGCCCGCGCGTAGGCGATGTAGGACGAGACCGCGGTCACATGACCACCCCCGGGCGCCATGGATCGACCGTCACCGCGCGCTCGTGCGACAACGTTGTCGGCGCCCCCAGCGGAACGCCAGCGATGCTGAGAGAAGTCGGCCACGGCTCATAGTGCATGGTGCAGGTGTAGGTCCTAAACGTGCCGGAAAGCGAAAGCAAACCGCCATCCGATGTCGTCGCACCCTGTTCGCTCGAGACCTCGATCAGCAAGTCATAGCCTTCCATGGCATGTTGGATCTGAGCCTGAACGGTCGCGGAAGCATCGATGGAGCTGCCATCGCCCTCCCCGCTCGGCGCCACGGCATGTGCTAGCACGATATCGGGCACCACGCGATCGAAGCGTGCGACCGCACCGGCAAAGACCATGACGTTGTACACGATAAGCGCCAGAACCAGCAGGACGGGCGTGACCACGGCCATCTCGACCGTCGCCTGGGCGCACTCCTCGCACAGGCGCGTGCGGATGCCCATTACGACCCACCGCCCAGGGCACCCGCCAGTGTGGTGACATCGACGGTAAGTGGGATGGAACCGCCGCCGGGCAGCGGAATCTCCGCAAGCGTGAACGTCGTGCCGCTGATGGTGCGCTCGACTTGATATTCCAGCGCTTCGCAAAGCGCCTTGGGATCGGTCACGCCCAACGGAATACTTCGCAGTTTGTCTTGCGCTTGAGAGAGACCAGCAATGTCAGACCCCGGGCTCTTAATGACGTTGGCGGAATCAGTCAGCACCGGCTTTCGCAGGCGCAAGTCGCACGGTTCCAAACCCAGCGCCGCCACGGACGCCGAAACGGTATCGCCGAGCCACGATGCGATGGAGCCCAACGCGCCGCTGCCCCCTCCTAGGCCTTTAATCATCTCGTCCATAAGTTCGTCGGCCGAACCTTGGATGTCTCCGTATCCCACAAGCAGCCGTCCCCAGACATCCATGACGCCATCGAGTACGCCGGCAACGCCACCCGAGCGTTCCTTCAATGTCGAGAAAAATCGCGAAAGCACGTTGTTTTGCGCCGTCGCCTCATCGGGCGCCAGCACCGCGGCAGAGATGGCACCGCGATCGCCAAGCCTGACTGCCGTGTTAAACGAAGAGTTGAGCTCATCGGGGCTCGAGATGGCACCCGAAACCGCAAAGGCAACCACGCCGTTGCGACCGGGCGGAGCGATACGCGGACGCTCGCCCGAAAGCGCTTTAATGGCCTGGTCAAACGCATTGCTCGCACGGTCGGCCTCATCCTCGGTCTGACGCATGAGCTCAAGCTCTTTGTTCCGACATTTGACGTATTCCTCCAAGGCCTTTTTGAACTCGTCGAAGTGATATTCGAAGCCGTTTTCGATAGAGGTTGAAGGCGCCGCAACAGCACCAAGCGACAAAACGCCAAAATGGCATTTGCTGCATTTATCCTGTCCATCGTAATCGGCAACCGAAGCAAATCCGCTCGGCGTCCCTTTCTTATAGTTAGGGCAGGTCGTCCCGTAATGCAGATACGCCTTGTCATCGTTCACGCTCGTCGGCCACACCGCATCGGTATAGAGTTCCGTCGCCCGAACCTCATCAGAGTTGCGCGGCAGCAGCGGAATATAGGAGGAAACCCTGTCTCCGTTCTCGGTTATATGTGCCCGATCGACCTCCGCGCTCGCATAGGTATAAAACGCCTTACGCGCCGCAGACTCTGCCTTCATCTCGACACTCGAGCCGTGGGGCTTCTCATTTGTCAGACGCCAATGGTAGTAGTCCTTCGCGCGATCAAGGGCAACTTGGGGCTCCCACGTAACGCTCGATGAGTAATGCGGATTTTGAACACCGGAGAGATCCGTTAGGCTTTTCGCACGCTCCCACATGCAAGAACAGCTGCCGACCGAGCCCTTGTCAGACCCACCACAATCCGCCAGCCAAGCACGCTCTTTAGCCTTCGCCGTGTCCTCAGAAGCCTTCCGCAGCTCCTCGGCCGCACACTCTAAATCATCTGATGTGTCTTTAATGGCATCGGTCGAGATCTCGGACCCCTCGAGCGCAGCGAAGTCAGACTCGGATGTCCTGGGCACGGCAAGCGCCGTACCGGTATAGGTCACACTATCGGTATCCTGCGCCGACACCGCCTGCGTGGCACGCGCGGCGATCAGATACGGCAGAGCCGTCTCGATTTTCTGTAAGCCTTCCGATGCGCTTTTGGCAAACTTGTTGCGCGTTTTAATGATCTCAATCCCGGTGTCGACCATATTGCCGGCAACCGGCTCGGCACCCGGGATGAGGATGGCGACCAGGCCCGTCCCGATCGTGGCAAACCCCGCCAGCCCCAGACTCAAGATGCTCGCATCAACCACCGTGGCAGCCGTGTGATAGGACGACACTACGTTGGCACCCGCCAGCGCGCCGCTATCAGCCGCCACCTGGGTATCCCCGGCACGCGACATGCTCCATATCGCCGCGGTCGACGAAAACAGCAGCGTGAGCACCACCAAGATGACCACCGCAGAGGAGAGCGTGGTGTAGGCACCGTCTTCGATAAACAGGTCGATACCGGCTCGACCCATAAAGCCGCCTCGTTTGCGGAGAGCGCCTGGTCGACGGCGGGCCGCAAACCCTTGCGTCACCCGCAACAGGCAGCGCCCAATCCCATGCAGCAATCCACGAATCATAATCTCCCTCCAGCCATTCGGGACGCGATTGATACGAGACATCGACTTTGAGCTCAACGTAGCCGCCCTCGGCGGTACCACCCATAGCCTGCGCAAACGCACCGATCACAGGCAACGGCTTGACCTCGCCGGAAACGGACACGGACGAGACGCCACCCGCACCGGCCCGGCCAAGCTCGATATCCCACGACAACGGCCCGCCGGCATGAAAGATCGAAACGTTGGGCACTGCGGCAAGTCGGCGGCGGGTGAACTCCTTAAGATCGTCGTCCTCCGCCGTCGTCGTGGTCATGAGCCGCGCGGTCTCGGCGGCGGCAGACTCCATGACCGCGCGCGTATAGAGCAGGCACACCGGTTGCAGCGCGAGAAGGATGAGTGCCAGAAACGTCGGCAGCAAAAAAGCGGCCTCGACCGTAGACTGCGCCCGGTCCTCGCGCGCGGCATCAATACAACGCGATGTCCTTAGCGGCCGCAGCGGCGTCGATAACCGACGTCGAGGCAACGCCATGGGATGCCGCCCGCTCAACCAGCGCCTCCAAGCGCCCATCGGTGCCGGCACGCCAAAGTCCCGCGATCGCCAGCACGATCGATAACAGCGCCACCGTGACGATGGCGTATTCGACCGTCGCCTGGGCAGATTCCTCACACAGGACATCATGCATTTCACGATCCCTCCTTTGAGTCCGTTGCCTGCGGGCTCAGGCGCACGGCGCGCAGACGACACGAAGCATCGCCAGCATCCGCGGCAATTGTCACCATATCGACCCAGCCGCGTCCGTCGCGCACGATGGCACCCCACACGTTTCCCTTGATGTCGAGATAGCCGCTCAGAGCAAGTTGCGCCGTGGGTACCTCGCGATAGGCGCGCAGCATATCCGCCGCCGCTTCGGTCATCGGTCGGTCCTCGGACCATGCAAGCCGGACCGCAATCGCGTTGCCCTCAGGCGAATCCGTCGCAATGCCAGACCGCTTGTCGAGCGTCCGCAGAAAGGTTTGCGCCGTGACAGCGACATCCGAATCGTCCGCATCTCGCATCTCATCTTTTTGAGACGCCACCGCCGAATCTGAGCCCAAATCGGAGGCGGTCCCAGGACGCTGCTGCCGCGCGGCGTTAAGCCCCCAAAGCACCGCCGCTATCGCCACGGTCAGGCAAGCAAACACCAGCAGCATCCCGATGGGGCGCTCGCCCTCTACAGGCTGTTGATGCCCTCGCTGATAGCGTTCCATAGATCTTGGACCTTGCCCTTAAATGCGACGATGGCGATAATCGCAATCACCACGAGTACGCCGACCAAGATGGCATACTCGGTGGTACCCTGTGCGCTCTCCTCCTGCAATAGCTCCTTGGCGCGCTGACGAACATGTGCCGCCCGGCAAAACGCCCAGCCCTGGACCTTGCCAGCAGCGTCAGTCATCGTGTTCATGTATTCCTCCCTACATCATCCCGCCTGCTCCCAGCAGCGGGCCCAATATGGACAGAAGCAACGCCGGCAAGATGAGCGTGCCGGTGGGAATCAGCAGCTTGACGGGCGCACGCTCGATCTCGCGCTCGACCGCGGCGCGATGAGCCGCACGGATCTCGCGACTTTGAGCGGCCAGCGTCTCGGCAAGTGGGGCACCCAGGGCGAGCGCCTGCCCCACCGTGATGGCAAAGGTCTCGAGCGCTCGCACGTCCAGGTCGCGCGCGGCGGCCAACAACTCGTCCTCACGCGTGCCCACGCCCACCTGCCACGCCATGCAGGCGCGCTCAAGGCGAAGAGCCAGCACTGACCGGCGGTTGGCGCAGAAAATCTCAAGCGCCGCATCAAACGAAAGACCGGCCGAAAGACCCAAGCGCACAACATCGATCATCTCGGACACTTCGCCGAGCGACACTCGCGCAGGGCCGCCCGCTCCAACCGCGCCCTTCACTCGCGCGGTCAGAGCATCGACCACCGAGCGACCCGCGGCAGCGACCAGCACCGCCTCGCGCTTGCAGGCCCCTGCGATCTTGCGTGCATCCGCCCGATCCAAACCCGTCGCGACAAATACGCTCAGGGCGCACAGGCAAGCCGCAACTGCAACCGGGGCGCTCATAGCTCCACCCGCATAATGCGCCGGATAACCACCAGGGCAACGGCGTTGAGGGCAAGACCCAGCACCACAGCGCCCGCGCCGGCAGGCGTCGCAAGACCGCGACGAAAATCTGCCGAAAGCAGCGCCAACACCGCGCACATGCCCGCCGGCATCGCCGCGACCATATGCGCAGACATGCGAGCCTGCGACGTCTTAACATCCAGGCGGCGCTTGAGCTCAATGCGCTCCCCCACCATGCTCGACGCCTCGGACAGTAAGTCGGCAAGCGGAGCGCCGGTGCGCTGAGACACCTTAAGCGCCAAGGTCACAAGCGAAAGACCGGGGGCGTCGATACGCACGAGCAAGTCATCGAGCGCGTCGGTCGCCGAGATGCCGCAATCGATCGCCGCCGCCACCCGCAAAAACTCGGTATGCACTGGCTCTTGCGCATGAGCGCCCACAAAGCGCATGCCCTGGGCCAGCGAATGTCCCGAGGCAAGCGACATGGAAAGTGCGGTAAACGCCTCGGGCATCGCCTCTTCTGCATCGTGTTGCTCGCGCCGGCTCTCAAAGCCATCCCGAGCGGCACCAACGGCAAACGGAGCAACAAGTCCCAAGGCAAATCCGTGGGGCGATAACGACACCATCGTTAGTAAAACGCAGCAGACACCGCTCGATAGCAGCAGAAACGCCAAACGCCCCGAAGCATCTTCGATCACGAGGCCAAGGCGATGCGCCGGAGCCAGCGATGCCCACGAACGGGCGATCTTTTTCAGCAGATCGTTTTCCACCAGCTCACGCGGCAGCTTCTCTGCCACCGTCTCGAGCGCCTGACGTGCCAGCTCCGCCGGCGGTACCTGCGGCACACGAGGTTCCGCCCCGCACGCCGTCGCGACAGAAAGCCCTGCCAAGCCCCCTACGACGAGGGGCACAGTGATCTCCATTCGTCCACCTCCTCTTGTGTGAGCGTCCCCGACCGCAGGCCTTCTGCGATAAACGGCGGCTCGCGGTCAAGCGTCCAGGTGCGCTCGGCGGCATCGAACGTCACATAGCGCTCGAGCTCTACGCCACCCGATGCGGCGCGTCGCACCCCCGAATACGAGGAGACGAAACGCCTGCCATCGGCGTGGCGCTCGGACATCACGATACCGTCGAGCGCCATGGCAATCTGCTCCTCGATGAGCTCGCTCGGCAGATCGATGCCATAACGTGCAAGCAACGTCAGACGCACCACGGTCTCCTGTTCTGAACCCGCATGAAGTGTGGTGAGCGACCCGTCGTGGCCCGTGTTCATGGCCTGCAACATGTCGCAGCACTCGGCACCGCGCACCTCGCCCACCACGATGCGGTCGGGGCGCATGCGTAGGGCATTAGTTACCAGGTCGCGGATCGTCACCGCGCCCTCGCCCTCAATTGAAGCCTCGCGCGCCTCTAGGCGCACCACGTGCGGATGATGCGCAAACTTGAGCTCGGCAGAGTCCTCGATCGTCACGATGCGCTCGCCGGTGGAAATCTCACATGACAACGCGTTGAGCAGGGTGGTCTTACCAGATCCCGTGCCTCCCGCAACCGCCAGGTCCTGTCGCAGCGACACCGCACACGACAGCAGCTGCGCATACCAAAGCGGCAGCGATCCCAACCCCACGAGCTCGTCCAGCGAGCAGATACGGTCCGAGAACTTTCGGATGGTGAGAATCGGTCCGTCAATCGCCACAGGCGGAATCACCGCGTTGACGCGATAGCCCGTTTTGAGGCGGGCGTTGACGATGGGGCTGCGCTCGTCGATACGGCGGCCAAGTGGCGAGATAATGCGGTCGATAAGCACACGGATCTGCTCATCATCCTCAAACGCATGCTCGATGGGGTACAAGACGCCGCCGCGTTCAAAGAAAGCCGAGCGGCAGCCGTTGATCATGATCTCGGTAACGGTGTCGTCCTCGATGAGCGGCTGCAACGGCCCCAAGCCCACCACGTCATCCAAAATCTCGTCGATGATGGTCTCGCGCTCGGGCGTCGCGAGATCGGTCGGCTCCTCAACATTGAGCGCCGCCTCCACCGCAGGACGCAATTCCGAGCGGGCAAGTGCCGGGTCGATATAGGCGCTGATACGCGCCACTTCGTCGTAACCCATGCGGTCCATCACGGCGCGCTTGGTGCGTCGTTTCACGGCGCGGCGACGCCCCGCATCTACAGGCGCTGCCGCCGCCGCAGCGCCGGCAGCCTTAATCCTCGTTTGCAGGCTCATCGCTGATCACCCTCGCGCGACCAGGGAAGGCGGATACGCGGGCGTTCGGTGCGCGTTGCACGGTCGGCGACCATATCGCTCCAAGGGCCGACGGCGCACCCCAGTTCCACGAGCATCTCGCGCGTGGCCTCGCGCACGCTAGTCGCAAAAGCGCTGGTCTGCCCCACTGCCTCGTCAGCGCGCCCAAACGCCATGAGCGCGGCGAGATCCTGCCCGCCATCGGCGATACGAATCTTGGAGCTCAACGCACAGGCAATCTCAAAGCGCATGGCGACGTCCTCGTCTGCCCCGCGCGCACCGAACCGGTTGAACACGGCGCTCATGCGCGTGCGCGGCACACCTACTCGACTTGCCAGTTCAATGACGCGCGACGCCGATGTCGCGGACGACACCGCCGCATCGCCAACGACCAGGCAACGGTCGCTCGCCGCCACCGCAGCCGCCACGGCGTCGCCCCAAAAGACCGAGGTATCGATAAAGACCACGTCGGATTCGCGACGCAGGACATCAAGCAGTAGCTCCACCGGACGTGCCATGAGCTCGGCTTGCTCGGGCGCCGCGACGGGACCCCAGAGCGTAACGCCCGGCGCCACGCGCATCGAAGCGGCTACGATATCCGGCTCGGTGAGCGTGCCCGCCGCCGACGGCTCGATAAGTGCCGCCATATCGCGCGGAGCATCGACGCCTAACAAGTCGTAAAGGTTTCCAAACATCAGGTCCAGGTCGAGCACGGCGGCACGCAAGCCCAACAGCGACGATGTGTGTGCCATAGTGGCAACGATCGTCGACTTGCCGCAACCGCCCGAACCCGAAATAGCGCAGATGACCGGAGCTCGATGCGGCGGAGCGGCAGCGTCTGCCGGCGGCATCGGAGGCGGCGGGGCGGGCGTCGGTGGCAGCGCCCCCGTCTCCCCCGCCGCAACCACATGCTGCGTCCAAGCCGGCATGGCAGCTTGTTCGGTCTGCGAGGCAGGCTCGTTCTGCGCAATCTGCTCATGCTGCATCAGCGACAACTCGCCGCACCCGGCAAAGTCCTCAACTTCATCGAGTTCATCCACCAGATTCACGCCGTGCACGTATCCCATATCTACAGCCGGGGAGTCGCCAGCATGCTGCGCCGGCCCCCCAGCGTCATCGTATACAAGGGGGTTCCGGGGGCGCCGACCATGCTCGGCTTCCGCTTTTCCATAATCATCAACACGCGGGCCTCTTGTAGCGCGAGGCGCCCCGGGTTCCCTATCAACAAAAGCATCGGGCTCAATCGTCATGCGCCGATCGGAATCAACCGCTCCCTCGCCCGCGCGCCCGTTGCCGCATATACTGTGCGCAGCGATGACCTCGGTCGCCCCCGCGCGAAACAGCCCCTCGATATCCGACGGATCGAGCGCTTCTATCAACACGACCACGCGACTCACGCGGCCTTCGGCCGTCAGGCGCGCAACAGTCTTGCGCACATCTTCGGTATCAAACAGAGACGCCGCGATGATGGCAGCCCCGCGGCGTGACGGAAACGCCCGCGCCATGGAAACCAGCCCGTCCAGGTCACCCACGCGAAGCATCTGTGCACCCACATCACGGCCCTCGACTTCCCGCTGTAACAGTCCGTAATCGCCGCACGCGCAGCACGCAAGCCAGATCGCCTTCATCACTCGTCGCCTCCGCTCTTTTTGCCGCGCGCCGTGGCGGGAATCGTCAAGCTGACCGTTCCCTTGCCCGAGGCTCCCAGCAGTTCCTTGACGTCTTCGGGGTCAGCCGCCAGCGTCACCCATTCGATCTTGCCCTCGCGCGTGGCACCGGAATCCTCACTGGTATCGATCACGTACGCGCCGCACAGCCGATCGGTTACGCCGTCTTTTTGCACATACACATCCACGTAGCTGCCCACGACCGCAGCACCGCCGACCGAGTGCTCGGCATCGACCGCCACCGAAACGGCGACCTTGCCCTTAGGCACCTCGAGCTTGCGGCTCTCGGCCTTGGTGTAGACATTGCAGATCACGGCGTTTTTGGGAATACGCGAAGTCGTCACGTCGCCGCGCACCTGGCGCAGCTCGGTCGCCGCGTCACGCGGCAGCAGGCTCGTCAGCCATTCCTGGGTTATGACATTGGTCTCATCAAGGGTCTCGCCCACATCGATATCGCGCGCCGCGACGCAAACCTCGACGCGATCGCCACCGTACTTGGCCAAGGTCTCAGCCTGGACCTGTTCGGCTTGCGAGCGGATCGACGAGCCGTAAACCATGCAGAGCAGAGCAGCGAGCACGCCCGCGACCAGACTGATGGCGATGCGCTTGCTCTTGTTCACGGCCGCTCCTCTCATGGCAGTGCCGGGCGAATGCCCGTACCACCATTGTCTGGGCGGTCAGAGCGCAAAGCGGCGCAATCGCGATCTTGGTTTTCGATGTCAAACCAATCGCTGACCAAAAGCTGACCAGCCCGTCAAGCTCGTGGCAAGGTTTTGGTCGGCACGTCAGCAAACTGCAAGTTTCGAGGCTTTTCCGCAGCAAAAAAGCCGTCTCCCGAACAGTTGGGAGACGGCTGTCATAGGAAAAATCAATTACAGATGGACATCGGGATCGAGCATTTGAGCGCTCACGCGCATGGATGACGCCAGGTTTTGGAACGTTTCCAGACGCAGGCTGTCAATCTGCCCGGCGTCTTCGGCCTCGCGAACGGCGCAACCCGGCTCATGGACATGCGTGCAATCGCCAAACCGGCACGCACGCGATGCCTCGACAATCTCGGGGAAGGCGCGCGCCAGACCCCGCTCGTGACCCACGAGCGGTAGGCTGCGCAGGCCCGGGGCATCGGCGATCACGCCGGCGTCGCCCGGCAGCGTCACCATCACGCGCGCGACGGTAGTGTGACGGCCCTGGTCGTCGCGTTCGCGCACACCGCCGGTCGCCAACGTATCGTGGCCCAGCAGTGCATTGAGCAGCGTCGACTTGCCGGCACCCGACTCGCCCAGAATCATGGCGCAGCTCCCGACAGGCACGCAGGCACGGACCTCGTCCAGGCCGCGGCCCTCGGCAGAGGACGTCACGATCACGCGCACGTCCGGACCCACCAGGCGGCACACGCGGTCCAGATCGCGCTCGAGCTCCTCGGTATCGCAGCGATCAGCTTTGGTGAGTACCACCACCGGCTCGGCATCGCAGTCGAGCGCCAACACCAGCGAGCGCGCCACGCGGTCGAGCAGCACCTCACCGGCACCGAGCGCCTGCACGATTAGCACGCTATCCACGTTGGAGCAGAGCACCTGGCGCTCTCCGCGGGCACGGCCGCGCCAACGCTCAAAGCTCGTACGGCGCGGCAGCACGCACTCAATCACGCCCATATCGTGCCCGGGAGCGCGGCGCACCGCCACACGATCGCCCACGGCAGGCAGCAGGACCTCGTCCTCACCGCGCGACTTGGCAAACCCCACGGCATGCTCGGCGCGGAAGGTATCGTCGGCAGTCGCCACCAGCGGAAACCCGCGATCCAAGCGCACCACGGCGCCAAGCTGCATCTGCTCGGGCTCCTCGGCATGTGCGCAGAAATCATCAAAGGCAGTCTGCTGAGCTTCATCGACCGGCAGGTCATCAAACGCCGGAACGTCCTGCAGCGCGTCGAGTCCCGGCACGCTTGCCAGCAGCTCCTCAGCAGATGCGGGAGCCTCGGTCGCGAGCTTCCGACGACGATCGCGCTTAGCCCGCGCCCCCGTCGTCTTTTTCTTCGCTTTAGCCTTAGCCTTGCCCACAGATGCCTCCCAGCACAAAACCACACAACTGAGCAGGTATTTTACCCACAAAAAAGAGTCGGTCGAGCAAACGCTCGACCGGCTCACACACTTTCCCTCAGCCCTTTTCATCCGCACGAGAGAAAAGCCAGCAAAGTCACCGCAGGGCCCGCCCGCCGAGAGGGGTTTCCAAAGGGCACATCCCGCAGCCGCAACGCGGCGAGGACGTGCCCGTGGAAACCCCGCAGGCGGGCAGGCCCGGGCAGGTTAACTTACTCCTTTTCCACGGCGCGCATGATCGCCTTGTAGATCTCCATCAGCGGGATGATCAGGAAGGCCAGGCCCAGGGCAGCGACAACGCCCTTGAGCTCAAGCGTCACGGGGCCAAAGAACATCTCGGCAAGCGTCGGCTGCACGGTCACGATCACCGTCAGCACCAGTGCCAGCGCGGCGGAAGCCCACAGCCACTTGTTCTGCTTCTTCATGGTGAACAGCGACGCACGACGGCTGCGCATATTGAAGCAGTGGAAAATCTCGACCATGTTGAGCGTGATGAACGCCATCATCACGCCTTCCTCGTCGGCATTGCCGGCGATCATATCGGCGATGTGGATGTAGCCCATGTCAAAGTACACGCCCACAAAGAAGCTCGCCAGCACCAGCGCGGTGATGATTAGGCCCTGGACCACGCAGTCCAGACCCATATGTCCGGCAAAGACACCGTCCTTGGCGTTGCGCGGCTTGCGCTTCATGATGTCGCCCTCGGCATCCTCCATGCCCAGCGCAAGCGCGGGGAAGCAGTCGGTGACCAGGTTCACCCACAGCAGCTGCACCGGCTGGAAGATGGTAAAGCCGATGAGCGTGGCGATAAACACCGAGAACACCTCGGCAAGGTTGGCCGAAAGCAGGAACTGGATGACCTTGCGGATGTTGTCGTAGATGCGACGACCCTCTTCGCAGGCGCCGATGATGGTAGCGAAGTTGTCATCGGCAAGTACCATGTCGGCGACGTTCTTGGTGACGTCGGTACCGGTGATGCCCATACCAACGCCAATGTCGGCGCGCTTGATGGACGGGGCGTCGTTGACGCCATCGCCCGTCATGGCCACGATCTGGTCGCGCGACTTCCAAGCCTCGACGATGCGTGTCTTGTGCTCGGGCTGGACGCGGGCGTACACGCCGTAGTCCTCGATGTGCGCGTCGAGTTCCTCGTCGCTCATGCGATCGAGGTCGGCACCGGTGATGGCCTGGCTGCGATCGGCGACGATGCCCAGCTGCTTGGCGATGGCCACGGCGGTGTCGATGTGGTCGCCCGTGATCATGACGGTGCGGATACCGGCGTCGTGCGCCTCGTGGATAGCGTCGGCCACCTCGGGACGGACCGGGTCGATCATGCCGGACAGGCCACAGAAGACCAGGTCATGCTCGAGCGCAGCGGGGCTGCAGTCGTCGGGAACCTCGGTGTAGGTGCGGCTTGCCAGCGCCAGTACGCGCAGGGCCTCGTCGGCCATGGCCTTGTTGGCCGCCACGAGCTCGGCGCGGCGCTCCTCGGTCAGGGGGACGACCTTATCGCCCTCGTAGATATGGGTGCACAGGCCGATCACCACGTCGGGCGCACCCTTGGTGTACTGCTCGTACTCGCCATCCAGGGTCTCGACGACCACGGACATCATCTTGCGGCCCGAGTCAAACGGGGCCTCGCCCACGCGCGGATGCTCGGCAGTCAGGCCAGTGAGGCCCGCCTTGCCGGCGTCGTTGACGAGCGCGCACTCAGTCGGCTCGCCCACGGCCTCGCCCAGCTCCTCGTCCCACTGAGCATCGGAGCACAGCGCCATGCCGGCCAGGAACTTCTCCTTGGGCGCAGCGAGCTCGTGCTTGACGACGGTCATCTTGTTTTGGGTAAGGGTACCGGTCTTGTCGGAGCAGATGGTCTGCGTGCAGCCGAGAGTCTCGACGGCAGAGAGCTTGCGGATGATTGCCTGGCGCTTAGCCATCTTGGTCACGCCAAGCGATAGCACGATGGTCACGACGGCGACCAGGCCCTCGGGGATGGCAGCGACGGCGAGCGAGACGGCGACCATAAAGGTATCGAGCAGGGCGGTCGGGTCGGTAAGAACGTTGCCCACGCCGTGGCGGATGATATCAACGCCAAAGATGACGACGCAGATGACGATAACCATAATGGTAAGGATGCGGCTGAGCTCGGCGAGCTTCACTTGCAACGGCGTGAGCTCTTCCTTGGCCTCGGCCAGGGCGCCGGCGATCTTGCCCATCTCGGTGTTCATGCCGGTGCCGACCACGACGGCGCGACCACGGCCGTACACGACGGTGGAGCCCATATAGCACATGTTCTTACGGTCGCCGAGCGGCACGTCATCGGTGCCCGCAGCGAGCTCGATCACGTTGGCGTGCTTCTCTACGGGCACGGACTCGCCGGTGAGCGCGGCCTCTTCGATCTTCATCGTGGCGCTCTCGAGCACGCGGCAGTCGGCCGGGACGGAGTCGCCCGCCTCGAGCATGATCACGTCGCCGGGCACGAGCTCGGCGCTCGGCAGGTGCACGAGCTTGCCGTCGCGCAGCACCTTGGACTGCGCCGCACTCATCTCCTGCAGGGCCTCGAGGGCCTCCTCGCTCTTGGCTTCCTGGACCACGCCCAGCACCGAGTTGACGATAACGACGAACATGATGATGGCAACATCGGCAAAGTCGGGCTCGCCCTTGACCATGCCCGTGAGCGCACTGATGACGGCGGCAACGATCAGCATGATGACCATGGGGTCGGCCATCTGCTCAAAGAAACGCTTCCACAGCGGTGTCTTCTCGGCTTCCTCGAGCTTGTTAGGGCCTGTCTTGGCGAGGCGCGCCGACGCCTCGTCGTTGCTCAGGCCGAGGTTCTCATCGACACCTTGGTCGCTGAGTACCTCCGCCGCGGCGGACAGGTATTCCTTTTGCATATAGAGTCCCCTCCTGGGATTCGGGCCACTCAGCAGATTGATGCCCGATCATAATTCCCAGGAGAAGGGCAAGGGCTCATCAAGGCTGCCGTGCTGAGCGGCAGTTGATAGTGGAGCTATGGTACCCCAAAGCGGCGCGTCTAGCCAAAACATTCCAATTGGAAACACGGCTCGAGTGCAACGATGCAGACCGTGTGATGCTCAACATTGATAAAACGTTTTTTCTTCGGCGCATCGTCAAACTGAAATATCGCCCAGATAGCAGCGGTCAGAACGGATGGTAAAGATTTTTCATATACCGTTTTTACCGCAAAAAATGAACTTCTAATTCGGCATACGGTCGATTTTTTGGGGTATTCGGTCGGCATTTCGTTATAATCATCTCAGTTTTATTTCTTATGGTTTATCTATCAGCGCAAGACGATGTCAGATGGAGGTCTGAATGTACAAGCGCACCAAGATTGTATGCACCATGGGTCCCGCCTGCGATAGCGACGAGACCATCCGCGAGATGATCAAGGCGGGCATGAACGTCGCCCGTTTTAACTTCTCGCACGGATCCTACGACGAGCACCACGGTCGCATCGAGCGCGTCCGTCGTATTTCCAAGGAGCTCGGTCTGCCCGTCGGCATCCTGCTCGACACCAAGGGCCCCGAGGTCCGCACCGGCCTTCTGGTCGATGGCAAGAAGGTTGCCGTCAAGACCGGCGACAAGATCGTCGTCACCGCTCAGCCCACGACCGAGGATTTCCACGGCACCGCTGAGCACATCTCCCTCGACTACCTGGCTCTGCCCTCCGAGGTCGAGAAGGGCTCCCTCATCCTGATCGATGACGGCCTGGTTGCCCTCGAGGTCGAGTCCGTCAGCGGCCAGGACATGACCTGCGTCGTTAAGAACGACGGCCTGATCGGCGAGCGCAAGGGCGTCAACATGCCCAACGTCAACATCTCGCTGCCCGCCATCACCGAGCGCGATCGTCAGGACATCCTCTTTGGCCTGACCGAGAACATCGACTACATCGCCGCTTCCTTCATCCGTGACGGCGAGTCCGTCCGCGGCATCCGCAAGCTTTGCCGCGAGAACGGCGGCGAGCACGTGACGATCTTCCCGAAGATCGAGTGCGCCCTGGGCGTCGAGAACTTTGACGAGATCCTCGAGGCTTCCGACGGCATCATGGTCGCCCGTGGCGACCTGGGCATCGAGATCAAGCCCGAGCTCGTTCCCCACATCCAGAAGGAGATCATCGCCAAGTGCAACGCGGCCTACAAGCCCGTTATCACCGCTACGCAGATGCTCGACTCCATGCAGCAGAACCCGCGCCCGACGCGCGCCGAGGTTGCCGACGTTGCTAACGCCATCTACGACGGCACCGACGCCGTTATGCTCTCTGGCGAGTCCGCTGCCGGTAAGTACCCGGTCGAGGCCGTTAAGATGCAGGCCAGCATTGCTCTCGAGACCGAGAAGTACCTCCCGGCTCACGCTCCGCTCGAGGTTCCGGCTGACGCTCACGGCACCCGCGTCGTCAACAACGTTGTGGGTATGTCCGCTGTGAACATGGCCACCACCGTTGGCGCCAAGTGCATCACCGTGCCGACGACCACCGGTCGTACCGCTCGCCTGATCTCGCACTTCCGTCCCAACATGCCGATCTGCGCGTTCTCCCGCCACGAGTGGGCCGTCCAGCAGATGATCATGTACTGGGGCGTTATCCCGCACCAGGCCGAGATTACCCAGGGCACCGTCAACGGCACGATCGTCAAGGCGATCGAGACCGCTAAGGAGCTCGGCTACGTCGAGGCCGGCGATTTGACCGTCGCTACCGCCGGCGATCCCCGCATGAGCGTCCAGCTCGAGGACAAGGTCTCCTCGACCAACGTCGCTTACGTCGCTCAGGTGCGCTAAATCGCACTTGCAAGCAGATTTGCATTGCAAAGGGCCCGGAAGGCAAAGCCTTCCGGGCCCTTTTTCTGTGCGCCAATGCCTACTGTATGGCATGGCTCGCAACCAGCTGCTTATGGCATGCTATGAGATGTGCAGCTCGTTTGCCGTGTTTACGCCCTGCGACGGGAGCTGTTGGTCAATTGGGTTGAGCTGTTCACTACCGGGCCGGTCAGCTAGCAGCTAGTGATCAGGGGTAGCGCAGGCACATCGGGCGATTCGACGCGGGCGGCAAAACCCGTCTCGGTTAGCTCGACAACCTCGGTAAATGTTGCATCGAAGAACTCCTCGGTTAGCAGGCGATACGGCGGATGATCGGGCTCACCGGGGTTTTCGCGCACAATCTCGTGCATAACGCCAATGGTCTTGAGCACATACTCCTTATGGATGGGATACTGCCCAAAACGCGTCGCCGCAGTATACAGGCGATCGGTCGCGCGCGGAATCGAAACAATGCCGAGCGTCTTACCAAACCAGTCAAAGTCACCTTGCTTTTTAATGCGGAATTCCTCGCACGGCTTGCCGCCGTGCGCCTCCAGGTACTGATTCACGCGCGTATTCCATACGGTATCGGCCACCAGATGCGACCAGACGCCCAGCGTTAAATCGAGCAACGACTGCGCCACATCTTCGGACGCAAGCGAGAACTCACAGGCGCCGGGACCGACAACCGGCTCGGCATCCCTGTAGCGCTGGGGATAGTGCACACGATTCAGTCGCTCGCGCTCCTCGATAATCGAGGTCGCCGCGGCTGGCGCACCGATGGGCGAACTTTTTAGCAACGGTGCCACATAGGTATCCCAGAACTCATGCTCACGAGGCTTTGGGATGGGCTCAGGCTTGGCAAAGTGCGTAATGCGGTACGGGATGGGATCGGCGATGCCAGGGACCATATAGCCCACGAAGATATCAGGAACCACGCAGCCAAACAAAAAGGCATTGCGGTCGCGCACGCTATTGGCAAGCGCACCGGTGCGCTCCAGCAAACGCTCCGTCTGAGCGATATGAATGTTCCAGCTTGGCATAGCCACCCCCATAAAAACCTGGATAACTATACCATCACGGCAAAGCCGCGCGGGCGGCTACGCACGCTCTACGCAGCAACTAGTCCGTAGCCTTGATTATCAACTTCATCCGAACACTCCCCACATTCATCCGTACATGTACGG
>CATYZI010000039.1 GCA_958415625.1 uncultured Collinsella sp. | reverse complement strand
AGCTGCGGGAACGGTCTATCCGCTCAACGTGTTCGGCTGAGATCGGAAATCAACCCGGATGGCAAAGAAATGACAGCGTTTCTACTTAACGTGGCGCTTGAGTCTGGCATAGTCCTGAACCTGCTTTTTGCGCTTGGCGTTGAGGAGGTTGTTGAGGTCGAGCTTCTCGGCGGTGCAGCGTTTGAGTAGCTCGGAGCTGTCAAAGCCGTTTGACTCAATGTCTTCATCCAGATCGTGCTTGAGCTTGGTCCATTTGTTGAGCTGCGAGCGCACGTAGGCCGCGGGACGTTCTATTTCGTTGGCGATGTCGCGTACGCCGGCGCCCGTTCCAAACAACTCGCGTATCTTTGCCGTCTCCTTGCGCGTGCGCTCGTTTTTGGCATCGGTCTTGCATCGATCGCTGCAATAGTGCCGTTTGACGCCACGATGCCCGGCAAGTGAGTAGGCGCGTCCGCACTGCTCGCAATAGCCAATTTTGACGGTGCTCAGCTTACGCGAAAAATCAAACCAGAGCCATGAGAGATAGCTGTCAAAGGAGAGGAACCCTGTGGAATCGTTGCCCTGGAACACATCCACGTGCGCGCCCGAGAGATGCGAGATCACGAGCGCCTGTACCAAAGCGGTGAGTGCATCGCGGTCATCGTTGTCAAGTTCTTCGCGGCGCTCCTGGATATCTGCTTGAGGGTCGATTACATAGAAGCTCTCCTCGCTATTGTTAACCTTGAGTCGCGCTGAAATCTCCAAGCTGGAGTCTTCGTCCATGTAGAACATCGCCTGCAAAACACTGAAGTCATTGGCGGTGAGCTCGTGTTCAAAAGAGAGCACGTTGAGTGCAACGAGGGATTCTTCCTCGTCGATCATAAACATAAAGGCGTAGAAATATCCCGCATCGGATTCGATTTTGCGCACGATAGGCAGGCTTTTGAATGAGTCGGTATAATCTCCGCCCGCCCTCAGGATAGTGGTGTAGATCTTGAAGGATGACCCGTTTGCCGCGCAGGTCACCACTGATTTCTCGATTCTTTCCAATGCAGAGACCTTTGCGATGGTGCAGCTCCCGTTGAGGTATTCCTGGATGCGCATGGCAATAAGTGCTGCCATCGCGGCATTGGCCCAATCGCGTACGGATTCTATTGCGTGCTTGCCAAAAAGCGGCCCGGTCTGTTCGGCGTAATCAAGTACGCTAAAGAGGCTTGCGCGGAAGGGCTGCTCTTTAACGGCGGTGGGTTCGATGCATGATGCCAGCCTGATCAGATCGGCATGGCGCTCGCTGTGTGCGGGTCCTTCGTTGCTTTTGCTGCCGGCCAGCTCGGTGGGCATGTAGAGTTCAAAGACAAGCTGGGCCTCGCCAACGGGCCTATTGGGTTCGTTCTCTATGAGGTTGACTTTCTTAAACGGAATCGAACCTTCAACGGTGCGTATTTGGGAGAACTCAAACATTGTTACCCCTGTCTCTAGCTGCAGATTTAATAGCGTAGCACGTTTAGGAAAATTACCCGGTCAAAATCTCTATATCGGATAAACGACAAACCGTATCTTGTGATCGTCAAGAAAAGGGGTAACGAGAAAGGACCCGATTATGCATTGCAAACAGTGTGGAGCAGAGATTAACGACGGCGCCAAGTTCTGCGGCGTGTGCGGAACGCCTACGGTCGCGGCTGCGGCCAGCACAGCGGGAGATGCGATTTACGTCGAGGCCCGGCCAATTGAGAGCCAGTCTGTCGAGGCTCAGTTTCAAGCGGCGGAGGATGCAGAGGACGCTTCTTGCCTGCAAGATTCACTTCGCGAGTCCATCGGGTCCCTTGCGCGAGCGTCGGTGATTTCGTTGCTCTATGTGCTCTTTTTCAATTACGTGCTGGGAGGTGGCTCGCTGGGGCTCGACTATATGATTCCGCTGGCGCTGCTTCTGATTGGTCCCTGGAAGGTGATTATCTCGCTGTACCGCAGCGGTGTAAGGCTTCCCTTTGTCTATGGTGGCGGCATTATCGGTATCACGATTATGCTAATCGAGCTTGTGGTTCTCGTGGGCCTTCCTGTCGTGGTTCTGATGCTTTTTTATTGGTTGGGCAGCGTGATTCACGGAGCGGTTCCGGTTGTTCCCGAATTAGCACCGATGACGATGGTGGCACTTTGGCCTATCGTCTCGGTTGCCAACATCATCTTCAAGGCAATCAAGCTGCACATGGCTCGCGCCTAGCAAGTAGCCCGTCGCATGCCTTCCGCGTGGGGTCAGGCGAATTTGAAAGGTGAAGGAAAAGGTTTACAGTCGAGCAAATTGTTCCTGGGCCTTTACTGTTTGCAGGCTGCGGGCTATCGTTTCGATATGCTGAAGTTCTAGGGGGATTTATGTACTGCGCAAGCTGCGGGGCAAAGATCAAAGACGGGGCGCGATTCTGTTCCGCATGCGGAAAACCGTTGGATGTGGATGATGCGCCGGTGAATGCTCAGCAGCCGCTTCCTTCGGGTACACCAAAGGCGTCTGCTGATAGAAAAGCGACAAGCGATCCTGCCGCATCTCGCATAGAGAGCGCTTCTCCGGCGCCCTCTGATCATATGTCCTTTGCGGCCTTTATGATGCAGCGTCGGCAGATCGGCCGTTTTGCTGTGCCTACGTTTGTCACCATTCTTGCAGCAATCATCTTTACCGCTGGTGTCGCTTACGCCCTGGTCAAAGCTTACGAAGCCTTTGTGCTGCCTCAAACGCAGCAGCAGGAGCAGCCGGCTGCAGTCGAGAAGAAGTCGTCTAAAAAGAAGGTCGCGGCAACAAACAAGAAAGCACGCAGGGCTTACGAGGGCGTGGTTGCGCGTTACGAGGACTTTGCGAGCTATTGCGAGCGGAAGGGGGCTGGTGCTGCCAGCTACGACGACTGGGCCCAGGGACGCGGTGATGATTCTGGACTGGGGCAGATATTCGTTTATAACAACCAGACTGCCCCCGGCTTTTTAAGCTACTACTATGCTTTCGATGATTTGAATGGCGACGGAATTGACGAGCTGCTTGTTGGGTCTGTCGATGCGCAGAACGATATTTCGGCGATTGTGGGTGCCTACTGCTTTGTTGATGGAGCGGCCGTTTCGGTTATGCCTTCGTCAGAGATGGTAGAAGGCTCCAGCAATATGACAAATCAGTATGACGGTTTTATTGCTCAGGGTGAGAGCCAAGTCATTACTGTCTGTAAGGACGGCATCGTTAAATTTACTTGTAGTCAGGATTGTAGCCAGGCAGATTTCTATATTTCGCTTACTGCAAAGGGTCCTGAGGTCGTAGGCGCGGCGCAAATTCAAAATAAGGAATTCGATAGGCAGAATGGCGTCTACTTGGTGAGGACCGTTGAGGATGCTGGCAAACCGCAGGAGGCGATGGTCCAGGGGCGTGAGGAAGCGTGCAAAATTCTTGACGAGCTCGCCGGGAAGTATCCGGAGGCCGACATTGAAATGCCGTCCGCAAGCAGCGATATGTGGAAGGCATTCAAAGGGGTGGAGCCTTCGGAGAGCTCTTTGAAGGACGGTTCTGGCACTGCGGACGATCGATCTGGCGCATCTCAAGCACCATCTGAAGCGGCATCCGATAGCAGCGACGATGGGGAGGCCGCTGCGCGCGGCGATGGCGTGATCGCCGACATGGATGCGTTCATTGCAAACGCCAAGCACGAGTTGATTGTGCCAGATGACGCCTCTATTACGTTCAAGGTCGCTGATAAGCCAAACTATTGGGAGGGGGCGGCAACGTACGTTTGGTACGTCGAGTTTTATAAAGACGGAAAGGTCGTAGCGTCTGCGGAATGCGGCTCTGAAGGGTACCCATGTCGGTCGATTGTGGCCTATCACGAGAGCCGGTAACTTTAACCGAGCCGTTTTGGCATTACAGCGCGCGCAGCTCTTATACCTTTCCCCTTGTTCCATCCGACGAGTTTAGTTACGGCTAAAACGGCCGTTACGAAGAGCTGACCGAGAGGCCGAAGGCACTCGCCCGCTAAGCGGGTATGCCCCAAAAGGGTATCTGGGGTTCGAACCCTCCCGGTTCTTCGTCAGTTGACCAAAGGTGCGACATTATTACCGCTCATCGGGGGTGGCTAAATGAGATGACTTGAGGGCTATAATTAGCCAAGCTAAGTTGGGGACAGATTGAGGCGCACAGGCTTTCGATGCGCCCGTCGACTCGGCAGTTCGCAATTTATTAGACACGCGGAACGCGTGGTTTGGGATTAACGAAAGGAATCAGCATGTCACTGTTCCATAGCGATAACGAAAAGGAAGAAAAGCACAGCGGAATTCTCGGTGCCTTTTCTGTCGACAATATCAAATGGGAGCCTGGCAACGACGAAGATGCCTCGCTTGTCTCATTCCGCTATCCCTACGAGGATTTTCCCAACGGGTCCTATCTTCAGGTTGCGCAATCGCAGATTGCCGTTTTTACCAACAATATGGGGGCGGGCAGTTCTACTGACGCTACGGGTGCCGGCGATTCTCAGGTAAGCGTGTTTGTCGGTCCGTGCAAGATCAAGCTCGACACGGGAGACAGCCGATTCGCCCCGTTCCGCAATGCCGCCCATTCGCTTACCGGCGGTAGCTCGGCGTTCCATTCCGTTGTGTACTTTATCAATACTAACTACATGAACGAGCTGCGCTGGGGCACGACCGAGCCCATCATCGTCCAAGACCCTGAGGAAGACGTCAACGTTCATGTTCGCGCCTTCGGTTTGTTTGGCGCACATATCGAGCAGAATGACTCGAGCCTGGTTCCCATTCAGGTGAGGAAGTTCCTCGTTAAGGTCGTGGGCACGCGAGATCGCTATACGCGAGAAGAACTTACTTCCTTTATGCGGGCAAAAATCCTTGAGTATGTTCCTGACCTGCTTGCCAAGGCGATTGTTGACCAGGAGGTTTCCGTTCTTAAAATTGCGACGCATCTGAGCGACTTCTCGTCTCAGATGCAGGGCAAGCTCGTTAACTATTTCGATGAGTTTGGTCTCACACTCGATAACTTCTCGTTCAACAGCATCAAGCCCTTCGAAGAGGACCTTGCCGCCATCAACGAGATGAAGATCCAGCGTAAGCGGAGCATTCTCGAGGCACAGGGTAACGCTGCCCAGATGGACATCGAGTCCGAGGCACTTGCCAGGAAGCGTGCGCGCGAAGGCTACAACTATCAGCAGGAGCGCGGCATGGACGTAATGGAGAGTGCTGCGGGCAATGAGGGGAGTGCCGCATCGGGCCTCATGGGAGCCGGTATGGGACTCGGCATGGGCGTTGGCATGGGCGGTGCATTTGGAGCCGGCTTCTCCAACTTGGCCAACCAGACCATGGGCGCTGTTGCTCCCATGGTTGGAACGGCTTCCGCGTCCGCAGGTATGCAAAACGGTCCCGTATGTCCCAGTTGCGGAAACGTTAATCCGATGGGTGCTAAGTTCTGCCTGGAATGCGGACAAAAGCTCGAGCAGGGTGTTGCGTGTTTGGCGTGTGGGCATCTTAACCCGGTCGGTGCCAAGTTCTGCCTTGAGTGCGGGAACCGGTTGACCTCGCCAAGGTGCCCGAGCTGCGGAGCCGAGTTGCCCGAAGGGACCAAATTCTGCCCCGATTGTGGAACTAAGATCCAATAAGGAGAAACAAAGATGAACGGTTCTGTTAAACGTGTCATTTTAGGCGAGGCAATCGTCTTGGTGGCGTGGCTTGTAATCATGTTTGTCTGCCATAACGCGCTGATGAACCCTATCGTCTTTGCTATGTCGCTTGGCTTTGGGGTTTTGGCTTTTGCGGTGGCTTCGATTTCGGCTACCATGTCCGATAAGCAGTCCACGGTCAAAAGCACGACCGAAATCCATTATTTGCCGATTGCATTCAGCTGCGCCTATTTTGTTGTTGCCCTTCTTGCCAATACGTACTTTGCGTTTGTGGCGTATGGGTGGGGCGGCAGCACGATCCCGGTTGTCGCAAACGTTGCTCTTCTCGTTGTGCTTGTCCTTGTGCAGATGGGTCTTGGCTCCTATGCCCGCCGGGCAGACCAAAAGGTTGCCGCCGTCGCCGCAAAGACGGTTCAAACGGCGCAGTTCGGATTGTATGTGGGGCAGCTTCTTGCCGTAGCGGAGGACGCTCAGGTTAAAGCCGAACTCAAAGCGCTCAAGGATGACATCTCCTTTAGTTCCAACATGTCGCAGCCCCATGTTCAAGAGATCGAGCGACAGTTCTCCGCCGCGCTTGAGGCGGTCTCGAATTCCATGAGTGCCGATGAGCCGGCAGATGTTACGGTTGGCCTTGTCCATGATGCGCGCAATATCTGGAAAAAGCGCAATGCGGCGCTGACCGCTGTCAAATAAGGGCTCGTGCTGCTTTTTGCCAGGGCACTTTGATGGTTGAAGTGGGGGAAGCTATTGGAAATCAACGGAATAACTTGCGAGGGCTGCGGCAGCACCGATGTCGAATTTGACCCCGCAACTCGAAAGGTTCATTGCAACCAGTGCGGTCGCGAGATGTACTATTCGCGGGCGCGTCTGGGGGCCACGGGCAAAATCGCGTTTGCCAAGGACAATGCCATCAAGTTTTTTAAGGGCGGCAACTTCCCGGAGGCCCGCAAATTTGCCGCAGACGTGCTCAATATGATGCAAGACAACGCGGCGGCACAGTTTATGGTTGCGTACTGCGATGAGTTTTGCGAAGGTCTTTCGGGTTCGATGACGGTTTTCTTTAAAAGGGCCGAAGATATCCCTCTCGAATATGACGAAGTGCGTGACTTGATCGACTTGTTTGAGTCGACGCTCTACAACATGCGTGACTTTGAGATTCAGATGGTATCGCTCGTGGTCGCCAATATGCAGAGCATGGAGGATCGGTCTCGACTTGAGAACTTTATCGATGCTGTGTGCCCGTTCTGCATAGCACAGTATGCTTCGGAAGACTTTATGACTGCAGAGCGGGAGAGTTTCTATCAAGATATTGCCGCCAACTGCAATATACCCAAAACGTGTCTCGCACTACTCAAGGGCATTAGAGAGAACCCCGGGTCCCCCTATAAAACTGGTTCGTTTGCGTTACGAAGAAGGACTTCGTACTTTTTCGAACACTATGTGGAGCCAGTCGGGCGCATCGTCAATTCGATGAAGGCAAGCCAATACAAGCAGAAGTTTCTTGTGGCCTATCAGCAGGTGTCCGAGCAATACCGAAGCATGGCCTCTCAATAAAGCAGATAGCGGGCGCTTGCTCGCTTAAAGCTATTGGATGATCTAAACGGTACAAACTGAAAGGTGGTACAGATGAGTGATTCGGGATTAGATACTGCCCTTATCGAGCGCAGGATCGCCGCTATTGGAACTAAAGTTGACCAGATGACCACGAAGGTCGATAAGGTCGAATCCCAAATGGAGGAAGTGCGGAAGGACCTTAAAAGGCTCCGAAAGGACTTTCTCGAGATGATGCTCGAGCAGCGTCGTACCGCCGCACTTGAGCAGGCGACTACGGAGCTCGTGAGCGTCCGGCAGGAGATGGACAAGAAGTTCGGCAACTACTCGGTTGTTCGAAACACCATGGTCGGTATTCTCCAGGCAACCGATGCAGCGCTCGTGCGCAAGGCGACGATTTCGACGGTCTCCGAGGAGTTAATGATTTCTACCCCGGACTACTGGCTGGCACCTGTCCTGGTTGCCCTTGCGGCATGGATCAACAACAACCGAGATCTTGCAGAGCGCGCAATACGCGAGGCTGTCAAACGTGACAACGAGCACACGTCGCTTGCGATGGCTCTGATCTGCAGACGTAATAACCGCACGGCTACGTGCTACGAATGGCTAGCGCGCTACTTCTCGACGCAAAACGCCGCCCGCATCGATGCCGATGCGATGGTCTACATCGATGCCTATATCAACGGCATCTTCGGAACCGACGAAAAGCACCTGTGCGACGACTATATGGCGGGCTGGATCGAGCAGATCAGAAATCAGAGCCCTGAGTTCGAGAATGAGCAGTCAGAGTCATGGGCGGAGTACTTTACCGGCTACGAGGAGGATATGAGCTCGAGATATCCGGCGCTCAAGGTGGTGGTCAAGGAGTTTGACTACATCAATAAGTATCTCGGTAAAGTCGAGGCAATCGAGAGCATCTCCAATGACTTCGCTGACCTCAGAGCTTCTGATGTTGACGAGAGGACGCTTGCCGAGCAGGTTGACAGGCATTTGATGGAGCTCGTTAACTCCGATGACTCCAAGGAGCGAAATTTGCGCCGCCAGGAGGAGTATCTTCTTGCGGTCAAGGCATTTGGCGGAGACGTGGAGCGCGCCCGAGAGCTCGTCAATCGTCGCCGCGATGAGAAGCGTCAGCAGACGATGAGCATCATCGACCAGATGACACGCTCGATGCGCGACCAGAGTGCGTCTGTGGATGTGCATAAGAAGAAGACTGCAATTCAGTTTTTGGGTTCCTATATCAACGGTGGTTTCAACCGGTATCGCAAGAGCGATATCCCCGAATTTCCGCAGGCGATCACCCTTGACTTCGACGGATGGACAAGCAGGGCGGTTACCGGCGATGAGGGCAATGCGCTGCGCGGCGATTATGTTCGCTATGTCGGTGAAGAGAAGAAAAAGGAGCTCGCTGAGCTTGATGTCAGGGTTGCGAAGGGCAACAAGAGCTACAAGATAGCGGCCGTTGTCCTCGCTGTTTTGGGAGTAGCTTTCTTTGCGTTTGTAAACCAGGTTATTGGCATTCTGCTACTTGCGGGGGCTGGCTATTGTCTAGTAAAGACGAGCCTCTCGGGCAAGCAGCGCACTGCGGAGGCAGAAGAGATTGAGGCCAAATACTCCAAACGCATCCAGGAAGGCTGTTCCGAGATCGATCTGGCGCTTAATCAGTGGAAGAGCGCGAAGGAAGCGGCGGCCGAGCGCAGCGACCTGCTTAAGCTCGATAAGGTTGCCTAGCCGATAGGATTGACTCGATAACCATGAATGGAGTGAAATAGATGACTGATGATGTGACTGATTTCGACCATAACGATGCTGCGATGCAGGACTTCGATGCATTGAGCGAGCTCGATAGTCTGTTTGAAGAGGACGAGCGACTGAAGCAAGCTGAGAACAATGTTTTGACTCAAAATCTCTCAGGCTTTGCAAACTGCTTTCCCGATTGGGATTTGCATCCGCCGGTAGCGTAGAAAAGCGCTTGAAACACAAGCTGCGATCATTTGGAAACATCGATGTTTCTGCGGGCTAGAAGCCATGGGGCTTTTGGCCCGCTGTCTTTCATATGCTGGTCGGCGGCATAGGGCATCAACCGTATTCTAGGTTCTTGGACGCCAAGCCGACTCGCTTCGGATCGGGCGCTACACCAACTTTCTCGACACTACCAATCTGACAGGGCCTCGTCCGTGCTCGGGCGGGGCCCTTTTGTGTGGCCTAGCAGGTTTGCTATACTGCTAGCACATAGAAAGGAGCCGCTATGGGAACGGCAATGGTGCAGCTCAACACGCGAATCGATCCTATGCTCAAGGCTGGTGGCGATGCGGTCCTGACTCGCAATGGATTGGGGCCGAGTGATGCCATTCGCGCGCTTTGGGCCTATCTTGTCGAGCATCAAGCGTTGCCGGGATTTATGCTGGCGGATAAGCGTGAGATGCCCCGCGCGAAGAGCCTTGCCGAGCAGGGGTGTGGCCTAGCTTTTTCCTCGTTGGGGCTAAGCGCTTCGGATTTTGCGCCAAGTGGATCATCTGCGGAAGACTGGGATGCCGTATGCGATGATATGTATGACGCGATGATTGCCGACATGGAGGCGAATTGCCGATGATCGAGGCAAAGCGCCTGCTTGTGGATACGAATGTGTGGCTTGATTATTACCTGCAAGAGGGGGCATTCGACGAAGCGAGAAGATTGGTCGAGGCGGCCGAGGCAGGAAAGATTGACCTTCTGTACGCGCCAACGACGGCAAAGGATGCGTTCTACATTTTGCCTCGGCGTCTAGCCCGGCGGAATGCGAACGGAGTTAACGTGTCGTTTGCTTCGGCAGCGTGGGCCTGTGTCGAGCATATGATGCAGGTGGCAACGGCTTCTCCGCTTTCGTTGGCGGAGTGCGAGATGGCGCGCATGCTTGGCAAGCGCATGCCGGATCTTGAAGACAACCTCATCATCGCTTCGGGCGAGACGGCGGATGTTGACTATGTGGTCACGAGTGACCGACGCATGCTGGAGGCAATGCCTGAGGTGTGCCTGACGCCTGCCCGTGCACTCGAGATGATCGGAATCCTCGGCTAACCTTGCCCGTCTCGTTTCGCTATCATATGGGGCAATGTGAACCTCATGCAACTTTGGAGGACGGTATGGCGGATAACGCCGAGATGCTTTTCGCGCCTGAGCTGGTGTTTTTTGATTGGGGGTGTGCGTCGCCGGATGAGGTGTTTGCGCTGCTCGAGGACGAGCTTGCCCTGCGCGGCTACATTGCCGAGGGCTGGCTTGACGCCGTCCGCACACGCGAGGGCGCCTATCCTACGGGGCTTGCCATGCCGGCGGCTAACATCGCTATCCCGCATACCGATCCGGGGTTTGTGGATAAGCCCTATATTGCCGTGGTAAAGCCCGCCGCGCCCGTGACGTTTAACGCGATGGCGGGCATGGGCGCTCCGGTGCCGGCGCAGATCATCGTCAACCTGGGTATTTCCGAGCCGGGCGGTCAGGTCGAGGCCCTGCAGGCGCTCATGAACATCTTTATGGATGCCGACGCCGCGGCCGATGTTCTCGGCCAGACCACGCCCCAGGGCATGGTCGACGCCATCCGCCGCCACTTCTAAGGTGGCAGTTAGACCTGTCCCCTCTGCACCAAAATGGTGCAGATTAACCTGTCCCCAATGCACCAAGCGTGTCGTGGGGGCTGCGTTGTGACACAATGGCGTTTGTTCGATTCGTTTTGCGAAAGGCCAAACATGGCAAATAAGAAAAAGAACCCCGAGACCGCGCCGACGCCCGAGCAGCAGGCTCGCGCCGACTCCAGCTCTCGCAAGAAGCAGCGCAAGACCTACGTGTCCAAGACCGTCAAGATCGTTCTGGTGGTCATCGGCGTGCTGGCAATGCTGCTTTCCGTCTCGGCGATGGCGTGCTCCGGCCTTATGTCGCAGGCCGAGGACACCTCGGGTTACAAGCTGACCGGCGGTGTTGCTGCTACTATCAACGGCACCAACCTCACCGAGGACACCGTGACCAAGCAGATCATGAGCATGCGCACGTCCTACGGCTACACCAAGGACGAGGACTGGGCGCAGTATCTGGTCGACAACGACCTCACGCCCAAGAAGTATCGCAAGCAACTCATCGACTCCTACACGCAGCAGATTCTGCTTCAACAGGCACAGAAGGAGAACGGCGTGACGGTGTCGGACGAGGAGGTCGAGAAGGCTTGGAAGGACGCGTGCAAGAGCGCGGGCGGTGCCAAGGCCTTTAAGAAGACCCTCAAGACCTACGGCTATACCGAAGACACCTACAAGGATTCGCTCAAGGAGAGTCTGGCGCAGCAGAAACTCAAGGATGCCGTCGCGCCTACGAGCAAGCCCAAGGACAGCGAGATTGTCGATTACATCAACGAAAACCTGTCCAGCTACAACGACGCCCGCCGCTCGTCGAACATCCTGATCAAGGTTGATTCCGACGCTTCCGACGAGGACAAGGTTGCCGCCAAGGCCAAGGCGCAGGAGTGCCTGGACAAGATCAACTCCGGTGAGCTGAGCTTTGAGGACGCCGTTGAACAGTACTCCGAGGACACCGGTTCCAAGGAGAAGAAGGGCGATGTGGGCTGGGATAAGCTCACCACCTTCGTCGACAGCTACCAGACGGCGCTCGAGGGGCTCAACAAGGGCGACGTGAGCGAAGTCGTCGAGTCGACCTATGGTTACCACATCATCAAGTGCACCGACTACTTCCACGTTGATAACCAGGTCGATGACATCAAGCAGGTGCCCAAGGCCATCAAGAAGTATGTCTCCAACGTGGTGAAGACGCAGGCGGCCAGCACCGCGTACAGCGAGTGGCTAGAGCAGTACAAGAAGGATGCCGACATCACCGTCAACCCCATGCCCAAGGACGTGCCGTACAACGTCAGCCTGAAGGGCGTCACCAAGAGCTCGACCGACGATTCGTCGACAACTGAGTAATCATGGGGCGATGCTCGCGCGAGTGCCGCCCACGCTATTGAGGAGGATTTGCAGATGACTAACGAAGAGCTGCAGAAGGAAATGATCGCGGCCATGAAGGCTAAGGACAAGGTTCGCCTGTCCATCATTCGCCAGGTCAAGGCCGAGGTGAAGAATATCGAGGTCAACGAGCGCCGCGATGTGACCGAGGAAGACGTCAACAGCATGATCAAGCGTCTGATTAAGCAGACGAGCGAGACGCTGGAGATGTCCATTAAGGCCGGCACCGACCAGGAGCGTACCGACAACCTGACCGAGCAGGTCAAGATTCTGGAGAGCCTGCTGCCCGCGCAGGTTTCGGGCGAGGAGCTCGAGGCCCTGATCGAGCAGGTTATCGCCGAGCTGGGCGCCACGTCCAAGAAGCAGATGGGTCAGGTCATGGGGGCGCTCGGCAAGGCCACGGGCGGCAACTTCGATAAGCCCGCCGCAGCCAAGATCGTCGGCTCAAAACTCGCGTAATTTGTTACGCGGTTTTACCAAACCGCGTAACGGCTCGACGCTGCAAACCCGTACACACGGCAATCTGACGTTCAATTTCAAGGGCGCGACCATAAGGTCTGCGCCCTTTCATTTCACGTCACCTTGCTCGCGTGTACGGGTTTTCGCTGACTTATGCTCAACAAGGGCGGTTGGGCACTCATTGGGGACAGACTTAAATGAGTGCCCACTCCCCGGGTACTCATTTAAGTCTGTCCCCAATGAGTGGGCGGAAGGTTGCGGGTTCTTTACGGGAATGTAGTGTGGGCTGCGGAAACGTGGTTCTTTCCGTACAATAGTTCAACTCGTGTAAACGCAGGGAAGGGACATTCATGGCGGACATGATCGAGATCAAGCATCTCAACAAGTACTTTGGCGACCTGCATGTGCTCAAAGATATCAATCTCACCGTCAAGCGCGGCGAGAAGCTCGTAATGATCGGGCCTTCCGGCTCGGGTAAGTCGACGCTCATCCGTTGCGTCGATTATCTGGAGGAGCCCACGTCGGGCGAGGTCGTCATCGACGGCACACCGCTTACCAAAAAGAATCACCTGGAGATGGCTCGCAAGTATAGTTCCATGGTGTTTCAGCAGTTCAACCTGTATCCCAACATGACGGTGCTGGGCAACCTGACGCTCGCGCCCATCAAGCTGCAAAAGAAGAGCAAGGAGGAGGCGACCGAGATCGCCATCGCCGCGCTCAAACGCGTCGGCATGGCGCATAAGGCCGGCGAGTATCCGCAGAACCTCTCGGGCGGTCAGCAGCAGCGCATCGCCATCGCCCGCGCCCTGTGCACCAAGCAGCCCATCATCCTGTTTGACGAGCCGACCTCGGCACTCGACCCCGAGATGGTCCAGGAGGTCCTGGACGTTATGATCGAGCTCGCGCAGGAGGACATCACCATGATCTGCGTGACGCACGAGATGGGCTTTGCGCGCCAGGTGGCCGACCGCGTCATCTTTATGGAGGACGGCCGCATCCTGGAGGAGGGTACGCCCGAGCACTTCTTCGATAACCCCGAGAACCCGCGCTGCCGCGAGTTCCTGTCCAAGATTTTGCACTAGGCGCGGGTGATGGACATGACGGATATGACGAGGGCGGCCGTATCGCGCCGTCACTTTTTGCAGCTGGCGGGGGCCGGCATGCTCGCATTGACGGGCACCGCGCTCACCGGCTGCGGCAGCTCCGCCAGTGGCGAGAGCTCCGATAAGGGGTCCAAGCTCGCGGCCATCAAGTCGCGTGGCCATCTGAATGCCGGCGTCAAGAAGGACGTTCCCGGCTATGGCTATTACGACACCGCCAAGGGCCGCTTTGAGGGTATGGAAGTCGATTTGTGCTACCAGATCGCCGCTGCCGTCTTTGGCGTGAGCTACAAGGAGGCCCGTGCCCAGGAGCTTGTCGAGTTTACCGATGTAACGCCCAAGACGCGTGGCCCGCTCATCGATAACGGCCAGCTCGACGTGGTCGCGGCGACCTACACCATCACCGACGAGCGCAAGAAGAGCTGGGATTTCTCGACGCCGTACCGCACCGACTACGTGGGACTCATGGTCAAGAAACGCTCGGGCTTTACCTCGATCGAGGATCTGGACGGCAAGGTCATTGGTGTGAGCCAGGGTGCCACCACGCAGGGCCTGATCGAGCAGATGATCAAGGACAACGGTTTTCGCTGCGAGCCCGAGTTTAGGGCCTTTAGCGGCTATCCCATCATCAAGAGTTCGCTCGACGCCGGCAATATCGACGTCTTTGCCATGGACCGCTCCACGCTGGCCGGCTACATGAACGAGACCGTCGAGCTGCTGCAGCCCGAGGTCAAGTTTGGCGAGCAAGGCTACGGCGTGGCGACCAAGAAGGGTTGCGACCTTTCGGCCGTGGTCGATCAGGTGATTTGCGATCGCCTAGCTGACGGCTGGCTCGATCAAGAGGTCAAGACCTGGGGTCTTGTGTAAGCGTTCGTCCAAGGAAGGAATCAAATGCTCGAAGGATTGTTTGACGCCGACCGCTGGTCGACGACATTCCAAAACATGGGGCCCTTCTGGGAGGGCTTTGGCGTGACGCTGCAGGTGGTTGTTGCCGGCCTGCTGCTGTCGCTGGTGCTGGGCACACTGCTGGGCGTGTTCTCGACCACTCGCTCGCGCGTGCTGCGCGCCATCAGTCGCGTGTACGTGGAGTTTTACCAGAACACACCGCTGCCCGTGCAGGTGCTTTTTATGTATATGGCCGGCCCGCAGTTTTTGCAGGCCATAACCGGTGCCGACCAGCCGGTGCGTATCGCGCCGTTCGTGCTGGGCTTTCTGGGCGTGGGCCTGTATCACGCGGCCTACATCTCGGAGGTCATCCGCACCGGCATCGAGGCCGTTCCGCGCGGTCAGATGGAGGCGGCTCAGAGCCAAGGCTTCACGCGCGCGCAGGCTTACTGGTACATCGTGCTGCCCCAGACGTTCAAGATCATCCTGCCGCCGCTGTGCAACCAGGCGCTCAACTTGGTCAAGAACACGTCGGTGCTGGCGCTCGTGGCCGGCGGTGACCTTATGTATCGCTCCGACAACTTCGTAAGCCTGTATGGCTACCTGCAGGGATACATCGTTTGCTGCCTTATGTACTTCATCATCTGCTTTCCGCTCGCCATGCTGGTGCAGTGGCTCGAGCGCCGCTCCAAGGAGCGTCCGCGCGGTGTGAGCCTGGCCGAGCTGGGGCTCGACAACGTAGAGGAGGCCTAGCGCATGGAAATCTTCAACGCGACCAACCTGCTCTACATCTGGGGCGGCTTTGTTAAGACGATCGAGATCTCGGCGCTGTCGATCTTTTTCTCGCTCATCTTTGGCACGGTGCTGGCGCTCGTCAAGAGCTATGCGCCCCGCCCGTTCCGCATTTTGGTGAGTGCCTATATCGAGCTGTTCCGCTGCACGCCTAACCTGCTGTGGATCTTGTTTATCTACTTTACAGTGCAGGGCCTGGACATTGTGATCTCGACCATCGCCTTTACGCTGTTTACCAGCGCCGTTATGGCCGAGATTGTGCGCGGCGGCCTCAACTCGATTCCGCGTGGCCAGTTTGAGGCGGCGCAGAGCCAGGGCTTCGGCTTCTTTGCCACCATGCGCTACATCATTTTGCCGCAGACGTTTAAGACGATCATTCCGGCGCTGTTTAGCCAGTGCACGACCGTCATCAAGGACAGCTCGTATCTTTCGGGCATCAACGTGGCCGAGCTCATGTACACGGCAAATGTCGTGATGGCGCACGCGATCGACCTGTCGCAGGTGCTCATGCTCTACGGTCTGGTGTTTGCGATGTACTTTGCGCTCAACTTTGGCATCTCGCTGCTGGTGAGGGCGTATCAGAGGCGAATGGTGGCAGCGTAGAATGTGGCAAAGGGACAGCCCCTTTGTCACATAGAGAAAGGAATTGCGATGAGCGATCTGGAGAATAAGAAGAATCCTGTGGTCATTACCATCGCGCGCGACTTTGGCGCCGAGGGCCACGAGATTGGTCGCATGCTTGCCGACGAGTTGGGGATTCCGCTGTACGATAACGAGCTGCTGGTACGTGCGTCGCTGCGCGCGGGTGAGTCGCTCGACAAGATGGCCGCCTACGACGAGCGCCTGGCCGTGGAGAACATGGCGTTTCTGCCCGACCGCTACGATGCGCGTTCGTACTCGGACAAGTTGTTTCAAAAGATGAGCCAGGTGATTTTGGATCTGGGCGAGACCGAGAGCTGCATTATCGAGGGCCGTCTGTCCGATTACCTGCTGCGTAACAACCCCAACCACATCGCCGTGCTGGTGACCGCACCCTTTGAGGACCGCGTCGAGATCGTGCGTAAGAAGCGCGGCCTCAACAAAAAGAAGGGCGCCAAGCTGGTCAAGCAGCAGCAGAAGGCGCGCGAGGCGTTTTACAAGCGCTACAGCGCCGGAAAGTGGAAGATGACGAGCGGTAAAGACATCGTCGTCAACCGCGCCAAGCTGGGTCGCGAGGGCTGCAAGGACGTCATCGCCGCAGCCTACCGCTACAAAGTAGCTCAGCTCGAAGGCTAGCCGACCAAAACCACCACAAAGGGGACAGGCACCTTTGTGGTGGTTTTTGTTTTAGGCCGAGGGGAAGGCTTTGGTGAGACCGGCGCGCGTTTGCGTGTCGGTCTTTTGGTAGATAGAGCTCAGGTGGCGCTGTACCATGCGCATCGAGATGCCGAGCTCCTCGGCGACCTGCTTGAGTGGGCGTTCGTCCTGGGTTACGGCCACGAGCACGTCGACTTCGCGCGGGGTGAGAGCGTGGTTGGCGATGAAGGCCTGGCGTTGCTCCTCGATGGTGGGGGCGGCGAGTGCTTCTTCTGCCAGCTGCTCGCGCTCGCGCTCCTGCTCGGTTTGGGGTAGGCGGAACAAGCCGGCTGCCACGAATGCCGCGCAGGCGGCGACGAGCAAAACGAGCGCACCGATCATAATGAGGGCAACGTTGCCCGAGGTCACGAGAGCAAGCGAGATACCCGATGTGGTGAATGCGCATGCATTGTTGGCGGCGCGTCCCATGCCGGCCCAGAGGGCGGGCACATGCATGCGCGGTGCCAGCTGTGTAAAGGTGGCGGTAAAGAACGTGACAAAAAAGCCCGAGCTCAGGTAAAAGACGACAAGGCCCAGGTTGGGATCGGCGCCGGCCTCGACGGCCAAGATGGAAGTGGTCGAGAGCACCGTGACGCCGAGCATGATGAGGCCCATGTAGCGACGCTCGGCAAAATCAAAGACGATGCCGGCGACGAGACCGCTCGCTGCCAAAAAGAGGCGTGGCCAGGTCTGAACAGCGATGGTGCCGTGGGCGTTTGAGAACGTGACGACGTTATCGAGTGTCGAGAACAGGCAGGCGAGAATCATGACGAGCGCAATGCTCCAGCACGCCTGCTTGGCGAGGGCGTGCGAGGGCTCGGCAAAGGGATTGACGGTGTGGCTGGAACCCTCGTCTGTCGCTTGGGGAGCAGCGCTCAGGGCGGAGATGACGATCGTCGTCGCTCCAAGAACGATGAGCTCTGCGATGCCGCCGCAGTCGAGCAGGTTAAGGGCGAACTGCATCAGAATGCCCGCAGCGTATGCCGCTCCTGCGCCGGTGGCGAGCTTGGGATCGTCTTGGAACGCCATCGCGAACGCATGGTGCGCCGCAGCACCCAGCAGGCCGAGTCCGAGGAATGCGAGGCACCCCAAAATTTCGAGCGCAAGTGGGCCCGTGGGGGACTGAATCTGAGTCAATCCCAAGATGGCGATGGGGACGGCGGCACTGACAACTGCCTGAGGCTGGCCTTTGCGCTGCGCGTGATCAAGCAACGGAGCATATCCGATAAAGCCGATCACGCTGGCGCCAAGGATAAGGCCCTGTGCGAGCACAACGCGCTCGGCGCCGGCGAGTAGCCCGATATTGATATCGAAGCGAAACTCGGCAGCAAGGAAGGCGAAGGTAAACAGTGCGAGTGCCAGAAGCGTGTTGATTTTAGGCTTACTCAGGTTCAAGAACGGTCCTTCGGGTGGACGAATAATCGTGTCCTCGATTGTAGACCATGACGGTAGGGGGTGGGCCTTTCGGGGG